>NZ_JBEYYR010000002.1:138813-144395 GCF_040645635.1 Streptomyces sp. NPDC046727
AGCAATGTCGAGAAGCCCGGTGACTGTTTTCGCGCCCCTGCTTTCGGCGAGCCGTTGCGTTTCCGCGCCCGTTTCTCACGGTTCGACCGATTAGGACCTCTCCTTGAGCGCCTGCTCGATGGTGCGCATCACCTCGTCGAGCGGGGCATCGGTCCTGGCCACCGTCACCAGCACCTCCCCCTGGGTGGCGGCGGTGGCCGGCGGGGTCCGCGGCGCGGTCTCGCGGCCGGCCCCGATACCGGTGCCGAACGTCTTGCGCACGATCGCGAAGGCGTGGTCCAGCTGGGCCTCCACGTCCCCCTGGCCGCCCGCCCGCAGCCAGCGCCTGAGGACGTGGTTGTGGGCGGTGACCACGGCGGAGGCGGCGACCTCGGCCAGCAGCGGGTCGTCGTTGGCGTCGTCGGCGTGCGCGTGCTCGTCGAAGTGGCCGAGCAGATAGCGGGTGAACAGGCGCTCGTAGCGGGCGACGGAGGCGATCTCGGCCTCGCGCAGGGTGGGCACCTCACGCGTGAGCTTGTAGCGGGCGACCGAGATCTCCGGCCGCGCCGCGTACATCTTCATGACCTCCTTGATGCCACGGCACACGGTGTCGAGCGGATGCTCGTGCGCCGGGGCGGCGTTGAGGACCGCCTCCGCGCGGATCAGCGTGTCGTCGTGGTCCGGGAAGATCGCCTCTTCCTTGGAGCGGAAGTGGCGGAAGAAGGTGCGCCGGGCGACCCCGGCGGCGGCGGCGATCTCGTCGACGGTGGTGGCTTCGTACCCCTTGGTCGCGAACAGCTCCATGGCTGCTGCCGCCAGTTCTCGGCGCATTTTGAGCCGCTGGGCGGCGGCGCGACTGCCTGCGGCACTTTCCGGCGCGTCGGGCGTAGCTGGTGTACGTGAGGACTTGGCGGGCTGGGACATGACCCGAACGTACTGCATGCGCGCAGGTTGATGCGCAGGTCCGGGATGTCCCCCGCCCGTGGAGGGCGGGGGACCGGCGGGCCGGGCCAGCGGGAGAGAGCCGCCCGGGTCGAGCAGTCCGCCCCAGTCCGGCTCCGTCCGGAACCAGTCGCCGGCGCCGTCAGCGGCGGGCATACTCGCGGAAGCCTCGGCCGGTCTTGCGGCCGAGGCAGCCCGCGGCCACCAGGTGCTCCAGCAGCGGCGCCGGGGCGAGACCCGGGTCGCGGAACTCGCGGTGCAGCACCTTCTCGATGGCTAGCGAGACGTCCAGGCCGACGACGTCCAGCAGCTCGAACGGACCCATCGGGTAGCCGCCGCCCAGCCTCATCGCCGCGTCGATGTCGTCGAGCGACGCGTAGTGCTCCTGCACCATCTTGATCGCGTTGTTGAGGTACGGGAAGAGCAGGGCGTTCACGATGAAGCCCGCACGGTCGCCGCAGTCCACCGCGTGCTTCTTGATCCTGACGCAGACCTCGCGGACCGTCGCGTGGACGTCCTCGGCGGTCAGCACCGTACGGACGACCTCGACCAGCTTCATCGCCGGCGCCGGGTTGAAGAAGTGCATCCCGATCACGTCCTGCGGGCGTGAGGTGGCGCGGGCGCAGGCGACGACCGGCAGCGAGGAGGTGGTGGTGGCCAGGACCGCGCCCGGCTTGCACACCTTGTCCAGCGTCGCGAACAGCTGCTGCTTGACCTCCAGGTCCTCGGCGACCGCCTCGACGGCCAGGTCGACGTCGGCGAAGGCGTCGTAGGAGCCCGCCGGGGTGATCCGGTCCAGGGTCTGGGCGGCGGCCTCGGCGGTCAGGCGCCCCTTGTCGACGGAGCGGGACAGCGACTTGCCGATCCGGGCCTTCGCGGCCTGGGCCTTCTCCTCGCTGCGGGCGGCGAGGACGACCTCGTACCCGGCCTTGGCGAACACCTCGGCGATGCCGGAGGCCATCGTGCCGGAGCCCGCGACGCCCACCGAGCGGATCTCCCGGCCCGAGGTGAGCGGACCGTCCGTCGCCGGGGTCAGCGCGTCCGGGACGACCGTCCCGCTGCCCGGAGCCTCGTACGTGTAGAAGCCGCGCCCCGACTTCCGGCCGGTCAGGCCCGCCTCGCTGAGCTGCTTGAGGATCGGGGCGGGGGCGTGCAGCCGGTCCCGGGACTCGGCGTACATGGCCTCCAGGACCGTGCGCGCGGTGTCGACGCCGATCAGGTCCAGCAGGGCGAGCGGGCCCATGGGCAGACCGCAGCCGAGCCGCATGGCGGCGTCGATGTCCTCGCGGGAGGCGTACCTGGCCTCGTACATCGCGGCGGCCTGGTTGAGGTAGCCGAAGAGCAGCCCGTCCGCGACGAAGCCCGGGCGGTCGCCGACCGCGACCGGCTCCTTGTCCAGCTCGATCGCCAGGTCGGTGACCGCGGCGACGTTGTGCGGCGCGGTCAGCACCGAGGAGACGACCTCCACCAGCCGCATCGCCGGTGCGGGGTTGAAGAAGTGCAGGCCCAGCACGCGTTCGGGGCGGGCCGAGTCGGCGGCCAGCCGGGTCACGGACAGCGCGTTGGTGCCGGTCGCGAGGATCGTCTCCGGGCGGACGATGCCGTCCAGCTCCCGGAAGATCTGCTGCTTGATCTCGTACGACTCCGGGGCCACCTCGATGACGAGGTCGGCGTCGGCCGCCGCGGTGAGGTCGGTGGTGGTGCGGACCCTGGCCAGGGCCTCGGTGCGCTCCTCCTCGGTGAGCCGGCCGCGGGCCACGGCGCGGGCGGTGGCGGCCTCCAGGGTGGCGACCGCCTTCGCGGTCTGCGCCTCGCTGACGTCGATGCCGATCACCTCGCGGCCGGCCTTCGCGAGGACTTCGGTGATGCCGGTGCCCATGGTGCCGAGGCCGACGACGGCGACCGTCTTGAGCGGGGACTGCGGGGACAGAGCGGTGTCGGACAGGGGAGTGGCCATCGCGGGACTCCAGGAATGAGGGTGACGACGAGGAGCGCGCCGGGTGCGCCGAAGGGCGCACCGCGGTGCGAGAGGGAGTGCGGGTGTTGCCGGGCTGCGAGCGCACACGCCCGGTACTGCCGGTGCCACGGGCGTGCACACGCCCGGCAGCGGCGGAACTTCCGACCGGCTCTGTCCCGAAGCCGGGTCGTACTGCGGTACCTACGGCGTACCGAACCGACAAAGCTCGCTCGCGGCGGCTGCGTCACCAAACCGTCGCCAGCGGAAAGCGAGAGGGTTACTCGCTCGTATGAGCTTAACCGGCGGGTAACGAGCGCGCCAGCCCCCGGGAGGAACCGACTTTGTGATGTACCTCCCTCGGCCGCCGCGACCCGCCTAGGCTGGTCCTCGTGGACGAAGAGTTGCGATCGCTCACGGAACGCTTACGGCGGGAGTCGGGCGGCTCGGCGGCGTTCGACCGCCTGCTGGCCACCGAGGACCACGACGAACTGGCGGAGGTGCTCACCGCGCCAGGACAGCCGCTGTGGGCCAGGGAACTGGCCGCGTTCCGCCTCGGCCGCGCGGGCGACCGGCGCGCCTTCGAGGCCCTGGTGCTGCTGCTCAACCACCGCGATCCACCGCGCTGCGCCTCCGCCGCGCACGCCCTCGCCCGGCTCGGCGACCCGCGTACGGCCCGGGCCGCCGCCGCCCTCGCCACCAACGAACTCCGCGTCGCCTACGCCCTGCACCCGGTACGGCTCCTGGTCGTCCTGCGTGCACCGGAGTCCGTGCCCGCGCTGATCACCACCCTGGAGCGGCGGCTGCGCCCGCACGATCCCTACCGGCGGGTCGCCCTGGCCTGCGTGGAGGGCCTGGGCGCGCTCGGCGACGCCCGCGCCCGCCGGGTCCTGAACGAGGCCCTCGCGCACCCCGCGCTGGCGGAGGCGGCGGTGCACGCGCTGGCCCGGCTCCCGCAACAGCAGCCGAGGTGAGACCCGCTCAGCCCCGAAGGCTCCTCGCGTACCGCACCTCGGGCACGGGGACGCCGTCCGCCTCGAAGGGCTCCTCCGCGCCGTCGGCCCGGAAGCCGGCGCGTTCGTAGAAGCGGCGGGCGGAGGCGTTCTCCTTGAGTACCCACAGCAGCATGCGCGGGTACGCCGAACACCGCTCGATCGACGCGGCCAGCAGGGTCCGCCCGATCCCGCCGCCGACATGCGCCGGGTCGACGTAGATCGCGTACAGCTCGGCGTCGCCGGTGTGCGTCTCACCGTCCCGGTACGGCCCGTACGCCGCCCAGCCGAGCACCCTGCCGCCCCGCTCGGCGACCAGGTTCACCACCGAGCCGTCGCCCTGCGCGAACCGGGCCCGCCGCCGCTCGGCGTCCGCCGTGACGCTGAGCCCGTCGAGGTACGGCTGCGGCATGAGCCCCCGGTAGGCGTGCTGCCAGCCGCGGACACGGATCTCGGAGACGCGGTCGCAGTCCGCGGCCGACATCTCCCGGACCGTCAGGAGACTCACTCGGCCACCACTGCGAGAGCCTCGATCTCCATCAGGAACTCCGGCGCCACCAGCCCGGCCACCTGCACGGCGGATGCCGCGGGCAGGCGGTCGTCGGGTATGTGGACGGCGCGGGCCGCCCGGATCGCCGGCATGTGGGCCATGTCCGTGACGAAGTACGTCAGCTTCACGACGTCCTCGAAGCCGGCCCCCGCGGCGGCCAGGCAGCGTTGCAGGTTCGCGAAAACCTGACGGGCCTGCGCCGCCGGATCGCCCGCTCCGACCAGCCGGCCGTCCGCGTCCAGCGCGAGCTGGCCGGAGACCGCGACGAGCCGGCCGGTCGCGGTCACCACGTGGCAGTACTGGGCGGCGGGGGCGACCCCGGCGGGGGCGGGGATACGGGTCGGTCCGTTCACGGCCCTGGTCGATTCACGCATGCCCCCATGGTGGCCCACCCCACTGACAACGCCCCCGCCGCCCCAGCCGAGTTGCCCGGCCCAGGAAGCCCTTGCACGCGGACGGGCCGACTGCTGACGGAAGCCTTCGCGGGTGGGTGGGTTGGCTACCGGCGGAGGCCCCTGCGGGCGGGCGGGTCGGCTGCTGGCGGAAGCCTCCGCGGGCGGTCGGGTCGGCTACCCGGCGAAAGCCCCTGGGCGGGGGCGGGTCGGCTGCTGGCGAAAGCCCCTGGGCGCGGGCGGGTCGGCCGCTGGCGAAAGCCTCCGCGGGTGGGCGGGTCGGCTACCCGTGAAAGCCCCTGCGGGTGGCTGGGCCGGCTGCTGGCGGAAGCCTCCCCGGGCAGGTGGGTTGGCTACCGGCGGAAGCCCCCGAGTCGGGAGAGTCGACTACCCGGCGGAAGCCTTCGCGGGTGGGCGTCGGCTACCCGTGAAAGGCTCTGCGGGCGGTCGGGTCGGCTGCTGGCGAAAGCCCCTGTGGCCGGTCGGGTTGGCTGCTGGCGGGAGCCCCCGGTGGGCGGGTGGGTTGGCTACCGGCGGAAGCCCCCGAGTCGGGAGAGTCGACTACCCGGCGGAAGCCTTCGCGGGTGGGCGTCGGCTACCCGTGAAAGGCCCTGCGGGCGGTCGGGTCGGCTGCTGGCGAAAGCCCCCGTGGCCGGCGGGTTGGCTGCCGGCGGGAGCCCCTGTGGGCGGGCGGGTTGGCTACCTGGCGGAAGCCCCCGCAGGTGGACGGGTCGGCTACCCGCGAAAGCCCCCGCGGGCGGGCGGGTCGGCTG
>NZ_JBEYYR010000002.1:144493-439743 GCF_040645635.1 Streptomyces sp. NPDC046727
CGCTGGCGGAAGCCTCCGGGGCCGGGCGGGTTGGCTACCTGGCGGAAGCCCCCGCAGGTGGACGGGTCGGCTACCCGCGAAAGCCCCCGCGGGCGGGCGGGTCGGCTGCTGGCGGAAGCCTCCGGGGCCGGGCGGGTTGGCTACCTGGCGGAAGCCCCCGCAGGTGGACGGGTCGGCTACCCGCGAAAGCCCCCGCGGGCGGGTCGGCTACCGGCGGAAGCCCCCGCGGCGGGCGAGTCAACTACCCGGCGGAAGCCCCCGGCCCCGGGCACGGCGG
Organism: Streptomyces sp. NPDC046727; assembly: GCF_040645635.1. Lineage (NCBI taxonomy): Bacteria > Bacillati > Actinomycetota > Actinomycetes > Kitasatosporales > Streptomycetaceae > Streptomyces > Streptomyces sp. NPDC046727. The sequence goes on from NZ_JBEYYR010000002.1 coordinate 144,771, forward strand.
CTGCCCGCGGAAGCCCCCGCGCTCGGGCGGGGTGGCTACCGGCGGAAGCCCAGCAGGTCGTGCAGGGTCGCGCCGCGGGACGTCGGTGGTGCCGACTTCGTCTGCAGGGGCTTCGGGTCGGGGGTCTTCGCGCAGACCGCGTCCACCGGACCGCTGCCGTGCGGAACCCTGCCGTCCGTCAGGTACGCGGCCAGGTACCGGTCCAGACACGCGTTGCCGCTCAGCGTGACGCCGTGGTTGCCGCCGCCCTGCTCGACCACCAGGCCGGACCGGGCCAGCAGCCCGTGGACCCTGACGCCGCCGGCGTAGGGCGTGGCCGCGTCGTCGGTCGCCTGGAAGAGCAGCGCCGCCGGCAGCGCGCCGTTGGCGATGTCCACCGGCTGCTGCGAGGCCGTCGGCCAGAACGCGCACGGCGCGTTGTACCAGGTGTTGTTCCAGGCCATGAGGGGTGCCTTCGCGTACACGCCCCAGGTGTCCGCGCGCCACCGGTTCCAGTCGCGCGGCCAGGCGGCGTCCCGGCACTGCACCGCCGTATAGACGCTGTAGCCGTTGTCGCCCGAGGAGTCCACGGCGCCGAAGTTCTGGTACGCCTCCACCAGCGGGCCGGTGGCCCTGGTGTGGACGTAGGCAGCGAACGCCTCGGCGAGGTAGGGCCAGTAGCCGTTGTAGTACCCGCCGGGCATGAAGGTGTCCTCCAGCTCGGCGGCGCCGACCTTGCCCCCGGCCGGCTTCTTCGCGAGGGCCGACCGCATCGCGTACCAGCGGGCCTCGATCCTCGCGGGGTCCTTGCCCAGCCGGTAGGCGTCGTCGTGCCGGGCGATCCAGGCCATCAGCGCGCGATGGCGCTCGTCGAAGGCGTAGTCCTGGCCGAGGTTGTCCGCGTACCAGACCCCGCTCGGGTCGACGATCGAGTCCAGCACCAGGCGGTGGACGCGGGTGGGGTACAGCTTCGCGTAGACCGCGCCCAGGTAAGTGCCGTAGGAGTAGCCGAAGTAGCTGAGCCGCGGCGCGCCGAGGGCCCGGCGGACGACGTCCAGGTCCCGGGCCGCGCTGACGGTGTCCAGGTACGGCAGGAGGTCCGCGTACTTCCGTCCGCAGGCCGCGGCGAAGGCCTTCGCGCGGTCGATGTTCGCCCGCTCCAGCGCGGGCGTGGCCGGCACGGAGTCCGGGCGCCGCGGTGTGAAGTGGCCGGGCACACAGTCGAGGGCGGGCCTGCTCCGGCCGACCCCGCGCGGATCGAAGCCGATGATGTCGTACTGGGCCGCGACGCCCTTGGGCAGCGTCGAGGCGACCAGCCCGGCGAGCACCAGGCCGCTGCCGCCGGGGCCGCCGGGGTTGACCAGCAGCGGGCCCTGGGAGGCCGGCGCCGTGTGCGGGACGCGGGTCAGGGCGAGGGTGATCTGCCGTCCCGACGGCCTCGCATGGTCCAGCGGCACCTTCAGGGACGCGCACTGGAGCCGCGGGTAGTCGCTGGTGCCGCACTGTTTCCAGCTGAGCTGCGCCGAGGCGGCGGCCTGCGCGGGAACGCCGGTGAGCGAGCCCGCCACCACGGCGGCGGCCGCGCACAGCACGGCTGCGCGTGTTCTCATTCGGGTCCTTCCGGGACGGCGGGTTTCCGTGCACCGCGAGGGTCACGGTTCTCGCCGGATCGTCCCGGAATCGGGGCCCTGAAGAACGCGTTGCGGCGATAGTTGACCCAATTGGGCCGTGGGATGCCCCCTAACGCCCTCGGACGTGCTCACATGAGGCTGAGCTGGACCGGTTCCGACGCGGTGGGGGCCGGCGCCGGCTCGGCCGGGCGGATCCGGCGGACCGACGCCGCGCGCGTGGGCCCGATGCCGTACTCCTGCGCCAGCTCGTGCACCTGACGGGTGATCCGGCGCTGGTACCACTTGGGCGCGTAGGCACCCTCCGCGTACAGCCGCTCGTACCGGCGCACCAGGTGCGGATGGTGCTGCCCGAGCCAGGCCATGAACCACTCCCGGGCGCCCGGGCGCAGATGCAGCACCAGGGGCGTGACGGAGGTGGCCCCGGCCGCCGCGATGGCCCGTACCGTTTCCCGCAGCCGGTCCGGGTGGTCGCTCAGGAACGGGATCACCGGCGCCATCAGCACCCCGCAGCCGATCCCGTGCTCGCCGAAGGTGCGGACGACGTCCAGCCGGCGCTCGGGCGCGGGCGTGCCCGGCTCCACCGTGCGCCACAGCTCGGTGTCCAGGAAGCCGACGGAGACCGAGATGCCCACGTCCGTCACCTCGGCCGCCCGGACCAGCAGGTCCAGGTCGCGCAGGATCAGGGTGCCCTTGGTGAGGATCGAGAACGGGTTCGCGTGGTCGGTGAGCGCCGAGATGATGCCCGGCATCAGCCGGTAGCGGCCCTCGGCGCGCTGGTAGCAGTCGACGTTCGTGCCCATGGCCACGTGGTCGCCCCGCCAGCGGTGGGAGCCGAGCTGTCGGCGCAGCACCTCGGGGGCGTTCACCTTGACCACGATCTGGGTGTCGAAGCCGATGCCCGTGTCCAGGTCCAGGTAGCTGTGCGTCTTGCGGGCGAAGCAGTACACACACGCGTGCGAGCAGCCCCGGTAGGGGTTCACCGTCCATTCGAACGGCATGCGCGAGGCGCCCGGCACCCGGTTCAGCACCGAGCGCGCCCGCACCTCGTGGAAGGTGATCCCGCGGAACTCGGGTGTGTCGAACGTACGCGTGGTCACGGCATCCGCGCCGAACAGCGCGGCGTCGGCGGCCCGGCCGTGTTCGCTCTCGTCCGTGAGGTTCTCCCAGCGCATGACGCCTCCTCGGTAGCGCTGGCCACACAATAGAACATGTGTTCCCGTGATCGTGCGTACCCCGATTTGGGCGGCCGGGCGCCGGGGTGGTTGGCTTGCCCCAACCCCGAGAAACCAGGTCCTGGAGGAACGCAATGGCGCAGGTCGAGGCCACTACGGAGCGGGTCGTCGCGGCGGACGCGGAGAAGGTGTTCGACGCTCTCGCCGACTACCGCGACACGCGGCGCAAGCTGCTGCCCGAGCCGTTCAGCGAGTACGAGGTGCGCGAGGGCGGCGACGGCGAGGGCACCCTCGTCCACTGGAAGCTCCAGGCCACCAGCAAGCGGGTGCGCGACTGCCTGCTGGAGGTCAGCGAGCCCACCGACGGCGAGCTGGTCGAGAAGGACCGCAACTCCTCCATGGTCACCACCTGGCGCGTCACCCCCGCCGGCGAGGGGCGGTCCCGCGTGGTCGTCACCACCACCTGGCAGGGCGCCGGCGGCATCGGCGGCTTCTTCGAGAGGACTTTCGCCCCCAAGGGCCTCGGCCGGATCTACGACGCCCTGCTCGCCAACCTCGCCGCCGAGGTCGAGAAGTAGCCCAAGGGTCCGCCGGTGAAGGGGCGTTGGCCCCTGATCGACCCCTTCACCGGTTCGAGTGGATCGCCGCCCCGCGCCGGGCGGAACCGTAACTCGCCGCAGTTGCTCGCAGTTGTCGCCTCACGCGGGAAATGTGACAGATGTGACGAGGGGAGCGGACCGTGGGCGGGACGACTCTGGCGCAGCACGAGCCGGTCGTGGCACCGGCGGCGGACGAGGAGAAGGCCGCCGCACCGCCACCCCCCGCCCCGCCCGCCGAACTCGGGCCCCGCCGGGTCCGGCTGGTGTTCTTCGGACTGATGCTGGCGCTGCTGCTGGCCGCCCTGGACCAGATGATCGTCGCCACCGCCCTGCCGAAGGTGGTCGGCGAACTGCACGGCCTGGACAGGATGTCCTGGGCGATCACCGCCTACCTGCTCACCTCCACCATCGGCCTGCCCCTGTACGGCAAACTCGGCGACCTCTTCGGCCGCAAGGGCGTCTTCCAGTTCGCCATCGCCGTCTTCGTCCTCGGCTCCGCGCTCGCCGGCCGGGCCGGGACCATGGACCAGCTGATCGCCTTCCGCGCGGTCCAGGGCGTCGGCGCGGGCGGGCTCATGATCGGCGTGCAGGCGATCATCGCCGACATCGTGCCGCCCCGGGAACGCGGCCGGTACATGGGCCTGATCGGCGCCGCCTTCGGCCTCGCCTCGGTCGCCGGCCCGCTGCTCGGCGGCTACTTCACCGACCACCTCTCCTGGCGCTGGTGCTTCTACATCAACGTCCCCTTCGGCCTGGTCACCCTGGCCGTCGTCGCCGTCGTGCTGAAACTCCCCAAGCCGCGGGCGCGTGCCCGGCTCGACGTCCTCGGCGCGCTGCTGCTCGCCGCCGCCTCCACCTGCCTGGTCCTGCTCACCAGCTGGGGCGGCACCGAATACGCCTGGGACTCCCGGCAGATCCTCGGCCTCGGCGCCGGCGCCCTCGCCGCCGGCGTCCTCTTCCTCGTCGCCGAGCGCTTCGCCGCCGAACCCCTCATCCCGCTCCGGCTGTTCCGCGACTCCGTCTTCACCACCAGCGGCCTGGTCGGCCTGGTGATCGGCGTCGCCCTGTTCGGCGCCGCCAGCTACCTGCCGACCTTCCTGCAGATGGTCGACGGGGCCAGCGCCACCGAGTCCGGGCTGCTGATGCTGCCCATGATGGCCGGCATCGTCGGCGCCTCGATCATCGGCGGCCAGCTCATCAGCCGCACCGGACGCTACAAGATCTACCCCGTGCTCGGCGGCGCCCTCTCCGCCGTCGGCATGTGGCTGCTGTCCCGGCTGGAGACCGGCACACCCCGGCTGCACTACAGCATCTGGATGGCCGTCCTCGGCGCAGGCATCGGCCTGGTGATGCCCGTCCTCGTCCTCGCCGTGCAGAACTCCGTGCGCCCCGCCGACCTCGGCAGCGCCACCAGCGCCAACAACTACTTCCGGCAGATCGGCGGCAGCGTCGGCGCCGCCGTCTTCGGCACCCTCTTCGCCGACCGGCTCACCGACGCCCTGCGCCGGGAACTGCCCCCGCGCGCGGGCAGCGGACTGCCCGCCGCCGACTCGATCACCCCGCAGCTCGTCCACGCGCTGCCCCCGGCCCTGCGCGACGCCTACATCCGCGCCTACGCCGACACGATGCCCCGGATCTTCCTCTACCTCGTCCCGGTGCTCGTCCTCGGCCTGCTCATCGCCTTCTTCCTCAAGGAGAAACCGCTGGTGTCCCACCACGCCACCGAAACGGAGCCCGAGACCGTGAACGCTCCGATCCCGCACGCCCGCCCCCGGACCCCGGCCGCGGGGACCCCCGCCCCGCCCCGCTCGCCGTACGCCGCCGGCATCCCCGTCTGCGGCACGGTGCAGCACCCCGACGGCACCGTGGTGCCCCGCGCCGCGCTCACCCTCATCGACGTCACCGGCCGGCAGATCGGCCGGGGCGCCAGCGGCGACGACGGACGGTACGCGCTCAGCACGCCCGGCTCCGGGTCGTACGTGCTGATCGCCGCCGCCGGCGGGCACCAGCCGCAGGCCGTCTCCGTCAGCGTCGGCGAACGCCCCGTCGAACTCGACGTCGTCCTCGGCGGCGCCGGCCGCCTCGCCGGCAGCGTGCTCACCGCCGACGGCAGCCCCGTCCGGGACGCCACCGTCACCCTCACCAACGTGCACGGCGAGGTCGTCTCCGCCACCCGCAGCGGGCGCGAGGGCGGCTACGTCATCACCGAACTCGTCGCCGGCGAGTACACCCTCGCCGCCAGCGCCCCCGCCTTCCGGCCCGCCGCGCTCCCGGTCACCGTGCAGGCCGCCCGGGAGACCCGGCAGGACATCGAACTCGCGGGCGGCGCCGTGCTGAAGGGCACCGTCCGGTCCGGCGGCGGACGCCCCGTGGAGGACGCCCGGGTGACCCTGCTCGACGCCGCCGGCAACGTCGTCGACACCCTCACCACGGGAGCGGACGGAACGTTCCGGTTCGTGGATCTCTCCTCCGGCGAGTACACCGTCATCGCCGCGGGTTACCCGCCGGTCGCCACGGTGTTGCAGGTCGCGGGCGGTGGCCGCACCGAGCGCGATCTCCAGCTGGGGCACGAGGACTGATCCGGGGCACCCTCCGCGCGCCGGGCCGTGCGCCGGTGCATCCGGTGAAACCAATTCCAGGATTGCCACACATCGCGACCGTACGCCGCCGTACCGTAGTGGCGGGCGGCACAGATCGTTTGCGAACAGCCGTGGGGAGAGAGGGCCTGGGCCATGGACCGTGGCAGCGAGCGGGACACAGCTCCCGGACGCGGCGTCGGCGACACCGCGGCGGGCCGGATTCCCCTGGCCGTGGTCGTCGTCGACCGGGCCGGCCTGGTGTCCCACTGGAGCAGCGGCGCGCGACGCCTGTTCGGCGTACGCCGGGAGGACGCCGTCGGACACCCCGCGGCCGACCTGCTGCCGGTCTCCGGCGCGCTGCCGGAGGCGTACGACGGGTACGAGGGGTACGACGCGGCCGGCCCCGACCTGGAGGCCTCGCTCGGCGGGCACACCGGTTACGCGACGGCCGGCCGCGCCCGCCTCTGCCCGCCCCGGCAGGCATCCGCCGACGAGCGGCTCGACGTGCTGTGGTGGGCCTACCCGCTGGTCGGCCCGGACCCCTCCCGGCTGCTCGTGCTCGCCGCCGACGCCACCCGGCTGCGCGACGAACGCGGCTACGACGACGAGACCGCCGAGCGCATCTCGCCCGGCTTCGCCCGCCACACCGAACTGCCCGCCTCCGAGGAACTCGCCCGGCGTCTGCCCGACATCCTGCCCAACATGGGCCCGGGCCTCAGCGCCCGGATCGTCGCGCAGATCCTCGAACTCGGCTACCCGATCCTGGAGTTCAGCCAGTACGACCGGGTGCCCGTGACCCCGTACTGGGGCGTGCCCCGCCGCCCGGGACGCACCCGCGCCGAAGCCGTCGTACCGCAGCAGCGGACCGTGGCGGCCGTGGTCCCGGCCGGCGCCGAACAGGACCTGGAGTACGCCGCCGTCCGCGAGCGGCTGGAGTTCCTCAACGAGGTCAGCTCGCGCATCGGCTCCTCCCTGGACCTCGGCGAGACCATCCGCGAGGTCACCAGCGCCGCCGTGCCCCGCTTCGCCGACTTCGCCGGCACCCATCTGCGGGCCGCGGTGCTGGCCGGCGAGGGCTTCCCGGACGGCCCGCCGGACGCCAGCACCGTGATGTTCCGCGTCTGGGTCGAGCACAACGACGAACCGGGCCGCTGGGACGACACCGTGCCGGTCGGCGAGGCCTTCGCCTTCCCCGAGCACACCCCGTTCTACAAGTGCATGGTCACCGGCGAGCCGGTCCTCGTCCCGCGGGTCACCGACGAGCTGTCCGAGCGCATCTCCGGCGAGTTCGAGAAGCGCGACCTCAGGCCGCTCATCGGCGGCCGGTCCCTGCTGATCGTCCCGCTCAAGGCGCGCAACGTCGTCCTCGGCTTCATGGTGCTGATGCGCCGCCCCGACCGGCCGCAGTTCGACGACATGGACCGCACCACCGGCGCCGAACTCGCCGCCCGCGCGGGCCTCGTGCTCGACAACGCCCGCATGTACACGTACCAGGAGAACGTCGCCGACACCCTCCAGGACAGCATGCTGCCGCAGGTCGCCCCGCGGATGGCCGGCTGTGACATCGCCACCCGCTATCTGCCCGGCACCCGGCTCGGCCGGATCGGCGGCGACTGGTTCGACACCATCAAGCTGTCCGGCTCCCGCACCGCCCTCGTGGTCGGCGACGTCATGGGCCACGGCCTCAACTCGGCCGCGATGATGGGCCAGTTGCGCACCGCCGTGCAGACCATGGCGGCCATGGAGACCCCGCCCGCCCAGCTCCTGCGCAACCTGGACGACCTGGCCCGCAGGCTCGGCGACAACTACCTCGCCACCTGCCTGTACGCGGTCTACGACCCGATCCGCGGCGAGCTGACCCTCGCCAACGCCGGCCACATCCCGCCCGTGCTGGTCCGCGCCGAGGACGGCAGCAGCGAACTCCTCGACCTGCCCACCGGTGCCCCGATCGGCGTCGGCGGCGTCCCGTTCGAGGCCACCCGGGTCCCGGTCGCGCCCGGCGACCGGCTGGTGCTGTGCACCGACGGCCTGGTGGAGGTGCGCGGCTGCGACATCGGCGAGGGCCTGGCCGCGCTCTGCGAGTCCGCCGCCCACCCCGCGGCCTCGATGGACGACGCCTGCGACACCATCATCCGCGCGCTGAACACCCGCGGCGGACGCAAGGACGACGTCGCCCTGCTCATGGCCCGCCTCAACGGCATCCCCGGCGACCACGTCGCCGAATGGCGGTTCGACGCCGACCCGCGCGAGGTGGGCCGGGCCCGCCGCCTGGTCCGCGAACGGCTCCTCGACTGGGGCCTGCCTCACCCGGTGGAGACGGCCGAGCTGCTGGTCAGCGAGGTCGTCACCAACGCCGTCCGGCACGCCGGGGGCGACCGGATCGCCCTGCGGGTGGTCCGCACCGACGCGCTGCTGTTCGAGGTCACCGACGAGGAACCCGCCCTGCCCGCCCTGCTCGCCGCCGGTCCCTACGACGAGTCGGGCCGCGGGCTGCGCGTGGTCAGCCGGCTGGCCCGGGAGTGGGGCGCCAGCGCCAGCGGCCACCGCAAGACCGTCTGGTTCGAACAGGCCCTCCACATCCCGTGAAGGTGGCCCCCCGGCCCTTGCCCCGTCCCCGGCCCGCGCGATATCCCGATCACGGAACCGAACCGTGGGGAGAGCGCATGAACGTCTCGGACGAGTACCGCAACGCCTGGGAGAGCTACTGGAAGGAGACCTCCGACGGCCGGGGCGAGGCGATCTGGGACGCCGATCCCTCCCTGAGCGCCGCACCGCACAGCGAACTGCTCCTGCGCTACGCCGACCCGGACCGGACGATCGTCGACCTCGGCTGCGGCAACGGCACCCAGACGCACTATCTGGCCACCCGGTTCGCCCGTGCCGTAGGCGTCGACCTCTCGTACGCGGCCGTCGAGCACGCCCGCCGCACCGCGCACGGCGACGCCGTCGAGTTCCAGCAGCTCGACCTCACCGACCGCGACGCCGTGCGCGCCCTGCACGACCGGCTCGGCGACGCCCACGTCTACATGCGGGCCGTCATCCACCAGAGCGAACCGGCCGCGCGCCCAGTGGTGGCCGCCGCCGTCGCCGAACTCATCGGCGGCGCGGGCCGCGCCTTCGTCGTCGAACTCACCTCGGGCTCCCGGGACGTCCTCAGACGCGCCGCGTCCGAGCCGGGCGGCCCGGGGCCCAAGCTCCGGCGCGTCTTCCAGCACGGGCTCAAGCCCGCCGACGCCCCCGACGAGGAGATCCCGCGGCTGCTCGCCGAGGCCGGCCTCACCGTCCTGGCCGAGGGCGAGACGGCCCTGCCGCAGACCGAGAACCTCGCGGACGGCACCCGCATCGACCTGCCGGCCCACTGGTTCGTCCTCGCGAAGGCGTGACCGGCACCCGCGTCGGCCTCGCCCGTGCCCGCGCCACCGACGCCGCCGTGGAGTGCTCCGGCGCGGTCGTAGCCTGTCCGCCGCTCGGCGCGTAACGTGACGGACCATGAAGATCCTCATCAGTGCCGACATGGAGGGTGCCACAGGCGTCACCTGGCCCGGCGACGTGCTGCCGGGGACGCCGCAGTGGGAGCGGTGCCGGTCGATGTTCACCTCGGACGTGAACGCCGCCGCGGAGGGCTTCTTCGACGGCGGCGCCGACCAGGTGCTCGTCAACGAGGCCCACTGGTCCATGCGCAACCTCCTCCTGGAGCGGCTCGACGAGCGGGTGGAGATGCTCACCGGACGGCACAAGGCGCTGTCCATGGTGGAGGGCGTCCAGCACGGTGACGTCGACGGCATCGCGTTCGTCGGCTACCACGCCGGCGCCGGCATGGAGGGCGTCCTCGCCCACACCTACCTCGCCAACCAGATCACCGGGGTCTGGCTGAACGACGTCCGCGCCAGCGAGGGTCTGCTCAACGCGCACGTCGTCGCCGAGTACGGCGTCCCCGTCGTCCTCGTCACCGGCGACGACGTGGCCTGCGAGGACGCCCTCGGCTACGCGCCCGAGGCGCTGAAGGTCGCCGTCAAGGACCATGTGTCGCGGTACGCGGCCGTGTGCCGGACCCCGGCCCGCACCGCGGCCGACATCCGCGCGGCGGCCAAGGAGGCAGCCCAGCTGGCGGCCCGTCAGGAATCGGTGGCGGCCGGGCCGTTCACGGTCGCCGTCGAGTTCGACGCCGAGCATCTGGCGCAGGCCGCCACCGTCGTGCCCGGCGTGGCACGGATCGGTGAGCGGAAGGTGGCGTACACCAGCGCCACCATGTACGAGGGGATCAGGACGTTCAAGGCGGTCACCACGATCGTCTCCGCCGCCGTGGAGGAGCAGTATGGCTGACCAGCTGGCCCTGGACGAGGTGGTGGAGTTCACCTCCGGCCTGATCCGTATCGACACCACCAACCGGGGCGGCGGCGACTGCCGGGAGCGGCCCGCCGCCGAGTACACGGCCGAACGGCTGGCCGGGGCGGGCCTGGAACCCCTGCTGCTGGAGCGCACCCCGGGCCGTACCAACGTGGTGGCCCGGATCGCGGGCACCGACCCGTCCGCCCCCGCGCTGCTGGTCCACGGCCATCTCGACGTGGTGCCCGCCGAGGCCGCCGACTGGAGCGTCCACCCGTTCTCCGGCGAGGTCCAAGGCGGTGTGGTGTGGGGGCGGGGCGCCGTCGACATGAAGAACATGGACGCGATGATCCTCGCGGTGGTCCGGGCCTGGGCCCGGCAGGGCGTACGGCCCCGCCGCGACCTCGTCATCGCGTTCACCGCGGACGAGGAGGCCAGCGCCGAGGACGGCTCCGGGTTCCTCGCCGACCGGCATCCCGAACTCTTCGAGGGCTGCACGGAAGGCATCGGCGAGTCCGGTGCCTTCACCTTCCACGACGGCGCTGGCCGCGAGATCTACCCGATCGCCGCGGGGGAGCGGGGCACCGGCTGGCTGAAGCTCACCGCGCGCGGCCGGGCCGGGCACGGCTCCCGGGTGAACAAGGAGAACGCGGTGACCCGGCTCGCCGCCGCCATCACCCGCATCGGCGAGCACGAGTGGCCGCTCCGGATCACCCCGACCGTGCGCGCCGCCCTGGACGAACTCGCCGCCCTGTACGGCATCGAGGCCGGCTCCACCGATGTGGACACGCTGCTGGAGAAGCTGGGCCCGGCCGCCCGGCTGGTCGAGGCGACCGTCCGCAACAGCGCCAACCCGACCATGCTGGACGCCGGTTACAAGGTCAACGTCGTCCCCGGCGAGGCGGTCGCCCATGTGGACGGGCGCTGTCTGCCCGGCACGGAGGAGGAGTTCGCCGCCACGCTGGACGCGCTGACCGGGCCGGACGTGCGGTGGGAGTTCGCGCACCGCGAGGTGGCCCTGGAGGCACCGGTGGACGCGCCGGTGTTCGCGAAGATGCGTTCCGCCGTACGGGAGTTCGCGCCCGGTGCCCATGTGGTGCCGTACTGCATGGCGGGCGGCACGGACGCCAAGCAGTTCTCCCGGCTCGGCATCACCGGCTACGGTTTCTCCCCGCTGAAGCTGCCCGCGGACCTCGACTACCAGGCGCTGTTCCACGGCGTGGACGAGCGGGTGCCCGTGGAGGCGCTGCACTTCGGGGTGCGGGTGCTGGACCGCTTCCTGCGGACGGCCTAGACAGTGGGGGACGAAGTGCTGAGATCGCCGTACGGCTCCTGGCCGTCGCCCATCGACGCCGCGCTGGCCGCCGCGCACGACGGGCGGCCGGACTGGGTGGGGTTCGTCGGGGACGAGATCTGGTGGACCGAGCCCCGGCCGGCCGAGGGCGGCCGGCGGGCCCTGGTCCGCCGGCGCGCCGACGGGGGCGAGGAGTCGGTGCTGCCCGCGCCGTGGAACGTGCGCAGCCGGGTCATCGAGTACGGCGGCCGGCCCTGGGCCGGGGCGATCCGGGACGGCCGGCCCCTGATCGTCTTCGTGCACTTCGCCGACCAGCGGCTGTACCGGTACGAGCCCGGCGGCGAGCCCTCCCCGCTCACCCCGGTGTCCCCGGTGGGCGGCGGCCTGCGCTGGGCGGAGCCCCGGGTGGACCTCGCCCGCGGCGAGGTGTGGTGCGTGCTGGAGGAGTTCACCGGGGACGGCCCCGACGACATACGCCGGGTGCCGGCCGCCGTACCGCTGGACGGTTCGGCCGCCGACGACCGCGGTGCCGTCCGGGAACTCACCGCGCCCCGGCACCGGTTCGTCACCGGAGCCCGGCTGTCGCCCGACGGCCGGCGGGCCGCCTGGCTGGGCTGGGACCATCCCCGGATGCCGTGGGACGGCACCGAGCTGCTGGTCGCCGACGTGAGCGACGACGGCCGGCTGACCGGCGCGCGGACCGTCGCCGGCGGACCGGGCGAGGCCGTCGCGCAGGTCGAGTGGTCGGCGGACGGCCGGCTCCTGTACGCGAGCGACCGCAGCGGCTGGTGGAACCTCTACCGCGACGGCACCCCGCTGTGCCCCCGCGAGGAGGAGTTCGGCGGGCCGCTGTGGCAGCTCGGGCTGAGCTGGTTCGCGCCCCTGGACAACGGCCTGCTGGCGGTCGTGCACGGCCGCGGTGCGACCGCGCTCGGGATACTGGACCCGGAATCCGGCGAACTCGTCGACGCCGCCGGACCCTGGACGGAGTGCACCCCCACCCTCGCCGCCCACGGCCGGCGCGTCGTCGCGGTAGGCGCCAGCCCGCGCACCGCCCACGAAGTGATCGAACTGGACACCGGCACCGGCCGCGCCCGCGTGATCGGCGCCCGGCACCGCGACCCCGTCGACCCGGCCTACTACCCCGAGCCGCAGATCCGCACCTTCTGCGGCCCCGACGGCCGCGAGGTGCACGCCCACGTCTACCCGCCGCACCACCCCGGCCGTGCCGCGCCCGACGGGGAGCTGCCGCCGTACGTCATCTGGGCGCACGGCGGGCCCACCAGCCGGGTGCCGCTCGTGCTGGACCTGGCGATCGCCTACTTCACCTCGCGGGGCATCGGGGTCGCCGAGGTCAACTACGGCGGCTCCACCGGATACGGCCGGGCCTACCGCGAGCGGCTGCGCGAGCAGTGGGGCGTGGTCGACGTCGAGGACTGCGCGGCCGTCGCCCGCGCTCTCGCCGACGAGGGCACCGCTGACCCCGCCCGGCTGGCGATCCGGGGCGGCAGCGCGGGCGGCTGGACCACCGCAGCCTCCCTGACCACCACCGACGTCTACGCCTGCGGCACCATCCTCTACCCGGTGCTCGACCTCGCCACCTGGGGCCCCGGGGAGACGCACGACTTCGAGTCCCGCTACCTGGAGTCGCTGATCGGCCCGCTCGCCGAGGTGCCCGCCCGGTACGCCGAACGCTCCCCGACCGCGCACGCCGACCGGCTCACCGTGCCCTTCCTGCTGCTCCAGGGCCTGGACGACGTGATCTGCCCGCCCGCCCAGTGCGAACGCTTCCTCGCGCTGATCGCGGGCCGGGGCGTGCCGCACGCCTACCTCACCTTCGAGGGGGAGGGGCACGGGTTCCGGAAGGCCGAGACGATGGTGCGCGCTCTGGAGGCCGAACTGTCCCTGTACTCCCAGGTGTTCGGGCTCGCCCCGGCACCGCCGGCGCCGAAGGTGGAGCTCCTCCCGTGAAGGAACCCACGTGACCGTCCGGCGCATTTCGGCCGGGCACGGTCCCGTTCGGTCATCTACGTGAGCCCTTAACGCGGTTGTCATAGACGTGTCATTGGTCGCGGGTTAGGGTTTCCACAAGATCACGCAATGCCGCCACTCGGACACCGCGTGATGCACGGGCAACACAATTGCCGCACACGGGGGAAGGGGGACGGCGTGTACGTCACGCGTCCGGTCGTCGCGCTGAGGGAAAGCCACTCCAGGCCGTCGGGGGCGTCGGTCCGCGAGCAGACGGACGACCACTTACCACTCGTCGACGCCCTGCCGCCCGGGCGAGCGAACTCCCGTCTCCATGACCGGAGCGGGCGGCTCCCACACCGCGAGGAGCGGTGTCGTCACCGTCCCGGCGAAGTCCCCGCGACGCGCACCCTGAGACGCCGGCGACTCGCCGCGTCCGGACAGGGTCCTTCCGGCGACGCCTGTACCGCACCGTGTCGGCCCGGGGCCCGCACGCCGTGCCTCCCGTTCCGTCGGGCCGGGCGACTCACCGGTGGGGCAAGCGCCTTCAACGGCTGAAAACGTGCCCTGACATCCGGCCGGGCGGGGTGGCAGCACCTCGCCGCCGCATTCCGGATCACGTCCGCGTCACGTCCTGCGACGGCCATGTCCGTGTTCCCGGCATGTCCGAGCCCGCTTCGTCGCCCGGGTCCCGTCGGTGTGCCGCCGACACCGCAGGCGCACCACTCGTACCACCTCCGTCACGCTCAACCCGTTTCCGAAGGTGCTCGATGATCTTTCGCAATGCGTACGACATGGTCCTCGACGACCTGTTCCTCGACCTGCACGGCTTCATCCCCGGCATCGACCTCACGCTCAAGATCGAGGGCCTCAACCCCGCCGGGTCCATCAAACTGAAGGCCGCCGTGGGCCTGTTGGAGGACCTGGAGCGCCGTGGCCTGCTCAAACCCGGCGGCCGGGTCATCGAGTCGTCCTCCGGCAACCTCGGCATCGCGCTCAGCTCGGTCTGCGCGGCCCGCGGCTACCGGTTCACCTGTGTCGCGGACCCCAACACCGCGGCCATGAGCGTCCGTCTGATGCGGGCGTACGGCGCCGAGGTCGTCATCGTCGACCGCCGGGACGCCAACGGCGGTTTCCTCCAGTCCCGTATCGACCACATCCACGCCCGGCTGCGCGAGGACCCCGGCCTGGTGTGGCCCAACCAGTACGCCAACGAGGCGAACCCGCTGGCCCATTACCGGCGCACCGCCCCGGCCCTGCTCAAGGAGCGCGCGGTCGACATCCTCTTCGTCGGCGCGGGCACCACCGGCACGCTCATGGGCTGCGCCGAGTACTTCCGCGAGCACTCGCCCGGGACCCGCATCTTCGCGGTGGACACGGTCGGCTCGGTCACCTTCGGCTCCCTCCCGGCACGCCGGCACATCCCCGGCCTGGGCACGAGCCGGCGTCCGGAGATCCTCCGTGACGGGCTCGTCGACGAGGTCGTCATGGTGCCGGAGTCCGAGGCGGTGCGCATGTGCCGGCGACTCGCGACCCGGCGGGGCATCCTCTCCGGCGGCTCCACCGGTTCGGTGCTGGCCGCGGTCGCGGCCACGAGCCGCGACATCACCGAGGACGCGTCGGTGGTCGCCATCAGCCCGGACCTCGGCGAGCGCTACCTCGACACGGTCTACGACGACGACTGGGTCGGCGAGCGCTTCGGCCCCGTCGACGACTGACCCGGACGCCCCCGTCGTCCCTTGCTCAACAGCGCACATCCATAAAGGAATTGAAGGAGTCACCATGTTCGAATTTGATGTCGTAGGCGGCCGTACCGTCCGGGACATCGTCCGGGACAGCCGCCGGGACATCGTCCGGGTCGTGCGGGACACCTACCTCGCCCACCACGCCGGACGTTCCGTGAACCCGGACAGCTACTTCCTCCGCTTCCCCGAGAAGCCGGCGGACCGGATCATCGCGCTGCCCGCCTACCTCGACGGCGAGCGCGAGGTCGCCGGCATCAAGTGGATCGCGAGCTTCCCGGCCAACATCCAGCGCGGCATCCCCCGAGCCTCGGCCACGCTCGTCCTGAACGACGCCGAGACCGGCTACCCGTTCGCGCTCCTGGAGGCCTCGCAGATCAGTGCCGCCCGCACCGCCGCATCGGCCGTCCTCGCGGCGGACGTCCTCACCGGGGGGCGCAAGGGCGGCCGGCTCGCGGTCGTGGGCGCGGGCATCATCGCCCGCAACATCCTGGAGTTCTTCCACGCCGAGCAGTGGACGTTCGAGCAGGTCGTGGTGCACGACCTGAGCCAGGAGTACGGCACGGCCCTGGCGACCCACGCCACCGAGCGGCTCCAGTACCCGGCGTCCTACGCCGACACCCTCCAGAACGCCGTGTCCGGCGCCGACCTGGTCGTCTTCGCGACCACGGCGGGGGAGCCGTACGTCCTCGCGCCCGACGCCTTCGCCCCCGGGCAGATCGTCCTCAACATCTCCCTGCGGGACATCGGCCCCGAACTGATCGCCGGCTCCTACAGCGTGCTGGACGACGTCGACCACTGCCTGAAGGCCAACACCTCACCACACCTCGCCGAACAGAAGTACGGCAACCGGGATTTCATCACCGGCACCATCGCCGAGGTGATCAACGGAGAGGTCACGGTCGGCACGGACAAGCCGGTCGTCTTCTCTCCCTTCGGCCTGGGCGTCCTGGACCTCGCGGTGGGCCTCGAAGTGCACCGCGTCGCCGCCGCATCGGGCCGCGTCACCGCCATCGACGACTTCTTCGGAGAGACCGAGCGGTGGTGACGACTTCCTTCCGGCAGACGCCGATCGCGGGCACCGTCGGGATCATCGGCCTGGGCTCCCGGGGCATCGGCGTCCTCGAACGCCTCGTCACCCGCGCCGCCGGCCCGGACTGGGCGGGCCGCCGGCTCGTGATCGAGGTGGTGGACCCGGACGGCACCGGCGTCGGCATCCACGCCGTGGACCAGCCCGACCACCTGCTGCTCAACACCGTCTGCGCACAGGTGAGCCTCTTCCCCGAGGAGGCGACGGTGGGCGAGGCCGTCGGCGACCGGGGCCCCGACCTCTACGCATGGGTGACGGCCCGCGGCCTGAAGGTCGGCGAGGACGGCCACACGCTCGGTGACGAGGGCCGGCCGGTGCGACCGGACGACTACCTGCCCCGGCGGGTGCTCGGCGAGTACCTCGGCTGGTTCCTGCGGCGCCTCCTCGACCGTGCCCCCAAGAACGTGGAGATACGGCTCCACCGCGCCACGGCGACCAGCCTGTCCGCCGGTCCGGACGACTCCCGGCGGATCACCCTGGACACCGGCGAGACCCTGCGGGTCGACACGGTCTTTCTCACCACCGGCCATACCCCGCCGGCCGGCCCCGACCCACGGGCGCCGGGCGCGTCCCGTCGCATCCACGACATCTACCCGCCGGCCGCGGCCTTCGCGGACGTCACCGCCGGCCAGACCGTGGCCCTCGGCGGCACCGGCCTGTCCGCCATGGACGTCCTCGCCTCGCTCACCCTCGGCCGGGGCGGCCGGTACGAGGCGGTCGACGGCGGCCTGCGCTACCTGCCCAGCGGACGGGAACCGCGCATCCTGCTGTTCTCCCGCACCGGCATACCCTTCCGGGCCCGGCCCGCTGCCAACCGCAGTGGCGGACCGTACGAGCCGGTCGTGTTCACCCGCCAGGCCCTCGACCGCCTCCGCTCCGCCGGGGACGACCGCCCCCTGAACCTGCACGGCGACCTGCTCCCCCTGATCCGCACCGAGATGCGCATCGCCTTCCACCGGCGCGGCGCCGCCCTCGCCGGGGGAGCCGACGCCGAGCACGCTCTCACGGCGAGGCTGCGCGCGGCGGCCGACGCCGGAACCCTGGACGACGCGCTGCGTGCCCTGGACCTGGAACACGCCGAGCGGTTCGGGCACTTCGACCCGCAGGACCTGCTCTTCCCCGACAGCGCCGAGTTCGACTCCAGCGACGCCTACCGGAAGTGGTACGAGGAGCGGCTGCGGTCGGACCTGGTGGAGGCACGGCTCGGCCTCGGCGGCAGCCCCACCAAGGCCGGCCTCGAAGTCCTGCGCGACCTGCGCGACGTCGTCCGGCACGCCGTCGACTTCGGCGGTCTGGACGAGGACTCCCACGACGAGTTCTACGGCTCCTTCACCGCCACCCTCAACCGCTCCGTGACCGGCCCGCAGCTCGACCGGCACGAGGAACTCCTCGCCCTGCTGGAGGCCGGGACCGTCAGCGTCCCCTTCGGGCCCGCACCGCGCGTCGCGTGGGACGGGACGGCGTGGCGGATCTCCTCCACCCGTCTCGGCACCGGCCACAGCGCACCGGCCGACTGGCTCGCGTACGCCACCTCGGGGCAGCCCGACGTGGAGGCGACCGGCAGTCCGCTGCTGGCGGACCTCGTGGCGAGCGGGCGGATCCGCCGCCACCGCCCCGGCGCCCGCAGCAGCCGCGGCGTCGACATCACGGCGGACCAGCACCCCGTGGCCGCCGACGGCCGGCCCGACCGGAAGGTCCGCGTCCTCGGCCCGCTCTGCGAGGGGGCCACCTTCTACAACCACTACGTGCCTTCCCCCGGAGGCCGCAACCGCGCACTGGCGGACGCCGACCGGTGCGTCACGGCCGTACTGGCCGAACTCGCCGCCGCAACAGAGCCCGAGACCACCAGGAGCCCTGCGCAGTGACCCTCATCGTCCCCACCCGGATCGACGCCGTCGACCAGCTCGCCGAGGAAGGCATCACGGTCACCGTCGAACCTCCCGAGGCCGGCACCGCCACCCCGGCCGTCGAACTCGCGATCCTCAACCTGATGCCGGACAAACCGGTCACCGAGACCCAGCTGCTCCGTCTGCTGTCCGGCACCGGGCTCCCCGTACGCGTCACCCTGCTGCGCCCGCGGGACCACGTCTCCAAGACCACGCCCGAGGCGTACCTCAAGGAGCACTACCGGACGCACGACGAGGTCGCCGACCGCCGTTTCGACGCCCTGGTCGTGACCGGCGCCGCCGTCGAGCTGCTCCCCTTCGAACAGGTGACGTACTGGGACGAGCTGCGCGGCATCATCGACTGGGCGCAGGAGAACGTCACCTCCGCCCAGTACGTCTGCTGGGGCGCCCAGGCCGCGCTGTACCACCGGTACGGCATCCCCAAGTACCGGCTGCCCGCCAAGCTGTTCGGCAACTTCCCCAACCGGCTCACCGACCCCTCCTCCCCGCTCCTGGCGGGCTTCGAACCGGTCGTCGCGGTGCCGCAGTCGCGTCACACCGAGAACCTGCGCGCCGACTTCGAGAAGACCGGGGAACTGGAGATCCTGGTGGAGTCGCCCGAGGCCGGGGTGCACATCGCGGTCGGCCGGGGCGGCCGGGAGCTGTACGTCTCCGGGCACCCGGAGTACGACACCGACACCCTGCTGCGCCAGTTCCGTCGCGACCAGGCCAAGGGCGCGGACATCGCCCTTCCGGCCAACTACTTCCCGAACGACGACCCGTCGGCCACCCCGGTGGAAAACTGGCGGGAGCCCGGACGGATCTTCTACCGCAACTGGTTGCGCGGCCTTACGCGTGACGGAGTCCCCCTGGCCGAGATCGTGGCCGAGAAGTCAGGAGTGTAAGCGTGTCAGTCCTTCAGTCACTGGTGTCATTCGCCCTGGTGTCCGCCCTGTTGGTGGTCATGCCGGGCGTGGACACCGCGCTGGTCATCCGCAACACCGTCGCGCGCGGCCGGCTCCACGGCTTCGTCACCGGCGTGGGCGTGGGCGTCGGCGCCGTCATCTGGGGTGCGGCGATCGCGGTGGGTATCGGAGCGCTGCTGGACGCCTCGGAGATGGCGTACACCGTGTTCCGGATCGTCGGCGCCGCCTACATGGTCTGGCTGGGCATCGGGCTGTGGCGCTCGGCCCGGGCCATCGGCGCGGGACAGGAGGGGGACACCGAGCTGGCACCGGAGGCCGCCTCGTTGTGGCGCTCCTTCGGCCGTGGCATGCTCAACAACCTGGCCAACCCCAAGGTCGGTGTCTTCTACGGCGCCACGATCCCGCAGTTCATACCCTCCGGCGTGTCCCCCGCTCTCATGGGCAGCGCGCTGGCCGCGGTCAACGCGGTGGAGGCGGTGATCTGGTACGGCCTGATCAGCCTCGGTGCCCACGGTCTGCGTACCTGGATGAAGCGCCGTACGGTCCGCCGCAACGTCGACGCCACCGCGGGCACGGTCATGATCGCCTTCGGCATCGTGATGGCGGTCGAGAGCTGAGCCGCGGCACCGGGGCCGTCGGGGGCGGGGGAGCCACTTTCGCCCGCAGCGGTCCTGCCGTCGGGGGCCCCGCGGCCACCGCCGGCGGGCCCGCCCCCCGCCACCCCGGCTCCACGGCCCCCGCGCAGAGCCCAGCAGCCCCCACACCCTCTACGGAGAACCCGATGTCTTCCCGTGTCGTCCTGGTCGCCGACCCCCTGCCGCCGGCCGCCCTGGAGCGCTTCGGCCCCGAGTACGAGGTGCGTCACTGCGACGGCGCCGACCGCTCGCAGCTCCTGGCCGCGGTGGCCGACGCCCACGCACTCCTCGTCCGCAGCGCCACGACCGTGGACGCCGAGGTCCTGGCGGCGGCCCCGCGGCTGGCCGTCGTCGGGCGGGCCGGGGTGGGCGTCGACAACATCGACGTCGCCGCCGCCACCGCGGCCGGCGTCGTGGTGGTCAACGCCCCGGCCGCCAACGTCGTCAGCGCCGCCGAGCTGACCTGCGGGCTGCTGCTGGCGGCGGCCCGTGACATCCAGGCCGCGGGCAGGGAGGTGAAGTCCGGCATCTGGCGGCGCAGCACCCACGTCGGCACCGAACTCGCCGGCAAGACACTGGGCATCGTCGGGCTCGGCCGCATCGGCCTGGCCGTGGCCCGGCGCATGTCCGCCTTCGACATGACGGTCCTCGGCCACGACCCCTACGCCGCCGCGGAGACGGCGGACCAGCACGGCATCAAGCTCGCCCCGCTGGACGAACTGCTCTCCCGCTCCGACTTCATCACCGTCCACGTACCGAGGACGCCACAGACCGCGGGCCTGATCGGCGAGGCCGAACTCCGCCTGGTCAAGCCCACGGCCTACCTCGCCAACGTCGCCCGCGGCGGCATCGTGGACGAGGCGGCCCTGCACACGGCCCTGCGGGAATCCCGCCTCGCGGGCGCGGCCCTGGACGTCTTCGACGACGAGCCGTGCACGGACTCCCCCCTCCTCGCGCTCGACAACGTGACGGTCACCCCGCACCTGGGGGCCAGCACCCGGGAAGCCCAGGAACGAGCGGCGACGGACGTCATCCGCGCGGTCCTCCAGACCCTCGGCGGCGAACCCGCCCCGGAGGCCCTGAACACCCCCCGCTGAGCACCGCCACCCGACCGGGAGGGGCAGCGGACCCCGGGGCGCCGGCCCGGGTCCGCGAAGTGCGTGCGGACAGGCGGCGCGGGGAGCCCCGCGGGTTCTAAGCTGGCCGGATGCCGCATCCTCCGTCCAGCCCGCTCGCCACCGGCTCCCGCGTCACCATCCGCTCCTTCACCCTCGCCGACGGCCCCGAGTTCACCGCTCGGGCCCGGGAGAGCAAGGATCTGCACCGGCCGTGGCTGTTCCCGCCGGACAACGAGGAGGCGTACGCCGACTACGCCGGCCGGCTGATCGAGGACCCGGCCCGGGCCGGCTTCCTGGTCTGCGAGAAGGGCAGCGGGGACATCGCCGGCTTCATCAACATCAACAACATCGTGCGGGGCGCCTTCCGGTGCGGCGCCCTCGGCTACGGCGCCTTCGCGCACGCGGCCGGGCGGGGCCTGATGCGCGAAGGCCTGGAGCTGGTGATCGGGTACGCGTTCGGGCCGCTGGCCCTGCACCGGCTGGAGATCAACGCACAGCCCGGCAACGCCGCCTCCATCGCCCTCGCCCGGGGCGCCGGCTTCCGCCTGGAGGGCTTCTCACCGAACATGATCTACATCGACGGTGCCTGGCGCGACCACGAGCGCTGGGCCCTCACCACCGAGATGCGCGGCTGACCGGCTCAGCCACGCTGGTCCACGTACTCGAAGACCGCCCCGTCCGGATGCACCGCCAGCAGATTGCGGCCCGCCGGCGTCGGCACCGGCCCCGCGACGATCCGGGCGCCCAGCTCGGTCAGCAGCCGGTGGGCCTCGTCCACGTCCTTCACGGCGATCGTCGCGGTCACCTTGCGCAGGATCTCCAGCTCCTCCTCCGGGCCGCTCATCAGCAGGAACGAGCCGACCGCGGCGACCTCGACGGCACCGCGCGCGAAGCGCTGCGCTCTGCCTCCCGCCAGACGCTCGTAGAAGGGGATCGTGGTGTCGAGGTCGTCGACGCAGATGCGCAGCGAGGCGCCCAGAATCTCCATGGCACGAGCCTAGTTGGGGCCGCCGGATGTGCGCAGGGCCCCCGCGTTACCCGCTGTGATGGGCGGGTACCCGCAAGACATGGACCGTTTTGATCACCTGGAACATCTGGACAAGCACCTCGTCGAAGAGCTGGCTCAGGTGGCACGCGAGACGGTACGCGACGAACTGCGCGAGCAGACTCGCAAGCGACGCCGCAGCGCCATGCTCTACGCCGCGTCGGGCGCCGTCGCCCTGTACGCGGGCGGCGCGGTTGCCCTCGCCGTGGGGCTGGCCCTGGCGATCGGCCTGCCTGCCTGGGCCGCGGCACTGATCACCGCGGCACTCCTGGGCGCGGTGGCCCTGTGCCTCCGCGGCGCCGCCCACTCCGCGCTCGGCCCCCACGCCCCGCATCGGGTCCTGGGCGGCACCCCACCGGCCACTCCGCCGACGGGCCTGGGCATGCCCTACCCGCCGGTGCCCCCGCATCCGCCCGCCGACCCGGACGCCCCGAGCCACAGGGCCTGACCGCACCTTCACCCGAGCCGGGTCAGCACCTTCGTCCGATAGAAGTCGAAGAAGCCCTGCTGATCCGGCCCGATCTGGTTCACGTACACCCGGTCGAACCCGGCGTCGGCGAACGCCTTCAGCGCCTCGACATGCCGGTCGGCGTCGTCCCCGCACACGACCTCGTCGCGCACCATGTCCTCGGTGACCAGCTCGTGGAGCTGCTCGAAGTGCCGGGGCGAGGGCAGCACCTGGCCCATCTCGCCGGGCAGCAGCTCGTTGTACCAGAGCTTGTGCACCGTACGGACGCACGCGTCGACGTCGGTGCCGTAGCAGACCTTCGTACCGCCGCTGACCAGCTTGCTCCCGCCGCCGCCCTTGCGGAACTGCGTGACCATCTCGTCCTTCGGCATCATCGTGATGTAGCCGTCGCCCACGCGCGCGGCCAGCGAGGTCGCCTTCGGGCCGAAGCCGGAGATGTCGATCGGGACGGGCTCGTCGGGGACGGTGTAGAGGCGGGCGTTCTCCACGGTGTAGTGGGTGCCGCGGTGGCTGACCTCCTCGCCGGTGAACAGCCGGCGCATCACCTGCATCGCCTCCTCCAGCATCTCCAGGCGCACATGCAGCGGGGGCCACCGGTCGCCGAGGATGTGCTCGTTCAGTGCCTCGCCGGTGCCGACGCCGAGCCGGAAACGGCCCCCGGTCATCACGGCGCTCGTCGCCGCGGCCTGCGCCACCACCGCCGGGTGCATGCGCACGGTGGGGCAGGTCACCGCAGTCTCGATGGGCAGCGACACCGCCTCCGACAGCGCGCCGATCACCGACCACACGAACGCGCTCTGGCCCTGCGCGCCGTTCCAGGGGTGATAGTGGTCGGAGATCCACAGCGCCTGGAAGCCGGCCTGCTCGGCCATCCGGGCCTGCTCGACGAGGGCTGCGGGGTCGTGTTCCTCGCTCGCCAGGAAGTAGCCGTACTCGGGCATGGGGGAGACCTCCGCGAGAGCCAAGCCGGTCGGGTCGGATCCGGTCCCGGCCCGGGTAACCGGGGGCGGCGGGGCGAAACGCCGGCCCGGCGGCGCCCGGCCGCCGTAAGGGTGGCCCTCCCGGCGTTTGGGTGCCCCGGCCCCGGTTACGCGGAAGACCTCGGACGAGCCACACCGCCGGAGGCGTACCGTGAGCCGACCTCGCGTCCTGATCGTCGGCGCCGGTTTCGCCGGGTACCGGGCTGCCCGCACCCTGGCCCGGCTGACCCGGAACCGTGCCGACATCACCCTGCTGAACCCGACCGACTACTTCCTGTACCTGCCGCTGCTGCCGCAGGTCGCCGCCGGCATCCTGGAGGCCCGCCGGGTCACCGTCTCCCTGCCCGGCACGCTGCACGGCGTGCGCCTGGTGCTCGGCGAGGCGGACGGCGTCGACCTGGACGGGTGCACCGTCCACTACACCGACCCCGAGGGCGGCACCGGCAGCCTCGGCTACGAACGCCTGGTCCTGGCCGTCGGCAGCGTCAACAAGCTGCTGCCCGTCCCCGGCGTCGCCGAGCACGCGCACGGCTTCCGCGGGCTGCCCGAGGCTCTGTACCTGCGCGACCACGTGACCCGGCAGGTGGAACTCGCCGCCGCCGACGACGACCCGGAGCGCCGCGCCGCCCGGTGCACCTTCGTGGTGGTCGGCGCCGGCTACACCGGCACCGAGGTCGCCGCCCAGCTCCAGATGCTCACCGACCGGCTGGCCCGCCGGCACCCGCTGCCCGCCGGGCTGCGCCCCCGCTGGATCCTGCTGGACGTGGCGCCGCGCGTGCTGCCGGAGATGGACGAGCGGATGTCCCGTACGGCCGACCGGGTGCTGCGGGCGCGCGGGGTCGAGGTGCGGATGGGCACGTCGGTGAAGGAGGCCACCCGGGACGGGGTGCTGCTCACCGACGGGGAGTTCGTCGCGTCCCGGACCCTCGTGTGGTGCGTGGGCGTACGGCCCGATCCGCTGGTGGAGGCCGTCGGGCAGCCGCTGGAACGCGGGCGGCTGGTCGTCGACCCGTACCTGCAACTGCCGGGCCGGCCCGAGGTGTTCGCCTGCGGGGACGCCGCCGCCGTGCCCGACCTGGAGCACCCGGGCAGGTTCACCTCGATGACGGCCCAGCACGCCTGGCGGCAGGGCCGGGTGGCCGCGGAGAACGTGGCCGGCTCGCTCGGCCTCGGCCGGCGCCGGCGCCCCTACCGCCACCGGGACCTGGGCTTCGCCGTCGACCTGGGCGGGGTACAAGCCGCCGCCAACCCGTTCGGCATCCCGCTGTCCGGCCCGGTGGCGGGCGCGGTCACCCGCGGCTACCACCTGGCCGCGCTGCCCGGCAACCGCATCCGGGTCACCGCCGACTGGCTGCTGGACGCCGTACTCCCGCGCCAGGGCGTCCAGTTGGGCCTCGTGCGCGCCTGGTCGGTGCCCCTGGACACGGCCTCACCGGAACTGGCGCGGGTACCGGACCTCGAACCCCCGGACCGCCCGAACGCCCCGACCGAGCGCGACCGCGCGCAAGGAGACCGAGGAGACTCATGAACACCGACGAACTCGCCGAACTGGGCCAGCAGTTGCGCGTGGACAGCGTGCGGGCCGCCGCCGCCGCGGGATCCGGGCATCCCACGTCCTCGATGTCCGCCGCCGATCTGCTGGCCGTCCTGCTCGCGAACCATCTGCGCTACGACTTCGAGCGCCCCGAACACCCCGCCAACGACCGCTTCGTGCTGTCCAAGGGGCACGCCACCCCGCTGCTGTACGCCGCGTACAAGGCGGCCGGCGCGATCGAGGACGGCGAGCTGGTCACGTTCCGCAAGCTCGGCAGCCGGCTGGAGGGCCATCCGACGCCCCGCCGGCTGCCCTGGGTGGAGACGGCCACCGGCTCGCTCGGCCAGGGCCTGCCGGTCGGCGTCGGCATCGCCCTCGCCGGGAAGCGGCTGGACCGCACCGGCTACCGGGTGTGGGTGCTGTGCGGCGACAGCGAGCTGGCGGAGGGCTCGGTGTGGGAGGCCGCCGAACACGCCGGCCACGAGCACCTGGACAACCTGACCGCCATCGTGGACGTCAACCGGCTCGGCCAGCGCGGCCCCACCCGGCACGGCCACGACCTGGACGCCTACGCCCGCCGCTTCCAGGCCTTCGGCTGGCACACCGTCGAGATCGACGGGCACGACGTCGACAAGATCGACCGGGCCTACGGGGAGGCGCTGTCCACCAGCGGGCAGCCCACCGTGATCCTCGCCCGCACCCTGAAGGGCAAGGGCGTGGCGGCCGTCGAGGACCGTGAGGGCCTGCACGGCAAGCCGCTGCCCGAGCCCGAGGAGGCCGTCGCCGAACTCGGCGGGCCGCGCGGTCTGCACGTGCGCGTGTCCGAGCCGCGGGCCGCCGCCGCGCTGCGCTCGCTCACCACCGAGGTCGTCCAGCTGCCGCACTACGACCGGGGCGACGAGGTCGCCACCCGGGACGCCTTCGGCACGGCCCTCGCCGCGCTCGGCACCGCCCGCGGCGATGTCGTCGCCCTGGACGGCGAGGTCGGCGACTCCACCCGTACCGAGGAGTTCGCCAAGGCCCACCCCGACCGGTTCTTCGAGTGCTACATCGCCGAGCAGCAGCTCGTCGCCGCGGCCGTCGGTATCGCCACGCGCGGCTGGGTGCCGTACGCCGCCACCTTCGCCGCGTTCCTCACCCGCGCCCACGACTTCGTGCGCATGGCCTCCATCAGCGGCTCCGGGATCAACCTGGTCGGCTCGCACGCCGGTGTCGCGATCGGGCAGGACGGGCCCTCCCAGATGGGCCTGGAGGACCTGGCGATGTTCCGTGCCCTGTACGGCTCGACGGTGCTGTACCCGTGCGACGCCAACCAGACCGCCCGGCTGGTGGCCACCATGGCCGGCCTGCAGGGCATCCGCTATCTGCGGACCTCCCGCGGCAAGACCCCGGTGATCTACGGCCCCGACGAGGAGTTCCCGGTCGGCGGCAGCAAGACGCTGCGAGCCGGCGAGGACGACCGGCTGACGGTCGTCGCGGCCGGGGTGACCGTGCCCGAGGCGCTGGCCGCCGCCGACCGGCTCGCCGAGGACGGCATCCCGGTGCGGGTGATCGACCTGTACTCGGTCAAGCCCGTCGACAGCGCGACCCTGCGCCGGGCGGCCGAGGAGACCGGCTGCCTGGTCACGGTGGAGGACCACCGCCCGGAGGGCGGCCTCGGGGACGCCGTCGCGGAGGCCTTCGGCGACGGCGGGCCGATGCCCCGCCTGGTCCGGCTCGGGGTGCGCACCATGCCGGGCTCGGCCGCGCCCGACGAGCAGCTCAACGCGGCCGGCATCGACGCCGCGAGCATCGCGGCGGCGGCCCGGCTCCTGGTCGAGGAGGCGGTCGTGCGATGAGCCGCGGCGACACGCGGGCCGTACGGGCGGGCCGCCGCACGGTGGAGATCCAGCGGCCGGGGAAGGTGCTCTTCCCCGGCGGCGGGGGTGCCGAGGAGTACACCAAGGGCGACCTCGCCGACTACTACCGCTCCGTCGCTTCGTATCTGCTGCCGCATCTGCGGGGCCGTCCGCTGATGCTGGAGCGGTATCCGGACGGCCTGAACGGCGAGCGGTTCATGCAGAAGAACACCCCGGACCACTACCCGGACTGGATCACCCGGGCCGAGGTGCCCAAGGAGGGCGGCACGGTCACCCACGTCGTCTGCGACGACACCGCCACCCTCCTCTACCTCGCCGACCAGGCATGTCTCACGCTGCACCGCTGGCTGTCCCGCGTCGACCGGGCCGGCGGCCCCGACCACCCCGACCGGCTGGTCTTCGACCTCGATCCCCCCGGCGACGACTTCTCCGCCGTCCGCACGGCCGCCGGACGGCTGCGCGAGCTGCTCGACGAACTCGGCCTGCCCGCCGCCCCGATGACCACGGGCTCGCGCGGACTGCACCTCGTCGTCCCGCTGGACGGCCGCCACGACTTCGACGACGTACGGGAATTCGCCCGCGACGTCGCCGAGTTCGCCGTGGCCCAGGACCCGGACCGGCTCACCACGGCCGCCCGCAAGGAGGACCGCGGCGAGCGCCTGTACCTCGACGTGCAGCGCAACGCGTACGCCCAGACCGCCGTCGCGCCCTACACCGTCCGCGCCCGCCCGGGCGCCCCGGTGGCCGTTCCCCTCGCCTGGGAGCAGCTGGACGACACCGGCCTGGACGCCCGCCGCTGGACCGTCGCCGACGCCGTCGACCAGGCCCGCACCGAGCCCTGGAAGGGACTGCCGGCCCGGGGACACGGTCTGGGCCCGGCCCGGCGCCGGCTCGCGGACATGCGCTCCTGAAGGTTTGGCCAGGGGATGAGCGGCCACCCGCAGAAAGAGGCGGCTATGTCAAACACAAACAGCACATCGCAGTCACAGAGTTCACAGAAACCCCAAAAGTCACAGCAGGCACAGAACGGCGCAGGCGACCATGCGGACGACCGGCGAGCGGCCCCCGTCGAGGTGCTGCGCCAGGCCCGGAGCCAGCTCGCCGAACTCACCGGGCTCGTCCCCGAGACGGTGACCTCCTTCGAGCAGACCGAGGACGGCTGGTCGCTGGAGGTCGAGGTCGTGGAACTCGTACGAGTACCGGACACGATGAGCCTGATGGCGAGTTACCAGGTCGACCTGGACCCCGAGGGGCAGCTCACCGGCTACCGGCGTGTCCGCCGTTACGAACGCGGACGGGCCGACGTGCGCCGACCCGGCGGCCACTAGGCCGCCCGCCCACCCACCGCGGCCACGCACCCGGCGTGGCACCGACTACCCACGAGGAGGAACGGTCGGCATGACCGTAGTCCCGGCACAGCAGTCCGGCGGCGGAGGCACCAGTGGCCTCTACGACGTCCTGGAGCTGGTTCTCGACCGGGGACTCGTCATCGATGCCTTTGTACGGGTCTCTCTGGTCGGTATAGAAATCCTGAAGATCGACGTCCGGGTCGTCGTGGCCAGCGTCGACACCTATCTGCGCTTCGCCGAGGCGTGCAACCGCCTGGACCTGGAGTCCGGGCCCAGCAAGACTCCCGGGCTGCCCGAGGTGGTCAGCGAGGTCACCGAGGGCGGAGCCCGCGGCAAGGCCAAGGGCGCGCTGTCCGGCGCCGCGCAGACGCTGTCCGACGCTTTCAGCCAAGCCCGTGAGGAGGGTGAGCGCGAGCCCCGGCCGCGTCCCCGCAAGGCCCCGGCCCGGCGGAAGGAGGAACAGGAGTGAGCACCTACGTCTACGGGATCACCGCACGCTCGCACCCGGCACTCCCCGAGGGCATGGACGGCGTGGGCGAACCGCCCCGACCCGTGCGGGTCCTCACGGCGGGTGCGCTCGCCGCCCTGGTCAGCGATGCCCCTGAGGACTTGCGGCCCAAGCGCAGGGACCTCCTCGCGCACCAGAACGTGCTCGCCGAGGCGGGCGCGGGCGGCTGTGTGCTGCCCATGCGGTTCGGCGGCGTCTCCCCCGACGACGACACCGTCACGGCGGTGCTGACCGAACGGGCGGACTACTACGAGGAGCGGCTGCGTGAGCTGGACGGCAAGGTCGAGTACAACGTCAAGGCCACCCACGTCGAGGACGCCGTCCTGCACCTCGTGATGGCCGAGAACGCGGACATCCGCGCCCTCGCCGAGGCCAACCGGCAGGCGGGTGGCGGTGGTTACGACGACAGGATCCGCCTCGGTGAGATGGTGGCCGCCGCCGTCAAGGCCCAGGAGGCCGAGGACGCCGCCGAGGTGCAGCGCCTGCTCCAGCCGGCCGCCGCCGCGGTCAGCGTGGGCCCGGAGTCCACCGGCTGGCTGCTCAACGTTTCCTTCCTGGTGGCGCGGGAGTCCGCCGAGGACTTCCTGGCCGCGGCCGAGCGGGCCCGCGCCGAGCACGCCCACCTGGACCTGCGGGTCAACGGCCCGCTGCCGCCGTACAGCTTCGTCGAGCCCGGCCCGGCCGAGCCCGCGGGGAGCACGGCCGGCGCGGACGCCGGAGTGCCGTAGCGGCCGGGCCCGAGCGGAAGGAGGGTCCCATGGGACTGATCTCGGAAGTGCTGCTGCTGCCCTTCGCACCCGCGCGCGGCAGCGCGTGGGCGATCCGGCAGGTGCTCCGCGAGGCGGAGCGGATCTACTACGACCCCGCCACGGTACGGGCCGAGCTGGCCCGCCTCGAAGAGCGGCTGGAGGCGGGCGAGGTCACCGAGGAGGAGTTCGACCGGCTGGAGGACGAGCTGCTCGACCGGTTGGAGCGGGGCCTGCGCTCCGGCGACACCACTGGAGACGGGACGTGACGATGAACCGAACGGCACTGGGCCTCGCCATAGGGGCCGGATATCTGCTCGGGCGTACGAAGAAGATGAAAATGGCGCTCACGGTCGGCTCCCTGGTGGCCGGCAAGAAGCTGAACCTCGGTCCGCGGGCACTCGCGGACCAGGTGAACCGGCAGCTGCGGGACAACCCGCAGTTCAAGGAGATCGGAGACCAGCTCCGGGAGGATCTGCGGGGCGTCGGCAAGGCGGCCACCGGCGCGATGGTCGAGCGGCAGATGAGCACGCTCGCCGACCGGCTGCACGGCCGTACCGCCGAGCTGCGCGACCAGCTGTCCGGAGCCCTGCCGGCCGGCTCCGAGGAGGAGCCGGACGAGCGAGAGGAGCCGGACGAGCAGGAGCGGCAGGAGCAGGAAGAGCCGGAGTCCCGGGACGAGGCGCCCCGCGAGAAGACCGGGCAGAAGGCCCCCGAGAAGCGGGCCCCGGCCAGGAAGGCGAGCAAGACCGGGAAGAAGGCCCCGGCGGGAAAGTCGGCGGCCGACAAGGCGGGCGGGACCCGCAGGGCTGCGAAGAAGACGGCCTCTGCCGGCGGCGGCCGGGGGGCCGCCTCCCGGCAGTCGAAGGGCGGCGATGACCGATGACCGACACCCTCGGATCCACGGCTTCCCGGGCCGGCCGGGCCGCGGGAGCGGACCAGGCGGGCCCGCTGGCGGACCTCGCCCACAGCGAGACTGCCGACCGGCTGAAGGAGGAGGTCCAGGAGTACCTGTCCGCACAGGCCCAGCGCATGCTGACCGGCCTCGGCCACAAGCTCGGCGAGGCCACCGTCAAGCTGAACGACATCGCCGAGGGCAAGAGCCCGGGGTTCGCCAGACTGGCGCTCGACGGTGGGCGCAGGCTCGCCGAGGGCAAGGGCCCGCTGCGCTCCATGCTGGAGACGGGCGCCTCCCAGGCCAAGGAGAGCGTGATCAGTGCCGTGCGGAACCTCGGAGGCGGCAAGGGAAAGAAGGGCGGCGCGGGCAGGAAGCCCACCGTGATCATGGAGTCCGTGGACGTCGGCGTGCCGCTGCGCACGGCTTATGACCAGTGGACCCAGTACCAGGCCTTCAGCTCCTTCGCCAAGGGCGTCAAGAGCGCGAGCCGGGCCGACGACACCCATTCCGACTGGCAGGCGAAGATCTTCTGGTCCAGCCGCAGCTGGAAGGCGCAGACGACCGAGCAGATCCCGGACTACCGCATCCAGTGGACGTCGGAGGGCGCCAAGGGCACCACCAAGGGAGTGGTGTCCTTCCACCGGCTGGAGGAGAACCTCACCCGGGTCCTGCTGGTCATGGAGTACTACCCGACGGGCCTCTTCGAGAAGACCGGCAACATCTGGCGGGCGCAGGGGCGCCGGACCAGGCTGGATCTGAAGAACTTCGCCCGGTTCATCACCCTCAAGGGCGAGGCCGAGGACGGCTGGCGCGGCGAGATCCGCGACGGCGAGGTGGTCCGCAGCCACGAGGACGCCGTGGCCGAGGAGGAACAACCCGAGGAGGAAGAGGCCGAGGAGCAGGAAGCCGAGGAGGAGCCCTACGAGGACGAGGCCGAGGACGAGGAAGCCGAGGAGGAGCCCGCGGAGGACGAAGAAGGGGAGGAAGGCGAAGGCGACGAGTACGAGGACGAGTACGAGGCCGAGGAAGACGAAGAAGAGGAACCCGAGTACGCCGAGGGCAGGAGCCGTCGATGACGACGCCCGGGCGCCTTCCCGAGCCCTATGGCCAGGGCTCGGGGGCGAACCTCGCCGACATCCTCGAGCGCGTGCTCGACAAGGGTGTCGTCATCGCGGGTGACATCCGGATCAACCTGCTCGACATCGAACTGCTCACCGTCAAGCTGAGGCTCATCGTCGCCTCGGTCGACAAGGCGAAGGAGATGGGGATCGACTGGTGGGAGAGCGACCCCGCGCTCTCCTCCCGGGCCCGCCGGGACGAGCTGACCCGGGAGAACGCCCGCCTGAGGGAACGGCTCACCCGGCTGGAGGAGCTGGAGCCGGACCGCGCCCCGGAGGAGGGACCATGACCGGACTGCGGTACGTGTACGCCGTCTGCCGCCCCTTCAGGACGCCCCTGCAGGCCCAGCTGACGGGTGTCGGGGGCGCCCCGCCGGCGCTGCTGCACCACCACGGGCTGGTCGCGGTCGTCAGTACGGTCCCGGAGGCCGACTTCGCCGAGGAGGCGCTGAAGGCCCACTTGGAGGACCTGGACTGGCTGGCCGCGACCGCCCGCGCCCACCAGGGCGTGGTCGACGCGCTCACCACCGTCACCACCCCGCTGCCGCTGCGGCTCGCGACCGTCTTCCGTGACGACAGCGCCGTACGCACCATGATCGAGGCCCGCGAGGGCCATTTCCGTGGCCTGCTCGACCGGCTGCACGGCCGGGTGGAGTGGGGCGTGAAGGTCTACCTGGAGCCGGAGCCCGCCGAGCCCGCGCCCGCCGCGGCGGCGCAGCCGGTGAGCGGGCGGGACTATCTCCGCCGCCGGCGCGAGCAGGGCCAGGCGCAGGAGGAGAGGTGGCAGCGGGCCGAGCGGTTCGCCCGCTCCCTGCACCGGCGCCTGGCCGAGCGCGCCGAGGAGTTCTGCTGGCACCGCCCGCAGGATTCCGCGCTGTCCGGGGCACCCGGGCGGAACGTGCTCAACGCGGCCTATCTGGTGCCGCGGGCGCATTCGGAGGAGTTCGTGGAGCTGGTGGACCGTACGAAGGACGAGGAACCCGGGATCCGGGTGGAGCTCACCGGCCCGTGGGCCGCGTACTCGTTCTCCGGCGAGGGGACGGGGGAGAACGTGGGGGAGGGACGGTGACCGCAGTGGAACGCCGTGAGGTCGCCCTGGTCGACCTGCTGGACCGGCTGCTGGCCGGCGGAGTCGTCCTCACCGGCGACATCACCCTGCGCATCGCGGATGTCGATCTCGTCCGCATCGACCTGAACGCGCTGATCAGCTCGGTGAACCAGCAGGTGCCCTCGCCGTTCGAGGAGCGGGTATGACCGCGCGTACGCCGCGTAACCGGCTGGATCTGGAACCCGACACCGTCGAACGCGACCTGGTGAAGCTCGTGCTCACCGTGGTGGAGCTGCTGCGCCAGCTCATGGAGCGGCAGGCGGTGCGCCGCTTCGACACCGGCGAGCTGACCGAGGAGCAGGAGGAGCGGATCGGGCTCACCCTGATGCTGCTGGAGGACCGGATGGCCGAACTGCGGGAGCGGTACGGCCTGCGGCCCGAGGACCTGAATCTGGACCTCGGGCCGCTCGGACCGCTGCTGCCCCGCGAGTGACCGCACCGGCGCCGCTTCCGCTCAGGCTTCCTTCCGGCACAGGATCTCGCCGTGCAGGACCGCGAACCAGCCGTCCTCCTGCCGGCCCCACTCCCGCCAGGCCTCCGACACCGCCTCCAACTGCTCCGCCGTCGCGTGCCCGCCCCGCACGGCCCGGTCGGCGTACGTGGAGGCGACGGTGCGGTCCGCCCACAGGCCGCTCCACCAGGCCCGCTCCTCGGGCGTGGCGAACGTCCAGGTGCTGGAGCCGGCCGTGACGTCCGTGAGGCCGGCGGCCCGCGCCCACGCCGTCAGCCGGCGCCCGGCGTCCGGCTCGCCGCCGTTGGCCCGGGCCACCCGCTCGTACAGGTCCAGCCAGTCCTCCAGGCCGGGTACCGCCGGATACCAGGTCATCGCCGCGTAGTCCGCGTCCCGTACCGCGATGAAGCCGCCCGGCTTCGTCACCCGGCGCATCTCGCGCAGCGCCCGCACCGGGTCGCCCACGTGCTGGAGCACCTGGTGGGCGTGGACCACGCAGAAGGTGTCGTCCGGGTAGTCCAGGGCGTGGACGTCGGCCACCGCGAAGTCGACGTTGGTCAGGCCGCGGCCGGCGGCGGTGGCCCGGGCCCGCTCCAGGACGTCGGGCGCCCGGTCGACGCCGGTGACATGGCCGTCGGGGACCAGTTCCGCCAGGTCGGCGGTGATGGTGCCGGGCCCGCAGCCGATGTCCAGGACGCGCATGTGGGGCTTGAGCGCGCCGAGCAGATAGGCCGCGGAGTTGGCGGCGGTCCGCCAGGTGTGCGAACGCAGCACCGACTCGTGGTGCCCGTGTGTGTAGACGGCGGTCTCCTGCGCTTTCGGCATGGCTGTACCCCTTCACCCCTACGTCGGCGGACCGGCCTGACCCGTCCGCCGGTACGGCTCAACCGTACGCGCGCATGCCGAATGATGAGACCTTGGTTTCGCCATGTGGACTGAGGGTGTGTCAGGCGGTGTGGCCGACGGTTCGTCAAGTGGCTGTGTCCAGCGGGCGGTAGACCGTCAGGGCCTCCGGCAGCTTCTCCAGCGTCACCTCGCCCGACACCGCCGTGACCTCGCCGTCGTACGCCAGCGGGGTGCCCGGGGCGACACCGGTCAGCCGCAGCCGGTTCACCTGCACCGCCGCGTGCACGGGCGACCGGGTCAGCGGGCCCGCGAGCGCCGCCGCGAACAGCCGCAGGGCGGGCCTGCGGTTGCCGTGCACCACCCGCACGTCCAGCAGCCCGTCCGCCAGGTCCGTACGGCGGCCCGGCACGAGACCCATGCGGTGGTAGACGCCGTTGCCGACGAACAGCAGCCACAGGGGCCGCCGTTCACCGCCCAGCTCCACCTCCAGCGGATGCCGGTCGGCGCGCAGCACGCGCAGGGCGCCGAGCACCCCGGCCGGCCAGCCGCCGATCACATGCGACCAGGTGCTCCGGGCGCGCACCAGCTCCGGGTACACGCCCAGGCTCAGCGTGTTGAGGAACAGGCCCTGCGTGCGCCCGGCGACGAACCGGCCCGCGTCCACCCGGACCGCCTCGCCGTGCCGGACCGCCCGCGCCAGCCGGCGTTCGTCCTCCACGCCCAGGTCGTAGGCGAAGTGGTTGAGGGTGCCGCCCGGCAGCACCGCGAGCGGCAGGCCGTGCCGCAGGGCGGTCAGGGCCGCCGCGTTCACGGTGCCGTCGCCGCCGCACACCCCGAGCACCCGCGCCCGGGCCGCCGCCTTCCGCAGCTCGTCCCCGATCTCCTCCGGCGCGCACTCGACGATCTCCGCCTCCGGCAGCGCGTCGTGCAGCGCCCGCACCCGCTCCGCCGTACCCGACGCCCGGTTGGCGACCATCACAAGGCCGGCCCCCTCGGGCAGCGCGGGGACCTCGGCCCGCGGCCGGGCGGGCCGCGTGACCTGGGAGCGGGTCGGCACCAGGCGCCGTACCAGGAACGCGGCGCCCGCGCCGAGCGCCGCCCCGGCCAGCACGTCGCTCGGGAAGTGCACGCCCGTGTACACCCGGGACATCGCCACCGAGAACGCCACCGGCGCCACCGCCGCACCCCACGCCGGCGACTCCAGGGCGACCCCGGTCGCGAAGGCCGTGGCGGACGCCGCGTGCCCGGACGGGAAGGACGTGGTGATCGGCTGCCGCCTCAGCCGCCGCACCAGCGGCACCGGGTCCAGCACCGGCCGGGCCCGGCGCACCGAGCGCTTGCCGAGCGTGTTGATCGTCAGCGAGGCCAGGGCGAGCGAGGCCACCCCCCGGGCCGCCGCCCGGCGGGCCCGGGGGGTGCGGACCGCGGCCATCGCGGCGGCCGTCGCGAACCACAGCACACCGTGGTTCGCGCCGTGGCTCAGCCGGGGCAGGATCCGCTCGGCGCCGGGCCAGTGCCAGGCCGCGGCGGCCTCGAACAGCCGGCCGTCGAGATCGAGCGCCGCGCGCAGCGGGGTGCGGGCGGCGGTCGCGGAGACAGTCAGGTCCAGGTCTGGGCTCATGGGGTGCGGTTACCCTGAAGAGCCCGTTTCGTGTGCCCCCGTGCGCCGGCCGCCGGTGCGAGAGGAGAATCCCCCGGATGCGCCTGCTCCTCGTCCGCCACGGCGAGACCCCGTCCAACGTGGACCGTCTGCTGGACACCGCGGTACCCGGCCCGGGACTGACCCCGCTCGGCGAGGCGCAGGCCGCCGCGCTGCCCGCGGCGCTCGCCGACGAGGACATCGAGGCCCTCTACGCCTCCACGCTGATCCGCACCCAGCTGACCGCCGCCCCGCTGGCCGCCGCCCGCGGCCTGGACGTCCTCGTGCGCGACGGCATCCGCGAGCTGTCCGCCGGCGACCTGGAGATGCTGCCCGGCCACTCCCCGCAGGGCGAGCGGTACCTGCGCACGGTGTTCGCGTGGGCGGCCGGGGACACCGCGCTGCGCATGCCCGGCGGGGAGAGCGGCGAGGAGGCCCTCGCCCGGTACGACGCCGTGGTCGCCGAGGCCGCCGCGAGCGGCGCCCGGACCGTCGCCATGGTCAGCCACGGCGCCGCGATCCGCGTGTGGACCGCCGCCCGCGCCCACAACGTCGACGTCGCCTTCGCCCGGGCCCGCCCGCTGGAGAACACCGGCGTGGTGATCCTGGAGGGCTCCCCGTCCGACGGCTGGAAGGCCCTGTCCTGGGAGGGCGCCCTGGTGGCACCGGCGGGCGAGAGCGGACCGGCGGGGGAGGCGCTGGGGCCGACCGGGTAGCGAACCGGCGCGGGCCGGCGTCGGATATGCGTTTGCCCCCGGTCCCGGGCGCCCCGCAGAATGCCTGCCCATGGGACATCTGGAAGCCGCGCACCTGGAGTACTGCCTCCCCGACGGGAGGACGCTCCTCGGCGATGTGTCCTTCCGGGTCGGCGAAGGCGCCGTCGTCGCCCTGGTCGGCCCGAACGGCGCGGGCAAGACCACGCTGCTGCGGCTGATCTCCGGCGAGCTGAAGCCGCACGGGGGCACCGTCACCGTCGGCGGCGGCCTCGGCGTGATGCGCCAGTTCGTCGGCTCCGTACGGGACGAGACGACCGTACGGGACCTGCTCGTGTCCGTCGCCCCGCCCCGCATCCGCCAGGCGGCGAAAGCGGTCGACGAGGCCGAGCACGCCATCATGACCGTCGACGACGAGGCCGCCCAGCTGCGGTACGCGCAGGCCCTCGCCGACTGGGCCGAGGTGCGCGGCTACGAGTCCGAGACGCTGTGGGACATGTGCACCACCGCCGCACTCGGCGTCCCCTACGAGCGCGCCCAGTGGCGGCAGGTGCGCACCCTCTCCGGCGGCGAGCAGAAGCGGCTCGTGCTGGAGGCGCTGCTGCGCGGCACCGACGAGGTGCTGCTGCTGGACGAGCCGGACAACTACCTCGACGTGCCCGGCAAGCGATGGCTGGAGGAGCAGCTCAAGGAGACCAGGAAGACGGTCCTGTTCGTCTCCCACGACCGCGAACTCCTGGCCCGCTCCGCCGAGAAGATCGTCTCCGTCGAACCCGGTCCGGCCGGCGCCGACGCCTGGGTGCACGGCGGCGGCTTCGCCACCTACCACGAGGCCCGCCGCGAACGCTTCGCCCGCTTCGAGGAGCTGCGCCGCCGCTGGGACGAGAAGCACGCCCAGCTGAAGAAGCTCGTCGTGAACCTCCGTCAGGCCGCCGCCGTCAGCCACGAGATGGCCTCCCGCTACCAGGCCGCGCAGACCCGGCTGCGCAAGTTCGAGGAGGCCGGCCCGCCGCCGGAGCCGCCCCGCGAGCAGGACATCACCATGCGCCTGAAGGGCGGCCGTACCGGCGTGCGGGCCGTCACCTGCCAGGGACTGGAGCTGACCGGTCTGATGCGGCCGTTCGACCTGGAGGTCTTCTACGGCGAACGGGTCGCCGTCCTCGGCTCCAACGGCTCCGGCAAGTCGCACTTCCTCCGGCTGCTCGCCGGCGACGACGTCGCGCACACGGGGGAGTGGAAGCTGGGCGCCCGGGTCGTACCCGGCCACTTCGCGCAGACCCACGCCCACCCGGAGCTCCAGGGCCGCACCCTCCTGGACATCCTGTGGAAGGAGCACGCCCAGGACCGGGGCGCGGCCATGTCCCGGCTGCGCCGCTACGAACTCACCCAGCAGGCCGAGCAGAGCTTCGACCGGCTGTCCGGCGGGCAGCAGGCCCGCTTCCAGATCCTGCTGCTGGAACTGGCCGGCGCCACCGCACTGCTCCTGGACGAGCCCACCGACAACCTCGACCTGGAGTCCGCCGAGGCCCTCCAGGAGGGCCTGGAGGCCTTCGAGGGCACGGTCCTCGCGGTCACCCACGACCGCTGGTTCGCCCGCTCCTTCGACCGCTTCCTGGTCTTCGGCAGCGACGGCCGCGTCCGCGAGACCCCGGAACCGGTCTGGGACGAACGGCGGGTGGAGCGGGCCCGGTGACCCGGACCCGCGCTGTCACGCGCCGCTACTTCCAGCGCAGCAGCGCGCCCATGCCGCCCGCCGCGACCTCGTCGCCGGTCTCCTCCAGCACCGGCGTCAGCGAGACGACCGGCGCGTCCGTCACCACGGCCGCCCGGACCAGCGCGTCGTCGGCGCGGGCCGGCCAGGAGTGCTCCTCGCCGAGCATCCGCAGTTCGGTACGGCGCGCCGCCAGCTGGTCCGGGTCCTCGCCGATCCACACCTCGCGGTGCGTGTCCGGCGCGTCCGGGCGGATCAGCAGCTCGGCCAGCCGGTGCTCGCGGGCCGCCTCGATCAGCTGCGGGACGCCCTCGATCGCCGCCGCCCGCCGCTCCTCGTCGGGCATCCGGGCGGCCCGGTAGCGGTCCACCTCGGCCAGGACGCGCTCCCGGACGTGCCGGGCGCGGATGTCCTCCACCTCCCCGGGCAGCAGCCTGCTGCCGATGCCGTGCGCGGCCTCCACCGCCCGGCCCCGCACCTGCTGGGGCAGCTGCTCGTGCACCGACCGGCACTCCCGCTCCTCCCCGCACAGAATCAGCAGGTCGGCCCCGGTCTCGGCCTGACAGGAAGCGAGCGCCTCGGCGATCTCCCGCGCGTTGCTCTCCCAGGTGTTCTCCACCTTCAGCTGGAAGTGCCGCTCGGACCAGTCGGAGGCCTTCGCCCGGTGCATCGGCCACTGCCGGCTGCCGGTGACCTGCCCGGCCTCCTCCCGCAGCACCGCGCTGCGCAGCTCGAAATCTGCACCCGTACGGTCGATGTACGCCACCAGCGCCACCGGGTCCTCACCGGCCAGGTCCAGCAGCGGGGTCACATGCGGCAGCGGGCCCCAGTGCACCAGCCCGCCCGGCGGCGCCTTGGTCAGCGGCACCTGGAGCGCCACCT
This sequence comes from Streptomyces sp. NPDC046727, assembly GCF_040645635.1. Lineage (NCBI taxonomy): Bacteria > Bacillati > Actinomycetota > Actinomycetes > Kitasatosporales > Streptomycetaceae > Streptomyces > Streptomyces sp. NPDC046727. The sequence goes on from NZ_JBEYYR010000002.1 coordinate 183,575, forward strand.
CGCCGTCCCGGGCGAAGAGAGCCCTCCCGTACGGGTCGGAGGCGTGCCGCAGCGCCTCCACCGCCTCGTACACCGCCCGGCAGGTGGCCTCGTCGGCGCCCTGCTCCCGCAGCTGCCGGGACACCGCCTCCGCCGTCAGATGCCGCTGGTGACCCATGTCCTCGCCGTGCCCGGACAGGTCGACGTATGCGGAGGCCCAGGACCCCGGATGTTCGTACAGTGGACTCAGAAACGCGAGCTCCATGGATTCCTCCCGGAAACCGCTCGGGGGCAGTGCACGCCGGGCGGGTACCCGAAGCCCATGAACGAACACGACGAGCGGGGCACCACCATGACCGGAGTCGACCCCAGCCGGCTGGACGACCAGCAGCTCATGAAGGAGCTGGAGACGATCCACCGCACGCGCCACGACACACTCCTGTACGGCTCGAACGACGCACTGCGGGCCCACAACGAGCGCATGGCACAGCTGGAGGGCGAGTATCTGCGCCGCAACCCCCGTCGCCTGGTGAGCGCGGGCCGCACCCGCGAGGGCGCCCGCGAACGCGGCTGCGGCGAGACGGCGACTCCGGGCACGCCCGGCACCTGACCGCCGGCCCGGCGTCCAGAGGGCTCGGCCCTGTCGTTCGGATCAGGCCGGCCGTGAGGTGCGGCGACTTTGCGCAGGAGGATCCGGTCAGCCCGGCTCCCCGGCGAACACGTGCAGGAACGCGTCGCAGAAGGGCTTGAGGTCGGCCGGCTTGCGGCTGGTCACCAACTGGTTGGAGCCGTGGTCGCAGATCTTCACCCGTTCGTCCACCCAGGTGCCGCCGGCGTTGCGGATGTCCGTCCGGAGACTCGGCCAGGACGTCAGCACCCGGCCGCTGACGACGTCCGCCTCCACCAGCGTCCACGGCGCGTGGCAGATCGCGGCGACCGGGCGGCCCTGATCGAAGAAGTCCCGCACGAAAGCGACGGCCTTCTCGTCCATCCGCAGGAAGTCCGGGTTGGCGACCCCGCCGGGCAGCACCAGACCGCCGAACGACCCGGCCGACGTCTCACCGACCACCTCGTCCACGGGGAACGTGTCCGCCTTGTCCAGATGGTTGAACGCCTGGATCTTTCCGGACCGGGTCGACACCAGCACCGGCTCGTGCCCGGCGTCCGCGGCCGCCTTCCACGGCTCGGTCAGCTCGACCTGCTCGACCCCCTCCGGCGCCACCAGAAACGCGATACGCATGATCTTCAGCTTCCTTTCCGCCGGGTCCCGGCTCACGTACCGCCCGCCAGCGCCTCGGCCAGCTGTTGCACGTTCTCGTACCGGTGCCCGTGCCGCAGCCCGGCCACCGCGTCGATCAGGGATCCGGGCGCGTTGCTCCGGCGCAGCGCCCGGGCCAGCTCACCCGACTTCGCGGGGAAGGCGTGCCGGCCCAGGTGCCGGGCCAGCTCCAGCCGGGTCCGCTCCAGTGACGCCGGGGAGCCCAGACCGCCGACCGGTCCGCTCCACAGCTCCGGGTCGTCGTCCGCGGCCGGCTCCGGGTCGTGCCACTCCTCGACGCGCGTGGGATGGCCGGACCGGAGCAGACCCCTCAGTTCGTGCTTCATCTCGTCGTCCCGGTGGACGCTCAGCCGGTCACTGCCTCGCTGCATCTCTTCCTCCAGAGGGTCGAAGGTCCGCTGGGCAACCGTGGTGGCTGATCTGCGCACCGCTCCGTTCGGTGTGCAGACGCGTACCCGGGACGGCCGTCGCGTAACGCCGATTCAGCCGGTCCAGGTCCAGTCCGCCACCTCGGGCAGGTCCGTGCCGTGCTCGCGGATCCAGACGTGATGACGCTGCCGGACGTCCTCCATGCGCTGGCGTACGCCCGCCGACCGCACCGCCAGGCCGGGCACGCGGTCGATGACGTCCATGACCAGGCGGTAGCGGTCCAGGTCGTTGCGGACCACCATGTCGAACGGCGTGGTCGTGGTGCCGATCTCCTTGTATCCGCGCACGTGCAGGTCGCGGTGACCGGTGCGCCGGTAGGCCAGGCGGTGGATCAGCCACGGATAGCCGTGGTACGCGAAGATCACCGGCTTGTCCGCGGTGAACAGCCCGTCGTACTCGAAGTCGCTCATGCCGTGCGGGTGCTCCCCGCTCGGCAGCAACCGGGCGATGTCGACGACGTTCACCACCCGCACCGCCAGCTCGGGCAGGTGGCGGCGCAGCAACTGGGCCGCGGCCAGCACTTCCTGCGTGGGCACGTCCCCGGCGCAGGCCAGCACCACGTCCGGTTCGCGCGTGCCGTCCTCGGTGCCGGCCCACTCCCAGACGCCGGAGCCACGGGCGCAGTGGACCTTCGCCTCCTCCATCGACAGCCAGTCGAAGCAGGGCTGCTTGCCGGCGACGACGACGTTGACGTAGTCGCGGCTGCGCAGTACGTGGTCGGCCACCGACAGCAGGGTGTTGGCGTCCGGCGGGAGGTAGACCCGCACCACCTCCGGGCTCTTGTTCAGCACGTGGTCCACGAAGCCGGGGTCCTGGTGGGAGAAGCCGTTGTGGTCCTGCCGCCACACGTGCGAGGTCAGCAGGTAGTTGAGGGAGGCGATGGGAGCGCGCCAGGGCAGGCCCCGGGTGGTGCGCAGCCACTTGATGTGCTGGTTGACCATCGAGTCCACGATGTGCACGAACGCCTCGTAGCAGGAGAACAGCCCGTGCCGGCCGGTGAGGAGGTAGCCCTCCAGCCAGCCCTGGCAGGTGTGCTCGGAGAGGATTTCCATCACCCGGCCGTGCCGGTCCAGGTGCTCGTCGGCCGGCAGGGTGGCCGCCTGCCAGGCCTTGCCACTGGCCGCGTAGACCGCATGGAGCCGGTTGGAGGCGGTCTCGTCGGGGCCCACGAGCCGGAAGTCGCGCCGGTCGGTGGTGGCCGCCATGACGTCCTGGAGCAGGTCGCCGAGCACACGCGTCGGCTCGTGCAGGGTCGCGCCGGGTTTGTCGACGGCCACCGCGTAGCGTTCCAGCGGCGGCAGGGGCAGCTCGCGCAGCAGGAGCCCGCCGTTGGCGTGCGCGGTGGCGCCGAGCCGCCGGGCGCCCGGCGGGACGCAGGCCAGCACGTCCGCACGCGGGGCGCCGTGCTCGTCGAACAGCTCCTCGGGCCGGTAGGAGCGCAGCCACGCCTCCAGCTGCCGCAGATGCTCCGGGTTGTCCCGCACACCGGCGAGCGGCACCTGGTGCGCGCGCCAGGTGCCCTCGACCGGCAGCCCGTCGACCTCGGCGGGACCGGTCCAGCCCTTGGGGGTACGCAGGACGATCACCGGCCAGCGGGGCCGGTCGCCGGCACCGTCCTGGCGGGCGGCGCGCTGGAAGGCGGCGATGCGGTCGAGGGCCGTGTCCATGGCGTGGGCCATCGCGCGGTGGACGGTCGTCGGTTCGTGGCCGGTGACATGGATCGGCTCGTGGCCGTAGCCCCGCAGGAGTTCGTCCAGTTCCGTCTCGGGCAGGCGGGCCAGCACCGCCGGATTGGCGATCTTGTAGCCGTTCAGGTGCAGGATCGGCAGCACGGCACCGTCGCGGACCGGGTCCAGGAACTTGTTCGAGTGCCAGGAGGCGGCCAGCGGGCCGGTCTCCGCCTCACCGTCGCCGATCACGCAGGCGACCAGCAGACCGGGGTTGTCGAGGGCCGCGCCGTAGGCATGGGACAGGGAGTAGCCGAGCTCGCCGCCCTCGTGGATCGAGCCCGGCGTCTCGGGGGCGACATGGCTGGGCACCCCGCCCGGGAAGGAGAACTGCCTGAAGAGCCGGGCCATGCCCGCCGCGTCCCGGGTGACGTCCGGATACGTCTCGGTGTAGGAGCCCTCCAGCCACGAGTTCGCCAGCACCGCCGGACCGCCGTGGCCGGGGCCCCAGACGCATACGGCGTCCAGGCCGCGGGCCCTGATGACGCGGTTCAGATGCGTGTGGACCAGGTTGAGGCCCGGAGAGGTGCCCCAGTGGCCGAGCAGACGCGGCTTGACGTGCTCGGGCCGCAGCGGTTCCGTCAGCAGAGGGTTGGCCAGCAGATAGATCTGGCCCACGGAGAGGTAGTTCGCCGCGCGCCAGTGGGCGTCCAAGCGGCCCAGCTCCTCGTCGGCGGGTCCGGTGGGCGCCTGCTGCGTGTCCAGGGACATGGTCGGTCCTTCCCGGTTCGGGCGGCGGTCGGGGGTGTGACGCGTGCCGGGGGCACCGCACCCCACCCTCCGGCGAACCCGCCGATGCCGACAGGGACCGTTCGGCCCGGCTCGCCGGGCCGACCGTCCGTGCCCCGCCCGCTCCCACGGCGTGAGTCCACCCGCTACAGCGTCCGCCCTGCCACCGGCTCACGCCCCTTGACCAGCTCCGGACGGACGCGTCCGAACACCCCTCGGGGCCAGGGGACCGTTCACCGCTTCTGGCGGCCCGGCAGGAACTCCTGCACCTTCGCCTTCAGACCCTGCTTGATCATCGAACCCCGGTCGGTGTCGCCCTTGAGGATCGACGCCGCCGTCGCCTCCAGCTGCTCCCACGTGGCGTGCGGCGGGATCGGCGGCACCGCGGGATCGGTCAGGAACTCGATCACCACCGGCCCGTCCGCCTCCAGCGCGGCCCGCCAGCCCGACTCCACGTCCTCCGGCTTCTCCACCCGGATGCCGGTCAGCCCGAGCGAGCGGGCGAACGCCGCGTACTGCACGTCCGGGATCGCCTGCGACGGCAGGAACGACGGCGCGCCCTCCATCGCCCGCATCTCCCACGTCACCTGGTTCAGGTCCTGGTTGTTCCACACCGCCACCACCAGCCGCGGATCCGACCAGCGGTCCCGGTACTTCGCCGCCGTGATCATCTCCGCCAGGCCGTTCATCTGCATCGCCCCGTCCCCGACCAGCGCGAACACCGGCCGGTCCGGGTGCGCGAACTTCGCCCCGATCGCGTACGGCACCCCCGGGCCCATCGTCGCCAGCGTCCCGGACAGCGAACCGCGCATGCCCGGACGCATCGTGATGTGCCGCGCGTACCAGTTGGCGACCGAACCCGAGTCGGAGGTGAGGATCGCGTCGTCCGGCAGCAGCGGATCCAGCGCCCGGGCCACGTACTCCGGGTTGATCGGATCGGCCGACAGCCCGGCCCGCCGCTCCATCGTCTCGTGCCAGCGCCGCACGTTCGCGCACACCGTGTCGTACCACTCGCGCCCGCCCCGGTCGCTGTCCAGCAGCGGGATGAGCCGGCGCAGCGTCGCCTTCGCGTCACCGACGAGGTTCACCTCGTACGGGTACCGCATGCCGATCATGTGCGCGTCGATGTCGATCTGCACCCCGCGCGCCTTGCCGAAGTCCGGCATGAACTGCGTGTACGGGAACGAGGAACCGATCGTCAGCAGCGTGTCGCAGTCCCGCATCAGCTCGTACGACGGCCGGCTGCCCAGCAGCCCGATCGGCCCGGTCACATACGGCAGCTCGTCGCTCAGCACGTCCTTGCCCAGCAGCGCCTTCGCCACCCCCGCGCCGAGCAGTTCGGCGATCTCCCGCACCTCCGCGACCGCGCCCGCGGCACCCTGCCCGACCAGGACGGCCACCTTGTCGCCGGCGTTCAGCACCTCCGCCGCCCGGCTCAGCGCCTCGTCCGTCGGGGTCGCCGTGTAGTCGCTCATCCCGAGGCTGGACGGCACCATCTTGAACTCGTGCGTGGGCGGCGCGTAGTCCAGCTCCTGTACGTCACCGGGGATGATCAGCGCGGTCGGGCAGCGCCGGGCGTACGCGGTGCGGATCGCCCGGTCCAGCACGTTCGGCAGCTGCTCGGGCACCGTCACCGTCTCCACGAACTCCGAGGCGACGTCCTTGTACAGGGTGTGCAGGTCGACCTCCTGCTGATAGGAGCCGCCCATCGCGCTCCGGTCGGTCTGGCCGACGATCGCCAGCACCGGAACGTGGTCCAGCTTCGCGTCGTACAGGCCGTTGAGCAGATGGATCGCGCCGGGCCCCGAGGTCGCCGCGCACACCCCGAGACGGCCGCTGAACTTCGCGTACCCGACCGCCTCGAACGCGGACATCTCCTCATGTCGCGACTGGATGAACCGCGGCCGGTCGTCCGCGCGGCCCCAGGCGGCGAGCAGTCCGTTGATGCCGTCGCCCGGATAGCCGAAAACCACTTCCACGCCCCAGGCGCGCAGGCGGTCAAGGACATGGTCGGCGACCTTGGTGCTCATGGGGAGACCTCCTCGTGCAGTACGCGGCGGACGATCCGGTCAGCGCGTACCGAGTCACCTGCGCGGGGCACGGAAAACCTCCCCGGCCCGCACGCCTGCTGTCACCCGCCCGGCCCCGCGTGTCCCGCGAATGGGCTCCGGCCGCGCGCGGTACGGCCACGCGCGGGCTGTCATGACAAGCGAGGGCACGATTCCGTGCCCCCCGTACCCGGGCGCCGGACGGCGTTGCCGTCCCACCGGTGCGCCGGCGTACGGCCGCCCCGCCGCACTCCGCCGAGGAGCCCCTCCCATGCGCCGCACCGCCCGCGCTCTGTCCCTCGCCTTCGCCGCCGGTGCCGTGCTCGCCCTCACCGGCCCCGTCGCCTCCGCCGACCCCGCCGCCCGGACCAGCCCCACCGCCGTCGGACCCGGCGGCACCGTCACCGTCTCCGTGTCCTGCGACCCCCTCACCGGCCCGGTGCCGGACACCCTCGACGCCGCCTCACCGGCCTTCGCGGACGGCACCGCGCGCCTGACCCGGGTCACCGGCACCAGCGACAGCGCGGCCGGGCCCGTCTACCGGGGCACCGCCCGCATCGCCACCGGCGGCGCCCCCGCGGGCGGCGCGGCCGCCGCCGCGTCGACCGTCACCGGCACCTGCCCAGCCGCCTCCGGGACACCGGGCAGGTCCTGGAGCACCAGCTACGACGTCACCGGGAGCGGTGACGGCGGCGAGGGGGCCGGTCAGTGCCGGGACGGGGAGTACTGCGAGGGCGGTGCGGAGGCCGGGGCGCCGCCTGACGGGACCGGGGTGGACGGCGGCGGCCAGGTGGGGGCGGGGCGTGACGGCGCCGCGCAGGAGGGCGGCGGGCAGGTGGGCGCCGGGCAGGTGGGCGCCGGTCAGGACGGCGCAGGGCGCGACAACCGCGACAACCCGGCTCAGGACAGTGGCGGCCGGGACCAGAGCGGTCACGACAACAGCGGTCAGGACGACCACAACTGCCGCGACTCCCACGACACCGCCGGCTGTGCGGCGTCCGGTGTCGACCACGGGGTGGAAGCGGGACAGGGCGGCAGCTTCAGCGACTCGGTGCCCGCACTCGCCGCCGGCGCCGCCTGCATCGCCGCCGCCTGCGCGGGCGCCGGCTACCGGGTGTACGGCCGCGTCCGCTCCACGGCAGGCCGGCCGACCGGGATGTGATCCGGGCGACTCCGGGCACCGCCCATGGAGGGCCGTCCGGCGGGTACACACCTTCCCGGGGCCACCGCCGAGGGGCCCCACCGACATCAGCCGCCGCAGACCCCGCACGGGCACCGGACAGCACAGCGGCCGACGACAACAGCACCGACTGACAGGCGCTACGACGGCACCACGGACTGCGCGGAGGCGGACATGCGGCGGACGCACCCCGGGGAGGAGCGCGGGGAGGATCACGGCCCCGTCCGCTACGGCCCGCCCCTCCCCGGCGACGGCCTGCCCGTGCTCCCCGAGCTCTCCGCCGTACTCGCCGCCGCCGCGGGCCGGGCCGGCGCCCAGCCCGTCGGCGGAGCCCCCGCCCTGCTGGAGGCGGCCTGCGGCTACTGGACCCGCCGTGGCCTGCCCTGCGTCCCCGACCAGGTGGCCGCCGGACCCGGCGCCCCCGCCCTGCTGCTCGCCCTGACCGCCGCGCTGGCCGGCGACGGCGCCGACGTCCTCGTGCCCCGCCCCTGCGCCGCCTGGTGGGCGCCGTACGCCCGGCTGCTCGGCCGGCCGGTCTTCCATGTGCCGACCCCCGCCGAGAGCGGCGGCGTCCCCGACCCGTACGCGCTGCTGGAGACCGTCCGCCGGGTCCGTGCCGAGGGCGGCGACCCGCGGCTGCTGGTGCTCTCCGTCGCCGACGACCCCACCGCCACCGTCGCCCCGCCCGAACTGCTGCACGAGACCGTCGAGGCCGCCACCGCCGAGGGCCTGCACCTGGTCAGCGACGAGACCTGGCGGGACACCCTGCACGATCCGCACGAGACCGTTCTGCTCAGCCCCGCCGAGATGCGGCCCGACCAGGTCACCGTCGTCACCGACCTGGCCGGCGCCCTGCTGCCCCCGGGCTGGCCGGCCGCCGTCGCCCGTTTCCCGGCCACCGACGGCGGACGGCACCTCCACGCGCGCGTGCTCGACATCCTCACCGCCCTCGGCGCCCGGATCGCCGCACCGGTCGCGGCGGCCGCCGGCTACGCCCTCGACGAACCCCCGCCCCTCGCCGAACGCCGCGACGCCGCCGTACGGCTGCACGCGCGCGTGGCCGCCGCCGCGCACGCCGCGGTCGTCGCCGCCGGCGGGCTCGCCCGGCCGCCCCAGGCGGGCCGCCATCTGTACGCCGACCTCGCACCGCTGCGCGAACCGCTCGCCGCCCAGGGCGTCGGCGACGCACAGGAACTGGAGGACCTCCTCACCGCCCGGCTCGGCATGCCCGCGCCCGGCGGCCACCGCTTCGGCGACGACCTCGGGGCGCTGCGCGTACGGCTCGCCACCGGGCCCCTGCTGGGCGGCACCGACGAGGAACGCACGGAATGCCTCATGTCACCCGCACCGTTGGAACTGCCACACGTGCAACGCGCGCTGATCTCCTTGAGGTCGGCCTTCGACGATCTCCGCGACGACGCTCAGCGACGGGAGCCTCCTCGATGACGCAGCAGACGCATGAGCCCGGACCGGCCACGACGACGACCACGACGGCAGCCGGCGAACCCGGCACACCGACCCCCCTCGCGCCCCCCTTCCCGCCGCTCGCCGAGCCCCGCCCCCTGGGCGAACACCGCGTCTGGCCCCGCGCGTTCCACGACCGGCTGACCGCGCCCCTGCCCGGCCTCAAGGCCCTCGCCCGCTTCGCCCGCGAAGGCGCCGTACGCCCCGGCCGCGAAGGCCTCGCCGACATCCCCCGCCTGCCGTACGCGCCGGCCCCGCTGCCCCGCGTCGACACCCGCACCCTCGCCGTCACCTGGGCGGGGCACGCCAGCTGGATCGTCCGGCTCGGCGGACTCACCGTCCTCACCGACCCCGTCTGGTCCCGCCGCATCATCGCCACCCCCGCCCGCATCACGCCCGTGGGCGTGCCCTGGGAGACCCTGCCCCGCATCGACGCCGTCGTCATCAGCCACAACCACTACGACCACCTGGACGCCCCCACCCTGCGCCGGCTCCCGCGCGACACCCCGCTGTTCGTGCCCGCGGGCCTCGGCCGCTGGTTCAGCAGGCGCCGGTTCACCTGCGTCACCGAGCTGGACTGGTGGGAGGGCGCCGAACTCTCCGGCACGCGCTTCGACTTCGTGCCCGCCCACCACTGGTCCAAGCGCACCCTCACCGACACCTGTCGCAGCCTGTGGGGCGGCTGGGTCCTCACGGCGCCCGACGGACAGCGCCTCTACTTCGCCGGCGACACCGGATACGGCCACTGGTTCTCCCGCATCGGCCGCCGCTACCCCGGCATCGACCTCGCCCTGATGCCCATCGGCGCCTACGACCCCCGCTGGTGGCTCAGCGACGTCCACTGCGACCCCGAGGAAGCGGTCCAGGCCACCCTGGACGTGGGCGCCCACCGCATGGCCCCCATGCACTGGGGCACGTTCGTCCTGTCGGCGGAGCCGGTCCTGGAACCGCTCATCCGGGTGCGGACGGCCTGGGAGAAGGCGGGGCTGGCCGGAGAGGACCTGTGGGACCTGCCCGTCGGAGGCTCACGGATACTCGACAGCTGACCGGCAGCGCGTCCTCACCCGGCAGCGCGGACCCGCCGCCACACACCGGGCACCGCGCTGATCAGGACAGTCAGCGCGACCGCCACCACAACGCCCTCCCAGGGCTCCTCGAACAAGGAACCTCCCAGAATGCCGATCACCTGGTACGTGGCCGCCCAGGCGAGGCACGCCGGCCCGTTCCCCCGGGCGAACCGCCGCAGCGGCCACTCCGCCATCAGACAGGCCAGCATCACCGGTATCCGCCCGGCCGGCACCAGACGGGACAGCACCAGCACCGCGACCCCGTGGTCGGCCAGCTTCCCCCGCGCCTGCGCGAGCCGCTCCTCCGGTGCCCGGGCCCGGATCGCCTCCAGCCACCGCGAGCCGTTCTTCGACCGCAACCCGCGCCGCCCCAGCCAGTACAGCGCCGCATCCCCCAGGAACGCGGCCAGCGAGGCCGTCACGAACACCAACGCCAGGGAGAACGGCGCCGTCTGATGGAACGCGACCACCGCCGCCGAACTCACCAGCGCCCCCGTCGGCACGACCGGCACCAACGCCCCGAGGAGGACCAGCAGGAACAGCGTCGGATACCCGATCGCCTGCTGCGTGGACTCGGGCGTCACGGTTCTCGACGCCTCGGCGAGCCACGTCACCGCGCGACCTCCAGCCGCACACTCTCCCCGTGCCCCAGCTTGTGCACCGCGACCTGCGGCGCGCTCACCGCCGCCAGCCGCACGAACTCGTCGCCCGGCGCGTGGAACTCGTGCGGGCGCACCGCGTCCATGCCGATCGGCCAGTACGTCCCGTAGTGCACCGGCACCGCGGCCCGCGGCGCCAGCCGGGCCAGCGCCCGCGCCGCCCGCCCCGCGTCCAGATGCCCCTCGCCGAGGTACGGCCCCCAGCCGCCCACCGGCAGCAGCGCCACGTCCACCGGACCGACCCGCTCGGCCATCGCGTCGAACAGCCCGGTGTCCCCGGCGAAGTAGGTCCGCGCCTCGCCCTCCACGACGTAGCCGAGCGCGGGCGAGCGCTGCGGGCCCACCGGCAGCCGCCGCCCGTCGTGCAGCGCCGGCACCACCCGGACCAGCGCCTCCCCGATCCGCACCTCGTCCCCGGGCGCCACCTCGGTGATCCGCAGCCGGCGCAGCCGGCGCACGCCGGGTACGGCCCGTGGTGCGCCCCGGGGCACGAGCAGGCGCGTGCCCGGGGCGAGGCAGGCCAGCGACGGCAGATGCAGATGGTCGGCGTGCAGATGGGAGACGAGCGCCACGTCCGCGCGACGGGCCTCGGCGGGCGGTATCGGGCCCCGGCGGCGGCGCAGATGCGCGAGCCGGCGGGCGAACAGGGGATCGGTGAGCACACGGATGTTCGCATCCTCCACCGTGCAGGTGGCGTGACCCCACCAGGTGATCTCCACCGGCACCTTCTTCGCCCCCTTCACGCGACTCCCCGAAGCCTACGGGCAGGAGTAGGGTCTGCGGCGAAACCCGGAGGTGAGGGGGACGCCATGGGACAGCTGCGGGGTGCCTCCGGCGCGCTCACGCCGGTGCGGGTCACCGCCATCGCCAGCCTGACACCCCTGGAGGAGCTGGAGGCCGACCCCTTCCTGGTGGACTCGCGCAGCCAGCACGCCATGTGCGCCCGCTGGGCCGCCGAGCACGGCTACGTGGTCGCCCGGGAACTTCTCGTCGGCGGACTGCGTTTCGACCATTGCGCACTCTGGGACGGGGTGCGGCCCGGGGTGGACGTTTTCGTCGCGCCCAGCCTCCGGGTGCTGCGCCGGGCCCTGTCCTCGGTGGAGGAGTTCACCGCCGAGTGCGCGCGCCGGGGCGTGCGCGTGGAGACGGTGGGGCGGGCCGAGCCGTCGTACGACGCGCAGATGAAGGCGCGGGTGCACCGCCGGCTGTCGATGCCGACGGCCGGGTACGACGGACGGTGACCCCGGCCGGACGGCGTCCCGTGTGACAGGGTGGAGCGGGGCCCGACCGGCCCGGCGAAGCGAGAGGGGGTCTCCCCGGCCCGAGGGGCGGGGGAGGGCCGGGACGTGAGGTGTACGGGGCGTGGGAGGCGTGCGGTGGCGGCGGATCGCCAGTCAGCTCGGGCGGAGCATCGCCGTATGGGCGGTCTCCACGGTCACCATGCTGGCCCTCGCCGCGCTCCTGCCCGACTTCCAGCTCCAGTCCGCCGACGGTGACAGCGCCACCCGGATCGCCGTCGCCGCCGCCTGCGGCGCCGGAGCCTTCGGCATCCTCTCGGCCGTGGTCTGGCCGCTCCTGGTCCGCCTGCTGCTGCTCGTCCCCGCCTTCGTCCTCGGCCTGCTGGTCTTCTTCCTCAACGGCTCCCTGCTGCTGCTCGCCCTGCGCATCAACCCCTCCGGCCGCGGCGACGCCGCGCCCGAGACCGCCGTCATCGTGGCGGCCGTGATGTCCGCGGTCGCCTCGGCCGCCGGCGGCGCCCTCGCCGTGCGCGACGACGAGGCCTACCGGCGCCGCCTGCACCGCCTCGCCACCCGCAGCCGCCGCGCCCACCCGCCCTGCCCCACCGCCCCCGGCCTGGTCTTCGTCCAGCTCGACGGCGTCGGCCACGACGTCCTCACGGACGCGGTCCGCAAGGGCCTGATGCCGACGGTCGCCCGCTGGCTGTCCACCGGCGCCGGCACCCGGCCGGCCGGCGGCCGCGCCCGGCTCGCCCCGCCCACCCACCGCCTCACCCCCTGGCGCACCGACTGGTCCAGCCAGACCGGCGCCAGTCAGCTCGGCATCCTGCACGGCAGCACCTTCGACGTACCGGCCTTCCGCTGGTACGAGAAGGACCGCGGCGAGGTGATGGTCTGCAACCGGCCCACGAGCGCCGCCGAACTGCAGCGCCGCGCCATGCTGCACACCGGTCACGGGGGACTGCTCACCGTCGACGGCGCCAGCCGCGGCAACCTCTTCAGCGGCGGCGCCGGCGAGCAGGCCCTCGTGCTGTCGATCGCCACCCGTCGACGCGGCCGGGCGAACCGTTCCCGCGCCGGGTACTTCGCCTACTTCTCCGACCCCGCCAACGCCGTCCGCACCGCCCTGTCCTTCGTCGCCGAGGTGGCCCGGGAGATCGGCGAGTCCACCCGGGCCCGCCTGAGCAGGCAGCGCCCGCGCGTCGGCCGGGGCGGCCTCTACCCGTTCGTCCGCGCCTTCGCCACCGTCGTCGAACGGGACGTCGTCGTCGCGGCGGTCATGGGCGACATGCTCGCCGGCCGCACCGCGGTCTACGCCGACCTCGTCGCCTACGACGAGGTCGCCCACCACTCCGGCCCGCACAGCCGCGACGCCGAGAAGGTCCTGCGCCGCCTCGACCGGTCCCTCGCCCTCCTCGAACGCGTCGCCGAACACGCCCCGCGCCCCTACCGCATCGTCGTCCTGTCCGACCACGGACAGAGCCCCGGCGAGACCTTCCGCGCCCGCTACGGCCTCAGCCTCGGCGACCTCGTCCGGGCCGGCTGCGGACTGCCCGTCCCGCGCCGGGCCGAGCGTACGCACAGCGGGACCGAGGCCCGCGCCGCCGTCCGCGCCGCCCTGCGCCGTCCCGTGGAGGAGAAGGGCGAGCACCACCGCCCCTCCCGCGGCTCCGAACCGATCGTGCTGGCCTCCGGCAACCTCGGCCTGATCTCCTTCCCGGACGTCCCGCACCGCATGACCAAGGAGGAGATCGACGCCCGTCACCCGGCCCTGCTCAGCACCCTCGCCAACCACCCCGGCATCGGCTTCCTGCTGGTGCGCAGCGAGAAGCACGACGGTGTGGTGCTGGGCGCCCACGGCGCCGAGATCCCGCTGGCCGGGCTCGACGACGAGCCGGGCCCGCTGGAGCGCTTCGGCCCCGGCGCCGCCGACGCCGTCCGTCGCACCCACTCCTTCCCGCACACCGCGGACATCATGGTGAACTCCGCCCACGACCCCGCCGACGGCGAGGTCCTCGCCTTCGAGGAGCAGATCGGCTCCCACGGCGGCCTCGGCGGCGCCCAGTCCCGCCCGTTCCTGCTCTCCCCGCACGACCTGTCCGCACCGGCCCCGGACGGGGAGGAACTGACCGGCGCCGAACACGTCCACCGCGTACTGCGCCGCTGGCTCCGCGAACTGAACGGCCCCCAGGTACCGCTCACCGCGGACGTGGAGGAGGAGCGGGCCGCCTGAGGCGGGCCGGGACGGGTCAGGCGGGGGACGCCGCCGTCGCCTCCTCGTTGTCCTTGATGGTCCGGCCCCGTTCGTCCCGCCACTCCGTCCGCCCGTTCTTGCTCCCCCCGGCCAGGACACTGGCGGCGCTCGACGGGCTGTCGAAGATGAACGTCCTGGACAGCCGGTACTGGAGTTCGTTCTCGTCCGCCAGGATGCCTTCCGTGATGAGCTCCTCGCGGATCCGCTGATACCCCGCCGTCATCACCTTGGCCTCCTTGCGCGCCAGCGCACCGGCGAGCACGGCGAACCCCCGCGAGTCGCTGTACCCCTCCGCCTCGGTCAACTGGGTATTCAACAGGTACCGCGTGCCCGCGATCTGCGCCTGGTCCTTCTTCGTCACCGGAACCACGGCGGACGCGTCGGGCTCGTCGTAGATCTCGAACGCCGCGACCCCCAGCAGCGGCAGCAGGATCAGCGCCTCGTCGAGATAGGACTCCATGTCCGCGGTCTCCGGCTCGGACAGCCGGCCCAGCGCATCCGGATTCGTGGCGTTGTCCACCGCGGCGATCCGCGCCGTCTGCGCCATGGCGATCAGACGCGCCTCCAGGTACCTGATGTGCGCCTTGTTCAGGGAGTCGTCCTTCGTCGACAGGACGAAACCGCTGGACCAGAAGTCCTTCTCCCGGAAGTGCGAGTCGATCCTGACCCGCACCTCCTCGCCCTCGCCGACGTAGACCCTGGTGGGTCGGGCCCCCTCCGGGTCCGCCCCCACGAGCACGTAGACACCCGAGCGCCTCAGCTCCTCCCGCTGCCGGGCCCGGTCGTAGTCGGCACGCGAGAAGCTCAGGCAGCACCCGGTCCAGCCGATGCGTTCGATCAGCCGCATCCCCTGCGGTGTTCCGTCGATGAGGAATATCCGGATACTGGCGCCACGCGGCCGAACGGTCATCGCACCCCCCGAGGTCATGAGAACGCCGCCGAGTCTGCCAGACCGCGGAAATTCGGCTGCGCCCGCACCGCGCCCGCGCCCACACTGTCCGAGTCGTACACGTCTCGAACAACCCGAAGGAATCCCCGCGTTGCAGGCTGCCGTCACCGTCACCCCCGCCCGTGTTCCCGAGCTGCTCCTCGGGCTCGCCACCGTCCGGCCGGTCTTCCTCTGGGGCGCGCCGGGGATCGGGAAGTCCTCCCTGGTGCGGGAGTTCGCCGCCTCGCTCGGCCTGGAGTGCGTGAGCCTGCTCGGTACGCAGCTGGCGCCCGAGGACCTGATCGGGGTGCCGCAGATCCGGGACGGACGGTCGGTGTTCTGCCCGCCGGAGACGATCGCCCGGGACGAGCCGTACTGCCTGTTCCTGGACGAGCTGAACGCCGCCACCCCGGATGTGCAGAAGGCGTTCTACTCCCTGATCCTGGACCGCCGTATCGGGAACTACGAGCTGCCCGAGGGGTCGATCGTCATCGGCGCCGGTAACCGCTCCACCGACAACGCCCTCGCCCGGCCGCTCGCCTCCGCCCTGGTGAACCGGCTCGCCCACGTCCATCTGGAGGTGTCCGCCACGGACTGGCTGGCCTGGGCCGCGGGCAACGGCATCCACCCGTGGATCGTGGACCACCTCACCGACCGGCCGGACCACCTGTGGTCCAAGCCGCCCAAGACCGAGGAGCCGTTCTCCACGCCCCGCTCCTGGCACATGCTCTCCGACGCCCTGCACTCCTTCGGTCCCGACCTGGACGAGCCGACCCTGAGCGTCCTCGCGCACGGCACGCTCACCCCCGCGCACGCCACCGCCTTCCGCGGCTACGTGAAGATCGTGCGCAGCCGGTTCGGGATCGAGGCGATCCTCAAGGGCGACGCCCGCTGGCCGCACCGCCTCCAGGACCGCGACCTGCTGTACTACCTCGCCGAGTCGTTCCGCGGCCGGCTGGTGAAGGAGCTGCCCGTCAGCAAGGAGCACATGTCGGCGAACGGCCGGCAGATCGCCTACCGCGCCAAGTCGCTGCTGGTGCAGCTCGCCGAGGTCTCCGTCGAGGTCGCCCAGACCGTCATCGCCTCCGATGCCGACGGCAACCCGGTCCTGCCGTCGTGGTTCCTGGTCGAGGCCGCCCGCGACATGCCCCGCCTGGTGGAGGCGCGGCGGTGAGCCGCACCCGGCCGAAGCAGCGGGACCTCGCCGGGGAGGCGTTCGCCGAGGGCATGCGGCTGGTGCGCGCCAACCCGGCGCTCGCCGCCGTCGACTTCGGCGTCTGCCGCGGCGAGAACTGCGTCCACGCCCCGCGCGACGGCCTGCTCGTCGTCGACTCCGACGCCACCGTGCACGCCCACCCCGACCGGCTCGCCGAACCCGGCGCCTGGGCGTGGGCCCTCGCGCACGCCGCCCTCCACGTCGGCTTCGGACACGTCCCGGCCGCCCAGGGCCCGCGCGAGCAGCCCGACCGGTACGACCTCGCGGCCCGCTGCGTCGTCGTCAACCGCTTCCTGCTCGGCTTCCCCATCGGCACCACCCCCGAGGAACTGCCCGCGAGCTACCCCGACGGCGACGAGGAGCGGCTCGCGGCCCGCTGGCGCGCCCACGGCCTGCCGCCCGCCTACGAGCACTGCGGCACCGCGGCCGGCGAACCCGACCAGGTGCTCACCGAATGGCTGCCCTGGCAGGGCCCGATCCCGGACCGGCAGCTGGCCTTCGCCACCGCCCTGACCCGGACCGTGTCCGCCGCGATGGACATGGCCGGCGGACGCCGGGACTCCCTGGACGGCGAACGGCCCGCACAACGCCCCTGGGAACGGGCCCTCGCCTGGTTCGTCTCCTCCTACCCGCTGCTCGGCGGCATCGCGGCCGGCATCACCCTGGTCGCCGACGCCGAACTCGCCCGCGCCCACGGCATCCAGATCGCCGCCGTCAACCCCGGGGCCGCCGAGATCTACGTCAACCCGCTGCGCCGCTTCGAGGACGAGGAGTGGCGGTTCGTCCTCGCCCACGAGATGCTGCACGCCGCCCTGCGCCACGGCGACCGCTGCGGCACCCGCGACCCCTACCTGTTCAACGTCGCCTGCGACTACGTCATCAACGGCTGGCTGGTCGAGATGCGGGTCGGCACCATGCCCGAGGGCCTGCTGCACGACCCGCGCCTGGCCGGCCTGTCCGCCGAGGAGGTCTACGACCGCCTCGCCGGCGACCTGCGCCGGATGCGCCGCCTGGCCACCCTGCGCGGCAAGGGCGTCGGCGACGTCCTCGGCGGCCCGCTCCGCCCGGCCGGCGACTACGTCGACCTGGACGAGTTCTACCGCCGCGGCCTCACCCGCGGCCTGGACCTGCACGGGGCGCAGGAGCGCGGCTTCCTGCCCGGCGGCCTGGTCGAGGAGATCCGCGCCCTCAGCCACCCGCCGCTGCCCTGGGACGCACAACTGGCCCGCTGGTTCGACGAGTTCGTGCCCCGCCCCGAGCCCGTACGGTCCTACGCCCGTCCCGCCCGCCGTCAGGCGTCCACCCCGGACATCCCGCGCGCGGGCCGCTGGTTCCCGCCCGAGGAGGTCGCCCGCTGCACCTTCGGGGTCGTCCTCGACACCTCCGGCTCCATGAGCCACCGGCTGCTCGGCAAGGCCCTCGGCGCCATCGCCTCCTACGCCGAGGCCCGTGACGTACCGGCCGCCCGCGTGGTGTTCTGCGACGCGGCCCCGCACGACGCCGGCTACCTGCCCGTCACCGAGATCGCCGGCCGGGTACGGGTGCACGGGCGCGGCGGTACGGTCCTGCAGCCCGGCATCGACCTGCTGCACCGGGCGGACGACTTCCCGCCCGCCGCGCCGGTGCTGGTCATCACCGACGGCTGGTGCGACGTGCTGCGGGTGCGCAGGGAACACGCCTACCTGATCCCGCAGGGAAGTCACCTCCCGTTCACGCCGCGTGGGCCGGTCTTCAGAGTGCGATGAGCCCGGATGTGATCGGATAGGGGGACACGGGAACGGGAACCCCGGGACCGCGACACTCGCGAAAGGAAGCAACGTGGCAACCACGCGCACCGCGCACACCGTCTGGAACGGCAACCTGCTCGAAGGCAACGGAGTCGTCACCTTCGACTCCTCCGGCATCGGCCAGCAGCCGGTGTCGTGGCCCTCGCGCGCCGAGCAGGCGAACGGCAAGACCAGTCCCGAGGAGCTGATCGCCGCCGCCCACTCCAGCTGCTTCTCCATGGCCCTCTCGCACGGTCTGACCGGCGCCGGCACCCCGCCCACCCGCCTGGAGACCAAGGCCGACGTCACCTTCCAGCCGGGTGAGGGCATCACCGGCATCCACCTCACCGTGCGCGGCGAGGTGCCGGGCCTGGACGCGGAGGGCTTCGCCTCGGCCGCCGAGGACGCCAAGAAGAACTGCCCGGTCAGCCAGGCCCTGACCGGTACGACGATCACCCTGACGGCCGAGCTGGCCTGACGCTCCGGTGCCGCGCCCCGCCCGGGGGCGCGGCACCGCCCTGTCCGGGCGGCAGGGTGGCGCACACCGCGTCCAGGACGCCCGCATACGGTGTGCCGTAGTCGGTCAGCCGTGTCCGCAGTCGCTCCAGGCCCTCGCGGTACTCGATCAGCAGGCTGGTGTCGCCGGTCCGCGCGGTGAACTCCAGCACCGCCGGCAGGAAGTCCGGCAGCTCCTCGCCGCTGCACTCCAGCCCGTGCCGGCGGTAGACGTCCTTGAACCGGGCCACGGGCGTCCCGCGCCGCCGGACGCCGCCGTCGTGCCACCGGCCCATGTACAGGCTGTGCCGGTCCCCGAGGCCGAAGACCCGCGCATAGTGTGCGGCCAGTTCCTCCGGCGGGGTGAGGGCCGCGTGGTCGGTGAACGCGCGCAGCTGCGGGGCGGCCTGGCGCAGCAGCGGCAGCCGGACGACGAGGTCCTCGTCCGGGTAGGTCAGGCAGAGGGCCGCAGCCTGGTAGAGCACCGCGTCCGAGGGCATCAGGCCTCCTTCGCGTCGTCGTACTCAGGAAACTAGGGGCGGCCCCGGGAACGCACCTGTCCAGGGGTCCGTACGGGTCACACAGGGCTCACAGCCGCTCGCGGTACTCCCGCAGCAGCTTCAGCGTGCGCCGGGCGGACGCGGCCCGGGCCGTCATGTGGTCCAGCACCTCCAGGTGCGCGGCCACCTCCCGGCGCGCGTCCAGATAGAGGGCGCCGGTCAGATACTCGGTGAACACCATGTCCGGCAGTTCCGGTTCGGCGAACCGGAACAGCGTGAAGGGGGCGTACGTCCCCGGATGCGGGCCCGCCGCGAACTCGGCGATCTGGAGCGTCACCCGGTCCCGCTCGCCGTACTCCAGCAGCCGGTCCAGCTGGTCCCGCAGCACCTCGGGCCGTATGCTCACCGGCCGTCTGAGCACCGTCTCGTCCATGATCACCCACAGGTGGGGCGGGTCCTCCCGGTCCAGCAGCCGCTGCCGCTCCATGCGCAGCGACACATGCCGCTCGACCGTGTCCGGCGAGCTCTGCCCGATGGTCCCCGCCTCCATCACCGCCCGCGCGTACTCCTCGGTCTGCAGCAGGCCGGGCACGAAGTGCGGCTCGTAGGAGCGGATGATCCGGGCGGCGCCCTCCAGGCTGACGTACAGGCTGAACCAGTCCGGCAGCACGTCGTGGAACCGCTGCCACCAGCCCGGCTGGTTCGCCTCCTCGGCGAGCCGGACGAACGCGTCGGCCTCCTCCTCGGCCACCCCGTAGGTGGTCAGCAGCACCTGCACGTAGGGGATCTTCAGCGCGACCTCGGCCATCTCCATCCGCCGTACGGTCGCCGACGCCACCCTGAGGACCCGGGCGGCCTCCTCCCGGCTGAGCCCGGCCGCCTCCCGCAGTTCCTGCAACCGCTTGCCGAGCACCACCTGGCCCACGGTGGGCGCAGCCCGCCGCTCACTCACGCCACGCCCTCCCCTACGCGCCGATCCGCGGGGAGCAGTCTGTCACGGGTCGCCGCCTCGCACACGTGCCCGAGGCAACGGACCGCGCCGAGGCGACTCAACCGGCCAGAGTGTGCAGATACTTGGCGGTCGCCGGGTCCGCCGGCAGGAACGTCTCGATGGCGAGTTCGGCGACCGTGACGTCCATCGGCGTGTTGAACGTGGAGATCGAGGACACGAACGACAGCGTCCGGCCGGCGTGCTCGATACACAGCGGCAGCGCGAAGTACGGCACCGGCTCGGCCGGTTCGGCGCCGGGCGGCGCCTCGGGCACCGGGTAGGCCGCCACCTCCTCGTACAGGGCGCGCAGCCGGTCCGAGCGGTGCAGGGCGATCTCCCGCTCCATCTGGGCCAGCAGATGCCCGCGCCACTCCCGCAGATTCCGGATGCGCGGTGCCAGCCCCTCCGGGTGCAGCGTCAGCCGCATCGCGTTCGGCGCCGGCGTCATCAGCCGCTCCGGGACGCCCTCCAGCAGCATGGCGATGCCCCGGTTCGCGGCGACGACCGTGTAGCCGGCGTCGACCACCAGCGCGGGGTACGGCTCGTACCCCCGGATGAGCCGCTCCAGGCCGTCGCGCAGGGCGTCCAGCGCCGGGTCGTCCAGCGGGGTCTCCGGATAGCGCGGGGCGTAACCGGCGGCCAGCAGCAGGGCGTTGCGCTCGCGCACCGGCACGTCGAGCCGCTCGGCGAGCCGCAGCACCATCTCCTCGCTCGGCCGTGACCGGCCGGTCTCGACGAAGCTGATGTGCCGCGCCGAGGAGTCGGCGCGCAGCGCCAGTTCCAGCTGGGAGATCCGGCGCCGCTCCCGCCAGGCGCGCAGCAGCGGGCCGACGCCCTTGCCGGTGACGGCGGCGGAGACGGAGGGACCGGACGCGGCAATCGTCATACCGCAGACCCTAGTCGAGGACGCGGCGCGGCACCGGGCGTGTGACCGGGAACGGCGGGCCGGGGACGCGTCGGTGCCCCGCCCCCGGCGCCGGCATGGCAGGCTGAACCCGTACCCGCCTCGCCCCGCACGGGGACACGCACCGAAGGGAGCCCCGGCCATGGCCGTCGAACCGCTGTCGCAGAAGGAGATCGAGGACCGGCTGGCCGAACTGCCCGGCTGGGCGGTGGACGGCGACCGCCTCACCCGCTCCTACCGGCTCGGCTCGCACTTCGCCGCGGCGGCACTGGTCGTGCACATCGCCGGCATCCAGGACGAGCTGGACCACCACTCCGACCTGACCCTCGGCTACAACACCGTCTCGCTCAGCGTGAACACCCACAGCGCGGGCGGCGTCGTCACCGGGAAGGACTTCTCCCTCGCCCGCAGGGTGGAGGACATCGCCCCAGGTCACGGGGCACACTGAGCCATGTGCTCGATTACGACAAGGAAGCGGACGGCTATGACGTCTCCCGTGGGGGCGAGGCCCGTGCCGCAGCCGCCGCCCAGGCCGTCCTCGGTCTGATCCCCGCGGGGCCGGGCCGTCTCCTCGACGTCGCCTGCGGCACCGGGATCGTCACCCGGCGGCTCGCCGCCGAGCGCCCCGGGCTGCGGGTGACCGGCGCGGACCTCACCCCCGCCATGGTCCGCCGGGCGTCGGGGCGGCTGCCCGGCGCGATCGTCCGCGCCGACACCCGCCGGCTGCCCTTCCCCGGCGGCACCTTCGACGCGGTCACCAGCATCTGGCTGCTGCATCTGCTGGACCCCGCCGACGTCCGCGTGGTCGTCGCCGAGTGCGCCCGCGTGCTGCGCCCCGGCGGGGTGTACGTCACCACGGTCGACAAGGCCGCCGCGCACGACGTCGGCAGCGACATCGACACCGTCCTCGCCGCCCGCCCGCGCCGCCCCGCGGCCGACGCCGCCGACACCGTCACCGCCCAGGCCGTCCGGCACGGGCTCCGGCCCGCCGGCCACGGCTCCTTCCTCAGCACCGGCCAGGGCCGCAGCCCCCGCAGCACCATCGCCGACCTGCGCCGCGGCTGGTTCACCCTGCTGCCGCCCGGCGAGCCGGGCACCGAGGAGTTCGCCGCGCGCCTGGCCGAACTCCCCGACCAGGACCGCCCGCGCGCCGACCCGCGGTTCGGCGTGCGGGCCTTCCGGAAGCCGACGGCGGACGAGGAACCCGGCAACTCCCGTGCCGACGGCGGCGACTGACGGGCGACCTGTCCCACCTCCCCCGGAGGCGCCACACCCCTTGATCCGTCGGTCGTCACTCCGGGTACGACCACGCGTCGGGCCGGGGTGCCAGCACCGCCGAGACCACCGCGTCGGCCGAGGCCATGACGTCGGCCGTGAAGCGCCGGCGTCCGACGCCGAGCCGGCGCAGTGCCGGACCGTGGTCGGCGGCGACGACCAGGCAGGCGGCGAGCAGGAGCAGCCGCCACAGGGCCAGCAGCGGGCGGCGCAGGGGGCGGGGCAGCTGTGCGAAGGAGGTGTGCAGCCGGGCGCAGTGGAACGGGACGTGACGCTGCTCGTCGGCGAGGATCCGCCCCGCCACGTCCGACGTCAGCGGGTCGTCGGTGCCGTCGCGCAGGGCCCGGTAGTAGCGCAGGGCCACCACTTCCGCGAGCATCAGCACCAGCAGCTCCATGCGCAGGCCCATCAGGCGCCGCAGCCGTACGAAGACCGTGTCGCTCCAGTGGCCGGTCAGCGTCGGCATGCCGCCCGCGGCCAGCAGCCGGGCGAGCAGCACGGCGTGGTGCTGCTCCTCGGCGACGAACAGCCGGGCCGCCCGCGCGTAGTCGGGGTCGCCGGCCAGGTCCGCCCTGCCGACGAGGCTCGCCCCGTCGCCGTCCTCGCCGACCTGGAAACGCTGGATGCTCGCCCACACCGCCGAAGGCAGCGTCGCGCCCCGTCCCCAGTCCGGGTCGCCCTCGGCGAGTCTTCGCTCGCGCTCCTCCTCGAACCGTCGTGCCCACTTCGCGAACTCGTCCTCCGGCACCCGCTCCGCCCTCTCCGGGGCCCGGCCCTCGGGCCCCGGAGAGACGACGCCGATGGGGCGCCGAATCGTTCCGGCGCCGGCGCGTGTCAGGTGATCGCGCAGGTCTGGCCGCCCAGCTTGAACGCCTTCGGTCCGGTGTTCGTGCCGGACCAGCTCCCCGTGAACCCGAAGGCCACCGACGAGCCCGCCGCCACCGTGCCGTTCCAGGTGACGTTCTTCGCCGTCACCGCCGGACCCGACTGGGTGTAGTCGGCGTTCCACAGCTGGGTGACCTTCTGGCCGTCCGCGAACGTCCAGGTGAGGTTCCAGCCGTTCCAGGCCGTCGAGCCGGTGTTGGTGAGCCGGACGTCCGCCTGGAAGCCGCCCGACCACTGGTTGGTGACCTTGTAGGTCACCGTGCAGGCGCCGGTGGGCGTAGGCGTCGGGTCCGTACCGCCGTCCCCGCCACCGGTGTCGGAGGTGTCGCCGTAGACGACACCACGGCCGTTGGTCGCGATGTACACGCGGCCGTACACCCGTGGGTCGCCGGTGATCGCGCCTCCGGTCCAGCCCCACTGGTGGGCGTCGTCGTTGACGCGGGTCCAGGTCGCGCCCTTGTCCGTCGAGCGGAAGATGCCGCGCACCCCGCCGATCTTCGCGCTGGTGTAGAGCGTCTGGTACGAGGCTCCCGCCGCGGCTTTTCCGAAGCCGATCGTGTCGGCCTGCTCGACGTTCGGCAGCTTGCCGAAGCTCGCCCCGCCGTCCGTGGAGTGCCACAGGCCGTACGCGCCGTCGGAAGCGCCACCCGCGAGCCAGACGTCGCCCTGCGCGCCGGGCAGCGCCTTGAAGCGCACGCTGTCCCCGCTCGGCAGGCCCGAGGCGGCGGAGGCGGTGAAGGTCGCACCGCCGTCCGTACTGACGTAGAACTTCCCGGACTTGAAGCCGTAGAAGGTCTTCGGGTCGACGCGGTCCGACTCGACGATCGCACCGGACGGGATGCCGCTCGACGCCGACCAGGACGAGCCGAAGCCCGTCGTGTACCGCACACCCGTGCCGGCCGGGCTCCACACGAAGCGGCTGCCGTCGGACGCCGCCGCCACCGTGCCTCCACCGCTGACCCCCGAAGGGTCCGTGCCCGCGAACCAGTTGGCGCCGTTGTCCGTCGAGAACGCGATGTGCGGGCCCGAGTCCAGATCGCCCACGCGGACCACCGTGTCGGGCTTCGTCTCGGCGAAGTCCAGGCTGGTGGTCGTGGTGAAGGTGGGGGAGGTGTACATCATCGACGGGACCTTGCCGAGGTCCGTGTGCCGGAAGCCGCCGATGTCGCCCAGGGCGCTCAACAGCGGGGCGCCGGACGGGGGAGAGGCCAGGTCGTTGACGGCCGTCTCCTCCAGGCCCCGCACCATCGGCTTGACCGTGAACCGGCCGCCGCTGTCCCAGTCGGTCAGGTTCTCGGTGCCGTAGAGCGTGGCACCCGTCCCGTACATCATGCGGGAGGAGTCGAACGGGTCGATCTCCAGGGACTCCGTCATCCAGCCCAGTTTCGGTGTCTGCTCGGGCGGGGACGGGTTCGCGCCGAAGGTCAGCCAGGGGGACGAGGACACGTCGATCGTGTACCGGTTCGAGCGGTTCGGGTACGACGTGTAGTCCCACGCCTTCGTCCAGGTGGCGCCGCTGTCGGTGGAGCGGAAGAACTGGGTGTCCGGCCACCACGAGCTGGACGCCGTCGCCATCACCGTGCCCGGGTGCCGGCGGTCGACCGTCAGGCCGGAGAAGCCGTAGTTGGTGTCCGCCTCCGCGACCGGGCTGATGTCCGTCCAGGTACCGGTCGCCGTCGCGTACCGCCACAGCCGGCCCTTGCCGCCGTCGTACGGCCCGCCCTTGTCGCTGTAGGCGAGGTAGAGAAAGCCGTTCTCGGCGTCCAGGACGCCCTTGTGCGCCAGGTAGCCCGTCGGCTGCCCGGCCAGCCGGGTCCAGGTGGCGCCGGCGTCCGTGGAGCGGTACACCGCGTTGTCCTTGTCGGCGACCCCCACGTAGATCGTCTTCGTCGCGCTCCCGGACATGCCCGTCGACTCGTCGAAGGTGACCCAGACGATGCCCTGGTTATCGGAGGCGTAGCCGCTCGTGTCGCTCGGGTCCTGCTGGTAGTTGCCGGGATTCGGGAAGCTCGTCACCTGCGACCAGGTCACCCCGGAGTCCGTGGACCGCCACAGGCCCTTGCCGCTGGGCGCGCCCAGGTACAGCACGCTGTCCCTGTTCGGGTCGATCGCCAGCCGCTCGCCCATGCCCCGGCCGGGCATGTTGCCGCCCAGCTTGAACGGCAGGTCGGCCTTCTGCCAGCTCGCGCCCCGGTCGGCGGAGCGCAGCACCGCGCCGTTCGTCGGGTCCCAGCTGTTGGTGTACGTCCCGACGGCCGCGTACACCTTGTCCGGCGCGACCGGGTCGGAAGCGAGGCTCACCACTCCGGTGTGGCCCCACTCGTTCCAGCCGACCGAGTCCAGCAGCGGGGTCCAGGTCTTCGTCGGCTCCTGCCAGCGGTAGGCCCCGCCGATGTCGGTGCGGGCGTAGACCAGGTTCTTCTCGGAACGGTTGAACACGATCCCGGGGACGAAGCCGCCGCCGTCGATCCGGGCGTTCTTCCAGGTGTACGTGTCCGCCGCCGGGCTCACCTGCGGTGTGGCCGTGGCCAGTGCGGGCGGGGTGCCGGCGAGCAGGCCGGCGGCGAGGGCCAGCACGGCGGTGAGGATACGGGTTCTTCGCACGGTGGGGTTCCTTCCTCGGGGGAACGCGCGACGACGGGGCGGCCCCCAGTGCGGGTGGGGGCCGCCCGTCGCGGTACACGGAGCCTTGGCGGGGCTGGTTATTCGAGAAGCTCCGCGTACGAGCCCATGGCCATGGCGATGTCCGCCTGGGCCCAGAAGCGGTGGTACGTGAAGACGGGCGCGGCGCCGCCCTTCAGGTAGGCCTCGATCTTCGACCAGTTGGGGTCGCTCTTGTAGAAGGACCTCAGCGAGGAGAACGTGGCCGAGGAGTTGATCGCGTCGCCGTTCGGCATGGTGCCGGTCCAGCCGTTCGGCACGTACACGCTGTCACCGAACCGGCTGTAGTCCGTGCGGGTCTCGGGGACGGCGATGCCGAGGCTGTCCTGGTAGTTGCTCCACATGCCGTCGAGCAGTGCCTTCGCCGTGGACTTGGCGGTGGCGTCACCGGACTTGGCGGCGTAGTACGTCAGGGTCTTGGCGTACGCCGCGGCCACGCCGACGTCGTCGGTGTAGTCGGCGACGGTGACGTGCAGTCCGCTGTTGGAGCCGGGACTCGACGCGTTCCAGGTGTCGGGCTGGCCCGACCACTGGAGGGTGGAGGGGATCCGGTAGGTGCCGTCCGGGTTGATGGTGGTCTTGGACAGCGCCCACTTCACCCACTTGTCGAGGATCGCCTTCGCCGTGGCGTTCCCGGTCTGCTGGTAGTACTCGGCGACCCGCTCCATCGACCACGCCTGGAACCCGAACCACTGGTTGGAGGGCGGGTCGTGGTAGACGGGCTGCCAGTCGTAGTACATGCCGTAGAAGGTGGAGGTACCGGCCGGCGGGGTCGCGTACCGGCCCTGCCAGCTGTTGGTCGCGCCGCCCGCGATGGCGCCCTCGGACGACTGGAGCCACTGGTAGAACTCCAGCTGGCGCTTGAGCGACGTGGACCAGTCGGACGCTCCCGTCGCCGACTTCGGCTTCAGGTCGGCGTAGGAGCTGAGCGCGTAGGCGGCCAGGGGGTTCTGGTAGCCGCCGTGGACATGGCTGGAGCCGATCCGCCAGGCCCAGCCGGCGGTGGTGTCGGTGGCGCCGCCCCAGGCGTAGTACCAGGACAGCAGGTAGTGCGAGGCGTCCTTGCCGGTGCCGGCCGGGCAGGCCGAGGCCCCCGCACAGTTGCCGATCTTCTTGAAGTACTTGTCGTACATCGAGTAGCGCAGGTAGTCGCCCATCTTCGCGGCCTTGGTGACCGTGGCGGACACGTCACCGCTCTTGCCCTGCGCCTTCGCCCACACGTCGGCCCAGTACGCGGCCTGCACCGCGCGCGCGTCCGCGTCCGGGGCGTCGGTGTACTTCCACTGCTTGGCGTAGGAGGAGTCGCCGGTGAACAGGTCCAGATAGCCGTTCTTGCCGCCGTACTTGAAGGCGTCGCAGGTCGGCTGCGGGACCGTCTCCCAGACGGACTCCTGCGCTCCGCGCTGGAAGGTGTTGATGTACGACGGTCCGGTGGCCGTCGGTCCGGCCTCGCACTTGCCGGGCTCGTTGCCGTAGCCGTAGACGTTGTCCACGTCCTGGATCCAGTGCATGCCGTAGATGTCGTCCGTGCCGTAGGCCGACTTCAGCTCGCCGGCGATCGGGTCCGAGCCCACCGACACCCCGGTGTCCAGCTTCGCCGGGTACTCGTTCGGGGTGTCCAGCTCGGGCGCGTACGTCGCCGGCTTGGAGGCGGTGTAGAAGGAGCTGGTCGGCTGGTCGGCGTGCGTGGGGATCATGTACTTCTCCATGAGGTCCCACGCGCCGTTGAACTTCGACCAGTCACCGGTGACCTTGCCGTACATCGCCTGCAGCCAGAGAAGGTAGCTGTACGCCTCCGACGTCGTCTCGTGGCCCTGGTCGGGGGCCTCGACGATCAGCGTCTCCACCGAGTGGTACGGGATGCCCTCGGGGGAGAAGTAGCCGTTCGCCGGGTTGGTGATCTTCCCGTACAGGTCAAGGAAGCGGGCGTCGTACGCCTTGGTCGCGGCCAGCTCGGTGACCGTGACCGTCGCCTTGGTGTGGCCGGTGGCCGACGCGGTGAAGGTCGCGCTGCCGGTGCCGGAGGCGTCGGCCGTGACGGTCACCGTCTGCGCGGTGTTCCAGTTCGACGGGGTGAAGGTCAGCGAGGAGCCGCCCGTCACCGACAGGCCGGTGTTGCCGTCCGTCCGGGTCACACCCACGGTCACGTTCGCGCTCGGCTGGGTCGACAGCTTCACCGAGAACGTGCCCGTCCTGCCCTGCTGGACGCCCAGTTGGGTCGGCGAGGCGACCACGGCGGGCCCGGAGGCGACGGTGATGCCGACCGGCGTGGACGCGGCGGACGCGCCCAGGCTGTCGTACGCCTTCGCCACCAGAGAATGACTGCCCACGGTCAAATTGGAGGCCGAGAGCGAGTACGGCGCGCTCGTGTCCGTGCCCAGCAGTGTGGTGTCGTCGTAGAACTCCACCTTGCTGATGGTCGCGTTGTCGGCCGCCGCCGCGGTCGCCGCGAGCGGCACCGCCTGTCCTTGCGTGTACACCGCGCCCGCGCTCGGGCTGGTCAGCACGGTCACCGGCGGCTGGTGGGCGCCGGCGCAGGTCGTGCCGTTGACGGCGAACGACGTCGGTGCGGTGTTGGTGCCGCTGTAGGTGAACTGGGCGCCGGTGGACACGGCGGCACCCGCGGCGATCGTGCCGTTGTACGTGGCGTTCTTCACGGTGACCGTCTGGCCGGACTGGGACCAGGTGCCGTTCCAGCCGTTGGACAGCTTCTGGTTGCCCGTGTAGCCGTAGGTCAGTGTCCAGCCGTCGATGGTGTCCGTACCACGGTTGGTGATCGAGAGGTCGGCGGTGAAGCCGGAGCCCCAGTCGTTCGTCCTGTAGTCGACGCTGCACTGCACGGAGGCCGCGTGTGCGGCCGGGGTGCCGGGGGCGAGCATCGACAGCGGCAGGGCGAACGCGGCGGCCACCGCGGTCCACAACCGCCGCAGGGCTCTGCGCTTTCGTCCGGGATCCATGTGCTGGTTCCTCCTTGCGGCTTGCGGCTCGGGAGAAGTCAAGGCTTGAACCAGTGGGAGCGCTCCCATAGTGGGGACGAGGTAAGGAGCGGTCAAGGTACTTGAAGAGTCGAAAAGATTCGACGGATCGAGTTGAGGAAAAGTCAAGCAACTCCCCTGGGCATCCCGGCCACTTGGCGCTACCTTCCATCGCACCAGTGGGAGCGATTCCGTTCAGTCGACGCGTCCGTCACGGCGCGCCAAGCTGTGAGGAGTCGCTCATGCGACACCCCCCGCGTTCAGTACTTTTATCCGCCGCCGGTGCGGTCGCGCTCGTGTCGAGCGTGGTCGTCCCGGTGGTCTCGGCCCAGGGCGCCACACCCGCGTGCACGGTGGAGTACTCCGTCACCAGCCAGTGGGACAGCGGCTTCCAGGGTTCGGTGAGGATCACCAACAACCAGGCCGCCCTGAGCAGTTGGAAGCTGACGTTCGACTTCGCCGGCGGCCAGAAGGTCACCCAGGGCTGGAACGCCAAGTGGTCCCAGTCCGGCACCACCGTGACCGCGGCCAACGAGAGCTGGAACGGCACGCTCGGCTCCGGCGCGAGCGTCAGCGCGGGGTTCCTCGCCTCCTGGTCGGGGAGCGGCACCGCGCCCGCCGTGTTCAAGCTCAACGGCACCACCTGCAACGTCGACTCCGAGCCGACCGACCCGCCGCCGACGGACCCGCCGCCGACCGGCGGCACCGCGCCCGCCCTGCACGTCTCCGGCAACAAGCTCGCCGACGCCTCCGGCAGGACCCGCCGCCTGCTCGGCGTCAACCGGTCCGGCGGCGAGTTCATGTGCGTGCAGGGCTACGGCATCTGGGACGGCCCGGTGGACGACGCGGCGATCAAGGCCATCGCCGACTGGAAAGCGGGCGCGGTCCGCATCCCGCTCAACGAGGAGTGCTGGCTGGGCCTGTCCAACATCAAGCCCGAGTACGCCGGCGCCAACTACGTCAACGCCGTCAAGGACCTGGTGGCCAAGGTCGAGGCGCACGGCATGACCCCGATCCTCGACCTGCACTGGTCCTACGGCCAGTACACGGGGAACTCGGCCGGCTGCTCCGACGTGCACGCCAGCTGCCAGAAGCCGATGCCCGACATGCAGTACGCGCCCTCGTTCTGGGCGTCGGTGGCGAGCTCCTTCAAGGACGACCGGGCCGCCGTGTTCGACCTGTTCAACGAGCCCTACCCGGACCGGGCGACCTCCAGCACCACGGACGCCTGGAAGTGCTGGCGCGACGGCGGCACCTGCCCCGGCATCTCCTACGAGGTCGCCGGCATGCAGGACCTCGTCGACGCCATACGCGGCACCGGCGCCAAGAACGTCATCATGGCC
This sequence comes from Streptomyces sp. NPDC046727, assembly GCF_040645635.1. NCBI lineage: Bacteria > Bacillati > Actinomycetota > Actinomycetes > Kitasatosporales > Streptomycetaceae > Streptomyces > Streptomyces sp. NPDC046727. The sequence continues at coordinate 213,567 of NZ_JBEYYR010000002.1, forward strand.
GGCGGGCTCGCGTACTCGAACGACCTGAGCCAGTGGCTGACCTACAGGCCCACCGACCCGGCCGGCAATCTCGCCGCCGCCTACCACGTCTACAACTTCAACACCTGCTCGACCGAGAGCTGCTGGAACTCCACCCTCGCCCCGGTCGCCGCCCAGGTACCCCTGGTCGCCGGGGAGATCGGCGAGAACACCTGCTCGCACGGGTTCGTGGACCAGGTCATGAAGTGGTTCGACGACCGGAACCTGTCCTACCTGGGCTGGACCTGGAACACCTGGGACTGCTCGTCCGGGCCGTCCCTCATCTCCGCCTACGACGGCACACCCACCGCGTACGGCGCCGGGCTGCGCGACCACCTGCGCGCCCTCAATCCGTAGATCCGACAGCACACCTAAGGAACCCGCACTCATGAGTCGTACCCGAACATCACTGCTCGCCGCCCTGGCGCTGGTCGCCGGGGGCTCCGGAGCGGCGCTCACCACCCAGTCGGCCTCCGCCGCGGCCACCGCCGTCCCCTGCACCGTCGACTACAAGGTGCAGAACCAGTGGGACACCGGCTTCACCGCCGCCGTGACCGTCACCAACAACTCGGCCGCCAGGTCGGGCTGGTCGGTGAAGTGGTCGTACGCCGGCAACCAGAAGGTCACCAGCGGCTGGAACGCGAAGATCAGTCAGAGCGGTGCCGCCGTCACCGCGGCCAACGAGTCCTACAACGGGACCCTGGGAACCGGCGCTTCGGTCAGCTTCGGCTTCCAGGGCACCTACAGCGGCACCAACGCGATCCCGGCCACCTTCACCCTCGACGGCGTGACCTGCAACGTCGACTCCGGCGGCGGCCCCACCGACCCGCCCGACCCGACCGGACCGGGCGACAAGGCCGACAACCCCTACTCCGGCGCCAAGGTGTACGTGAACCCGGAGTGGTCGGCGCATGCCGCCGCCGAACCGGGCGGCAGCCGCATCTCCAACCAGCCCACCTATGTCTGGCTCGACCGGATCGCCGCCATCAACGGCGTGAACGGCGGCATGGGTCTGCGCGCCCACCTGGACGAGGCGCTGAAGCAGAAGGGCTCCGGCGAGCTGGTCGTCCAGCTGGTCATCTACGACCTGCCCGGCCGCGACTGCGCCGCCCTCGCCTCCAACGGGGAACTCGGGCCGGACGACATCGGCAAGTACAAGACGCAGTACATCGACCCGATCGCGTCGATCCTGTCCGACAGCAAGTACGCGGGCCTGCGGATCGCCACCGTCATCGAGCCGGACTCGCTGCCCAACCTGGTCACCAACGCCGGCGGCACCAACACCACCACCGACGCCTGCGTGACCATGAAGACCAACGGCAACTACGAGAAGGGCGTCAGCTACGCCCTGGACAAGCTCGGCGCCATCCCGAACGTCTACAACTACATCGACGCCGGCCACCACGGCTGGCTGGGCTGGGACACGAACCTCGGTCCCTCCGTCCAGGAGTTCTACAAGGTCGCCACCGCCAACGGCGCCAGTGTGAACGACGTGACGGGCTTCATCGTCAACACCGCCAACTACGGCCCCACCAAGGAGCCGTACTTCAAGGTCACCGACAGCGTCAACGGGCAGACGGTGCGCCAGGCGAAGTGGGTGGACTGGAACCAGTCCGTGGACGAGCAGTCCTACGCCCAGGCGCTGCGGGACAAGCTCGTCGCAGCCGGCTTCAGCTCCGGCCTCGGCATGCTGATCGACACCTCCCGCAACGGCTGGGGCGGCTCCGCCCGGCCCACCAAGCCGGGCCCGCTGACCTCGGTCGACGACTACGTCAACGGCAGCCGCATCGACCGGCGCGTCCATGTCGGCAACTGGTGCAACCAGAGCGGTGCCGGCCTCGGTGAACGGCCGACCGCCGCCCCGGCGGCCGGGATCGACGCCTACGTGTGGGTCAAGCCCCCGGGGGAGTCGGACGGAGCCAGCTCCGCCATCGACAACGACGAGGGCAAGGGCTTCGACCGGATGTGCGACCCGACGTACACCGGAAACGCCCGCAACGGCAACAACATGTCCGGCGCCCTGCCGAACGCGCCGCTGGCCGGACACTGGTTCTCCGCCCAGTTCCAGCAGCTGATGCAGAACGCCTACCCGCCGGTTTCCTGACGACCCGGTGACCCCGCCGGGGCCCGGTGCCACCACCCCGGGCCCCGGCGGACCCAACGGGAACGGCATCCCGATTTGCCGTGTCGGCAACAGAACTGGCCTCCGTCCGGTGTGCCGTCGCACGCTGTGTCGGCATCCGGACGAGAGGCTGACCACCATGGCGCACGACCACCACCAGCACGACCAGCAGCACACCGGCCACGGCCACGGCCATGGGCACGGGCACGGCACGGACATCGACTGGAACGAGATGGGTCCCCTGCTGGAGTCGCAGGCGGAGCTGTTCACCCCCGTCTACGAGCGGGCCATGGCGTGGCTCGCGAAGGAGGTGACCGAGCCGGGGCTGATCGTGGACGCGGGCAGCGGGCCCGGCGTCGTCTCCTGCCTGTTCGCCGAGGTGTTCCCCGGGGCCCGGGTCGTCGCCGTCGACAGCACCGCGCCGCTGCTGGAGCGCGCCCGCGCCCGGGCCGCCCGCCAGGGCGTCGCCGACCGGTTCGACACCGTCGCCGGCGAACTGCCCGAGGCACTGGACGAGTTGGAGTACCCGGCCGACCTGCTGTGGGCCAGCCGCAGCCTGCACCACCTCGGCGACCAGCGGGCCGCGCTCGCCGCGTTCGCCCGGCGGCTCGCCTCCGGCGGCACGCTGGCCCTCCTCGAAGGCGGTCTGCCCTCCCGCTTCCTGCCCCGCGACATCGGCATCGGCCGCCCCGGACTGCAGGCGCGGCTGGACGCGCTGGAGGAGGACTGGTTCGCCCGGATGCGCGCCGACCTGCCGGGCTCCGTCGCCGAGACCGAGGACTGGCCCGCCCTGCTGACCGCCGCCGGCCTCAAGCACACCCGCACCCGCACCTTCCTCCTCGACCTGCCCGCCCCGGCCGGCGACCGGGCCCGCGCCTACGTCGCCGCCCACCTGTCCCGCGTCCGCGAGGGCCTCGCCGACGCCCTGGACGCCGACGACCGCGCCACCCTCGACCGCCTCCTCGACCCCGCCGACCCGGCGAGCGTCCACGTACGGCCGGACGTGTTCGTGCTGGGGGCGTACACGGTGCACACGGCGGTGCGCCCCGCATAGCCCGGCGCCGGCCCGCCCGGCCCGAACCACGTAGCTCAGCGGCGCTCCGACCGGTTCGACCCGCGCCGCTCAGTCCCGGCTCGCGCGTCCGCGGTGGTTTCAGGTGCCCCGGCCGGTGCGTCGCGCGCAGTCCGGGACCGGTCGGGCGGGTTGGTCCTTCGTGCGGAGCCCGGCGGCGTCCCGGCCGATCCGTCCCGCGCAGCCCGGCCGCCTCCCGTCCGGTCCGTCCCGCCCGGCTCAGCACCTCCCCGGCCGCGCGTACACACTCACCCGCGCGCCCCGCACCGTCCGCGTCGCGCATTCCTCGTAGGACGCGGTGAGGATCCGCTGCTTCACCGCGTTCGGCGGGTCTGTGACGGGCGGTGTCCCGGCCGGTCCGGTCGCGTGGTTCAGCACCTCCCCGGCCGCGCGTACACACTCACCCGCGCGCCCCGCACTGTCCGCGTCGCGCACTCCTCGAAGGATGCGGTGAGGATCCGCTGCTTCACCGTGTCCCGCGGGTCCGTGACCGGCGGCTCGCCCGCCGGATCGCGCAGGACGACGACCCGGTGCGCGGTGAGGAGACGGGCGCGGACGACCGACGGGGCCGCCTCCACGCCGTAGAGGGTGGCCGAGTCGGCCGGGCCGCGGGCCAGGGCGAGGTCGCGCAGCCCGGCCACAGAGTCCGGGGCGACGAGGGACCACACGCGCCGCCGGCCGGGCAGGTACAGCACCCCGTCCGCGCCCCGGCCCGCCGTGCGGACGGCGGCGGCGACCGCCGTGACGTCGTCCAGGCGGCCGGCCGGCGTGCGCAGGTGCAGGCTGACCGGCAGCAGGGCCGCCACCGTGGTCGCGGCGGCCAGCAGCGCCCCGGCCCGGACCCGGCACCCCGCCCCGAGCAGCCGGTCCAGGGCCGCACCGGCCAGCAGGGCGGTCCCGGTCTGGCCGTACAGCACGTACCGGTCGACGTACAGCGGCTTGACCAGGGACACCAGCATCAGCAGCAGCCCGGGCAGCACGAACAGCGGCAGCGCGAGCGGCACCAGGTCCACCCGGCCGGGCCGGCGCCGCCGTGGCAGGAGCGTGGCGCAGGCCGCGCCGAGCAGCGCGACCCCCGCGTACCCCAGCAGCGCCCCGGCGCCGGGCCCGCCGATCCAGGCCACCTGCTCCGACTGCCGCATGCTGCACACGGCCAGCGGTGCCACGCCGGCCACGACCGCACCGGCGGCCACCGCCCAGGCGCGCCGGTCCCCGCGCGGCACCGCCACGGCGTGCGCGGCCGGCGCCAGCACCGCGAACTCGTGCAGCAGACACGCGGCCAGCGAGACCGCGGCATAGGCCGCCCAGGCCCGCCCGGTCCGTACCCGCACGGCCCGGACGAGCAGGTACGTCGCCCAGGTCACCAGCGCGCAGACGACGGCGTACGACCGGCCTTCCTGGGCGTACCGCTGCACCGGCGGCAGCAGCGCGAACACCACCCCGGCCAGCAGCCCCGCCCGCGGCCCCGCGAGCCGCGTCCCGAGCAGCGCCAGCGTGCCGGCCGTCACCGCGGTCGCCAGCACCGACGGCAGCCGCAGCACCAGCAGCGGGTCGGCCGCGCCGAAGACGCGGAACAGGCCGTGCATCAGCAGGTAGTACAGGCCGTGCACGGCGTCGGCGTGCTCCAGCGTGCGGCCCAGCTCGGGCAGCGAGCGCCGCGCCATGTCACAGGTCACCGCCTCGTCCCGCCACAGGCTGCCGCCCCGCCGCACGCCCCACAGGCCCAGGGCGAGCGCGAGCGCGACAGGAACGAGGACGGGGGAGCGGGCCGGGTGGCCGGCGGCCGGTGCGGTGGGCGGGCGCGGGGTCTTCGCGGCGGCGTGGAGGGTGGCGATGGCAGGCTCCGGTGCGCGGGGGAAGGGCGCGCCCTCGGCAGGAGGGCCGCGCCGGTGTGCACCGACGAGTCCACGCGGCGGCGGATTGATGGGCAGCCCCGGACGGGCTCACCCATCAATTCCCGTACCGGCGTTGTTAGCGTGGAGGACGGTCGCTGTCGACGGGGGAGACGCACATGGGGCGCCGGGAGAAGCCGCTGGATCCGGGGGCGGGCACGGTGCAACGGTTCGCGTACGAGCTGCGCAAGCTGCGCGACGAGGCGGGCACTCCGACCTACCGCGCGATGGCGGCGCGGGCCGGCTACTCCGGGCCCACGCTGTCCGCCGCCGCGGCCGGGGAGCGGCTGCCGACCCTGCCCGTGCTGCGCGCGTACGTCACCGCGTGCGGCGGTGACACGGCGGAGTGGGAGCGGCGCTGGCGCGAGGCCACCGAGGCCACCGCGGGCACCCCGGCCCCCGAGGACGGGACCGGCGGCCCGTATCCGGGACTCGCCCGGTTCGGCACCGCCGACCGGGACCACTTCCACGGCCGCGCCGACCTGGTCGCCGAACTCGCCGACCGGATCGGCCGCACCCGGCTGTGCGCGGTCGTCGGCGCCTCCGGCAGCGGCAAGTCGTCCCTGCTGCGGGCCGGGTTGATCCCCGCGCTGCGCGAGACCACCGACCCCGGCGCGCGGCCCGCCGCGATCCGCGTCCTCACCCCCGGCCCCCGTCCGGCGACCCACACCCCCCTGTTCACCCCGCACGCCGGCCCGGGCGACACCCTCCTCGTCGTCGACCAGTTCGAGGAACTCTTCGCGCTCTGCGCCGACCCGGCCGAACGGGAGCGGTTCCTCGGCCGGCTGCTCACCGCGCTCGACCCCGCGTCCCGGCTGCGCGTCGTCCTGGCCGTGCGCGCCGACTTCTACGGCCGCTGCGCCGACCACGCCGAACTGGCCCGGGCCCTCGGCGACTCCACGCTCCTGCTCGGCCCGATGTCCCCGCGACAGCTGCGGGAGGCGGTCGTACGGCCCGCCGCCGCACACCGGGTCGTCGTCGAACGCGCCCTGACCGCACGGATCGTGGCGGACGTCGCGGGCGAGCCCGGCGGGCTGCCGCTCATGGCGCACGCGTTGCGCGAGGTCTGGCGCCGCCGCTCCGCCAAGACCCTCACCCTCGCCGCCTACCAGGCCGTCGGAGGAGTGCGGGGCGCCGTCGCCCACACCGCCGAGGACCTCTACGGCCGCTGCACACCCGCCGAGGCCGCCGCCGTCCGCGCCCTGCTGCTGCGCCTGGTCCACCCCGGCGACGGCACCGAGGACACCCGCCGCCCCGTCGACCGCGCCGAACTCGGCACCGGCAGCACCACGGCCCGCGTCCTCGAACGGCTGGTCCGGGCCCGCCTGCTGACCGTCGACGGCAGCACGGTCGACCTCGCCCACGAGGCCCTGCTCGACGCCTGGCCCCGGCTGCGCGGCTGGATCGACACCGACCGCGAACGGCTGCGCGCCCACCGCCGCCTCACCGAAGCCGCCCGCACCTGGCGGGAGCTGGACCGCGACACGGGCGCGCTCTACCGGGGCGTGCGCCTGGCCGAGGCCCGCGAGCTGTTCCACGGGCGAGCCGGATCAGGGGAGCTGAACCAGCTGGAGCGGGACTTCCTGACGGCGAGCGTGGAGGCCTACGAAGGCGGCCGGCGCCGCGCCGCCCGCACCGCACGGCGGCTGCGCGGCCTGACCGCCGGCCTCGCGGCCCTGCTCTGTCTGGCCCTGGCCACCGGCGCGGTCGCCTGGCGGCAGAGCGGGGTCAGCGCCCGGCAGCGCGACGAGGCCGAGGCCCGCCGGGTCGCCGTGCTCGCCGGCACCCTGCGGGCCTCCGACCCGCGCACCGCGATGCGCCTGGCGCTGGCCGCCTGGCGCATCGCCGACCTGCCCGAGACCCGTCAGGCGCTGCGGACGGCCGCCGCGCAGAGCGAGCGGGACGTGTTCACCGCGCCGGAGGAGGGCGGCCGGGCGCTCAACGCGCCGTCCTGGCTCAGCACCGACGGCCGCCTGCTGACGACGGTGGCGCACGGCAGGGCGGTGCAGTGGGACGTGCGCACGCACCGGCGGCTGCGCTCCCTCGAACGCCCCGGGCTGTCGCAGGGCGTCATGGACGTCAGCGCGGACGGCCGGCTGCTCGCGTACCGGGACCACCGGCACGGCGGCACGCTGGTCGTGACCCTGGCGGACGGCACCACCCGCCGGCTCCCGACCGGGCCGTGGCGGGACACCGACGCCGCGTTCGGCCCGAGCGGCCGTACGCTCCTGGTACGGCGGCTCGCCGGCGACCACGCCGTCCTCGAACTGTGGGACGTGCGCCGCGGAACGCCGCGCGCCCGGTACACGCGCGGCGAGGACGACGGACCGCTTCCCGAACTGAGCCCGGACGACCGGTATGTCGCCTGGTGCGGGGACGATCAGCGGCGACTGCGGGTCCTCGACCTCACCGCCGGCCGCCTCCTGCGTACGCGGACACCGCCCGCCACCGAACGGCTCCTGTGCCGGGGCGACCGGCTCACCTTCACACCCGACCGCACAGCTGTCGCGACCGCCACCGACACCGGCCTGGTGACCTGGGACTTCACCACCGGCCGGGAACGGCCGCGGCTCCCCGTCGCGGGCGGCGCCCACCAGATGGTGTTGGACGGCCGCTACGCCCTCTCCTGGACCCCGGGCTCCGTGGCCCTGTGGCGCACGGACCTCCCGGCCCCCGCGGACGACGGCCCTCGCGCACCGCTGCTCACCCTGCCCGTGGACGGGCGCGGGATCGGCGAGCTGCGCCTCGACGCGGCGGACGGCGTCCTGCGCTACCTGGAGAACGGCCGGACCAGCGTCGTCCACACCCTGTCCCTGCACGGTCTGACCGGCCGGAGCTGGCGGACCCGGGCGGTGCGCCGGGCCGCCTTCGGGCTCGACGGCAGGCCCGCCCGGCCCCGCGGGGCGACCGTGCGCGGATCCGAGGCGGTCGCGGTCGACGCGGCGGGCCGGTACGCCCTCACCCACGAGGGCAATCTCGCCGACCTCGGCACGGGCGAGGAACGCCCGGCCGTCACCGGCGAGGACATCCTCGTCGCGGGCGCCTTCAGCCCCGACGGCAGCCGGCTCGCCGTGGCCGACGCCCAGGGCCGGCTCACGCTCTGGGACCCCCGCACCCGGCAGCGGCTCGCCGTACTGCGCGCCACGGGCGGCGGCCTCGACCGGCCCGCGCTGGGATTCTCCCGGGACGGCTCGCTGTTCGCGGCGAGCGGGGCCGGCGGATCGGTGCAGGTGTGGGAAACCGCGCGGCCACGCCTCGCACCCGCGACCGTCCCGGCCGGCGACGGACCCGTACTCGCGGTCGGGTTCGGCGCGGACGGCGCCGAGTTGCATCTGGCAACCGGCCATCTCGGCGAGCGGGCCGCCCCGTTGGCGCCGAAGGGCGCGACGGCCACGGTGTGCGCACGGGCGAACGGCGGCCTCACCGCCGCCGAATGGCGCCGCCTCCTCCCCGCCGTGTCGTACCGAAGGACCTGCGACAGGGCTTGACTTGGAGCGCTCTCCAAATGATGGACTCCGGGGCGTTCATCGAGACACAAGGGGGACCACGCATGGCCACGAACGACGCACCGGTCGCGCTCATCACCGGCGGGGGCAGCGGAATCGGCGCCGCGGTGGCGCGGCAGCTGCTGGACGCCGGACACCGGGTCACCGTGACCGGGCGCGGAGAGCGGCGGCTGCGGGAGTTCGCCGAGGGACTGGGCGATCCGGACGGGCTGCTGACGGTCGCCGGCAACGCGTCGTCGTACGACGACATCCAGAACGCGGTCGACCTCACGCTCAAGGCGTACGGCCGGCTGGACACCGTCGTCGCCAACGCCGGCTTCGCCACCCACGACACCGTCGCCGAGGGCGACCCGTCCGGCTGGACCGAGATGGTCCTCACCAACGTCCTCGGTCCCGCACTGCTCATCCGCGCCTCCGTCGACGCGCTGAAGGAGACCGGCGGCCGGATCGTCCTCGTCGGCAGCGTCGCCGGGTTCGTGAACGCCCCGGGCAACATCTACGGCGCCACCAAGTGGGCGGTGACCGGTCTCGCCGAGAACACCCGGCGGCAGGTCACGGATTTCGGCGTCGGCGTCACGCTGATCGCCCCCGGCCGGGTGGAGACGCCCTTCTGGGACAGCTACGGCAGCCTGCCCCCGGGGCATCTCCTGACCGCGGACCAGATCGCGGACTCGGTGGTCTGGGCGATCCGGCAGCCGGCCGGGGTCGATGTCAACACCGTCGTCATCCGTCCGCTGGGCCAGCCCAACTGACGTAGTCCGACGCTCAGTTACTGGCGATGAACTGCTTGGCCAGCTGGTCCCCGAGGGAGAGGGCCGCGCTGTGGCTCTCGATGGGGGAGGCCTTGGAGTTCTTGAACAGGATGTACGTCACGCCGGAGTCGACCCCGCCGGTGGCCGGGTCGGGGTCGATGCCGAGCGCCTTGGCGGTGGCGTACGAGGCCTCGCCGATGATCTTCGTGGGGCCGGTGTCGCCGACGACGGCGTACTCGACCTTGTTGTTGTAGATGACGGCGACCACCCCGCCGCCCTTGATGCCGGCGCCCGCGTAGTTCCAGATGCTGCTGGAGCTGGGCACCACGACGTACGGCAGGGACTCGGCCTTCAGCGGCTTGCCGTCGGACTGGTGGAAGGCGGTGTCGTCCTGGTACCAGGGGTCGCGGTTCTCGTTGCAGTTGGTGGTGCGCTGGCCGTCGCAGTCGATGTCCATGTCGGCCTTCCAGAACACCGCGCCGTTCTTGCCGCACACGGGGACCGTGGCCGAGGTCTCGTCGTCGGTCTTGTACTTGCCGTTGGAGATCTGCGAACAGGACGTCACCTTGGCCAGCAGGTCGGCCGCGCTGACCGAGCCCTCCTGCGTGGACTTGGGGGAGGTGGCGGCGGAGGCGTGGGCGGGGAGGAGTCCGGCGGCGAGCAGCGCGGTACCGGAGGCCGCGGCGAGGGACAGGGTTCGAAGGCGCATGTGGGGGACACCCTTCTGTTAGGAAAGTTTCCTTACCGGGTGGCGTACACGCTGCCCCGTAGGCATGCCCCCGTCAAGCCTTGGGTTGCGAACGGCTGAAAGCCGTGCGTATTGCGGTGATTCTGGTCGCCGGACAGACTGGATGGACTGGTGTCCGGATGGGCCGGATATGTCGCATCGATCCGGTGCTGTCTGTGATCACAGTCCCCCGGAGGCGAGGCTCATGTTCGTACGCGCGGTGTACGCGACCGGTGATCCGGCGCTGCTCGACACGGCCGTCCGGTCGCTGAACAGCGAGGGGCGGGACCTGCTGGAGGAACGCCCCGGATATCGCGGCGCGGGCGTCTTCGCGGACCGGGAACTCGGCAAGCTCCTCGCGGTGAGCTGGTGGGAGGCCGAGGAGGCCCGGCGGAACAGCGACGAGGTGATGCGCGAGCGGCGCGGGGCGCTCCTGGAGCCGTTCGCGGGCACGGTGTCGGTCGCCAACTACGAGGCCGCGGTGCTCCACCAGGTCAGGGCTCCGCAACAGGGCGGCGGACTGCGCGCCACCAGGATGGAGTTCGACCCGCGCGACGCGGACCTGGTCATCGACACGTTCCGGGCCACGGTGGTGCCGCGGGCCGAGTCGCTGCCGGGGCTGGCCCGGGTGTCCCTGCTGATCGACCGCGAGCGCGGGCGGGCCGTGGCCGACGCCCTGTTCGTCGACCGCGCCTCACTGGCCGCCTCACGCGCGGCCGTGGCCGCTGTGCGCCACGAGGCGACGGCGAAGGCGCACGTGGACGTGGTCGCTCTGGAGGAGTTCGAGGTGGTGTACGCGGACGTGCGGTTCGACTGAACCGACCGCCGGGTCGCCGCGCGTCCGCGGGTCCGGACGGCACACGGCCGTGCGCCCCGCTGTCGCACGGGGTGCACGGCCGCGTCCGGGGGTCAGCCCATGTCGAAGGTGGCGGGGTCCGGGCCCAGGCGCCGGTCCTCGTTCAGCGCGCTGATCGCCGCGAGGTCCTCGGTGTCCAGGCTGAAGTCGAACACCTCGATGTTCTCCTTGATCCGGGACGGCGTCACGGACTTCGGGATCACGATGTTGCCGAGCTGGATGTGCCAGCGCAGCACGACCTGGGCCGGGGTGCGGTTGTGCTTCTGCGCGATCGCGACGATCGCCGGCACCTCCAGCAGGCCCTTGCCCTGGCCGAGCGGGGACCAGGCCTCGGTCCTGATGCCCTGCTCCGCGTGGAACTCGCGCGCCGCGTGCTGCTGCAGGTGCGGGTGCAGCTCGATCTGGTTGACCGCCGGGATGACCGAGGTCTCGGCGAGCAGCCGGCGCAGGTGCTCGGGAAGGAAGTTGGAGACGCCGATGGCGCGGACACGGCCGTCGGCGTGCAGCTTCTCCAACGCCTTGTAGGTGTCGGAGTACTTGCCCCGGGACGGCAGCGGCCAGTGGATCAGATACAGGTCGATGTGGTCGAGCCGGAGCTTCTCCAGCGACGCGTCGAAGGCGCGCAGCGTGGAGTCGTACCCCTGGTCGCTGTTCCAGAGCTTGGTGGTGACGAAGATGTCCTCGCGGGGCAGGCCGGAGGCGGCGATGGCCTTGCCGGTGCCCTCTTCGTTGCCGTAGATCGCAGCGGTGTCGATGCTGCGGTACCCGGCCTCCAGCGCCGTGGCGACGGCCTGCTCGGCCTCGTCGTCCGGCACCTGCCAGACGCCGAAGCCCAGCTGGGGCATCTCGACGCCGTTGTTGAGGATGATCGGGGGGACCTTGCTGCTCACGAGCCTCTTGATCCTTCGGTTGCGGACAGGTGGTACTCCCATCGTCAACGATCACGGGCCGCTCCGCATTCCTGATCGGGGAATCAGGCCTGGTACAGCGCGTCGACCTCGTTGACGTACGCCTTCTCGATCGCCTTCCGCTTCAGCTTCAGCGACGGGGTCAGCAGGCCGTGTTCCTCGGTGAACGGCTGGGCCAGGATACGGAAGGTGCGGATCGACTCGGCCTGCGAGACGAGGGTGTTGGCGGCGACCACCGCCCGCCGCACCTCCGTCTCCAGGTCCGGGTCGCGGACCAGCTGGGCCGGGGTCAGCTTCGGCTTGGCGCGCATCTGGAGCCAGTGCTCGACCGCCTCCTGGTCCAGGGTGACCAGGGCGGCGATGTAGGGGCGGTCGTTGCCGACCACGATGCACTGGTTGACCAGCGGGTGTTCGCGGACCCGCTCCTCCAGCACGCCCGGGGAGACGCTCTTGCCGCCGGAGGTCACCAGGATCTCCTTCTTGCGGCCGGTGATGGTCAGATAGCCGTCCTCGTCCAGCGAGCCCAGGTCGCCGGTGGCGAGCCAGCCGTCGTGCAGGGTCTCGTCGGTGGCCTTCGGGTTGTTGAGGTAGCCCTGGAAGACGTTGCCGCCGTGCAGCCAGATCTCGCCGTCGTCGGCGATGTGCACGGTCACGCCCGGGATGGCCTGGCCGACCGTGCCGTAGCGGGTGCGCTCGGGAGGGTTGGCGGTCGCCGCGGCCGTCGACTCGGTCAGGCCGTAGCCCTCGTAGATCTGCACCCCGGCGCCCGCGAAGAACAGTCCGAGCCGGCGGTCCATCGCCGAGCCGCCGGACATCGCGTTGCGGATACGGCCGCCCATCGCGGCGCGGACCTTCGCGTACACCAGCTTGTCGAAGAGCTGGTGCTGCATGCGCAGCCCCGCCGACGGGCCGGGCCCGATGCCCCACGCCTTCGCCTCGACCGCCTCCGCGTACTTCACGGCGATGTCGACGGCCTTCTCGAACGGACCCGACTTGCCGTCCTTCTCGGCCTTGCGGCGGGCCGCGTTGAACACCTTCTCGAAGATGTAGGGCACCGCGAGGATGAACGTCGGCTTGAACGCGGCCAGATCGGGCAGCAGGGCGGCGGCGTGCAGCTGCGGCTGGTGCCCGAAGCGGACCCGGCCGCGGATCGCGGCGACCTCCACCATCCGCCCGAAGACGTGTGCCAGCGGCAGGAACAGCAGCGTGGACGCCTCGTCGCCCCGCTTCGAGTGGAACACCGGCTCCCACCGCTGGATCACCGTGTCCGCCTCGAACATGAAGTTGCCGTGGGAGATCACACAGCCCTTGGGGCGGCCGGTGGTGCCCGAGGTGTAGATGACGGTGGCGACCGAGTCCGGGGTGACCGCCTGCCGGTGCCGGTGGACCAGGTCGTCGTCCAGGTGTGCCCCGGCGTCGTACAGCTCCTGCACACAGCCGGCGTCCAGCTGCCACAGCTGGCGCAGCTGCGGCAGCCGGTCGATGACGGTGGCGATGGTCATCGCGTGGTCCTCGTGCTCCACGATCGCCGCGGACACCTCGGCGTCGTAGAGCATCCAGAAGCACTGCTCGGCCGAGGAGGTGGGGTAGATGGGCACCACCTGGGCGCCGACGGTCCACAGGGCGAAGTCGAACAGGGTCCACTCGTAGCGGGTGCGGGACATGATCGCGACCCGGTCGCCGAAGCGGATGCCGCGGGCGAGCAGGCCCTTGGCGAGGGCGAGGACCTCGTCGCGGAACTCGGCGGCGGTGACGTCCCGCCACTGCCCGGAGTCGTCCTTGCGGCCGAGCGCGACATGCAGCGGATCGGTCTGGGCATGATCGAAGACGACGTCGGCCAGACCGCCCGCCGGCGGCGGCGACGCCAGCGGAGGGTTGGAGTACTCGTGCAACCTCGCTCCCCGTGTCTCGCGCCTCAGTGACGTTGGTCCACGTCCCCTGCAGCGCGGTGAAAGCTACCCCACGCGGACGGTGTGCGGGAGGGGGGCGGAAACCGAGCAAACCTCACGTTTTCCCCGGGCTCCGACCGTGAAATGCCCGCACATGGGGAAGGGCCGGACACAATACTGACGGGTCAGTAAGTTTCGGTACCGTAATCTCCACCGAATCTGTACGCACCGATTACCGCGCCCACGGCCGCGGGGCGGCCCACGAAGCCGCCGCTCCGCCCCCACCCCGAACACCGCTCCCGCGGCTACCACCGCTGCCGTCGCTACAGCCGCTCTTGCGGCTCCTGCCGTCCGTCGGTCCCCCGGCTCCCGTGGCTACCGCCGCTCTCGTAGCTCCTGCCGGTCCCTGCCAGTCCCTGCGGGTCGTGCCGTCCTACCGGTCCGGTCGTGCGGGTCGTGGCGGTTGTGCCGATCCTGCCCACCCGCCCCGACGCGCCGCGCTCCCGCCGCTCCTGCCGGTCGTGCCGGTGGGCCGGGCCCGCGGTCGGGCCGACCCCCCCCGGCTCGGCCATGGCCCCCGGCCCGGCCATGGCCCCCGGCCCGGCCACGGCCCCCGGCCCCGCCAGGCCCCCCGGCACGACCGGCCCACCCGCCCCGCCGGCCCCGCCGAGTCGCGCTTTCGCCGGGCCCGTCGCTCCTGGTCCCGGCCGTTTTCCGTCAGCCGGGGACCCGTGTCGGCGTCTTCTCCGGTGCGGTGTCGGTGGTCTTCGGGGGTGTCGGGCGGCCCGCCCGTACGAGGGCCAGGACCAGGGCGCCCGCGGTCATCCCGGCCAGGCCGGCCACCACCAGCGCGCCGTTCAGGCCCGAGGCGAACGCGGCCCGCAGGGTGTGCTCGGGGAACTCGCCGCGCAGCGCCCCGGCACCGCCGCCGGCCAGCGCGTGGGCCGCGTCGCCGGGCAGCCGGCCGGTCATCCGCGAGGTGAGGACGGTGCCGAAGACGGCCACCGCGAGCGCGTACCCCAGCTGCCGCACCGTGTTCACCGCGCCGCCCGCCATCCCGGACCGCTCCGCCGGCACGGCCGCCAGCGCCGCCCCGGCCACCGTCGGCGCCACGAACCCGGTGCCGACCCCGACCAGCACGAACCCGGGCACCAGCGCCGTCCAGTCCGAGCCCGCGTCCAGCACCGCCTCGCACAGGACGCCCGAGGAGATCAGCAGCAGCCCGCCGCCGACCGTCAGCCAGGCCGGCACCCCGTGCAGCAGCCGCCCCACCAGCACCGCGACCACCATGGAGACCGCCGTCATCGGCAGCAGCGTCAGCCCGCCGCGCACCGGCGACATCCCGAGCAGCGTCTGCATCCAGATCGACAGATAGGCGATCCCGCCGAAGGCCACCCCGTTGAAGGCGAACGAGCCCAGCATCGCCCCGACGAACGCCGGCCGGCGCAGCAGCGACAGATCCAGCAGCGGATGCGCCACCCGCCGCTCCACCAGCACGAACACCACCAGGGCCAGTGCGGCCGCCGCCAACGCGGCCAGCGCGGCGGGCTCTGTCCAGCCGTCCTCACCGGCGCGCACGACCCCGTACGTCGCACCGCCCGCGAACAGCGCGAAGGCCGCCGTACCCGCCCAGTCGACGCTCATCCCGCGCGGCCCGCGCGACTCGGGAACGGTCCGCAGCGCCAGCCACACCGCCACGACGGACACCGGCAGGTTCACATAGAAGATCCACCGCCAGCCCGGACCCTCCGCGATCAACCCGCCCAGCACCGGCCCCACCGCCGCGGCCCCGCCGCTGACCGCACCCCACACACCGAGCGCGGCGGAACGCTGCCGCCCCTGGTAGACGGAGCCCAGCAACGGCAGGGTCGTGGCGAACATCGCCGCGCCGCCGATACCCTGCAGCGCCCGCGCCGCCACCAGCATCCCCGGCCCGGACGCCAGCCCGCACAGCAGACTGGCCACCGCGAACAGCACCACCCCGGCCAGGTACACCCGGCGCCGCCCCAGGATGTCGGCCGCAGCACCCACCCCGAGCAGCAGCGCGGCGAGCGCCAGCGCGTACCCGTCGACCACCCACTGCAGATCGCCCAGCGACGCGTGCAGCGCACCCGCCATGTCCGGCAGCGCCACCACCACGATGGTCACGTCCAGCAACAGCATGAATGTGCCCAGGCACACGGCCGTGAGCGTCCCCCAGCTCCGCATGTCCTCAACTCCCCTGTACGAACGGACTGCGTATCGCTGCGTACGATGACCAGGGGGCGGCCGATCGGACGTCTCAGAACGCCGCACGCGACGGAATCCGACGGGGGAGAGCATGCTGCGGATGGAATCCGACACCTTCGATCTGCTGGACCTCCAGCTGCTCTCCGCCCTGGAGATCGACGGCCGGGCCCCCTTCAGCCGGATCGCCGCCGTCCTCGGCGTCTCCGACCAGACGATCGCCCGCCGCTACCGCCGCCTGTGCGCCGAGGGCGGCCTGCGGGTCGTCGTCCTCCGGGACGCCGTACGCCTCGGCCAGGACCAGTGGATGCTGCGGCTGCGCTGTGCGCCCGACGGCGCCACCGTCATCGCCGACGCGCTCGCCAAGCGCCCGGACACCTACTGGATCGGGCTGGCCTCCGGCGGCACCGAGATCGCCTGCATCACCCGGCCGCGCAACCCCGGCGAGCACGACGACCTCCTGCTCGGCAAGCTGCCGCGCACCCCGAGCGTCGTCGAGATCCGGGCCCTGCAGCTCCTGCACCGCTTCTACGGCGGCCCGGTCGGCTGGCTGCCCAAGTTCCGGGCGCTCGACGCCGAGCAGATCGCCGCGCTCCGCCCCGACCTGCCCGAGCCCGGTCCGGCCCGCGTGGAACCCGAGGACGCCCCGCTGCTCGCCGTCCTCGAACGCGACGGCCGCGCCACCTACCCCGAACTCCAGCGCGCCACCGGCCGCTCCGAGTCCGCGATCAAGCGCCGCCTGTCCGCACTGATCGCCTCCGGCGCGGTCTACGTCGACATCGAGTACAACTCCGAGATCCTCGGCTACCCCAAGGCGGCCATCCTGTGGATCACCACGGCCCCAGGCGCCCTGGACTCCGTCGGCCGGACCCTCGCCGGCCACGACGAGATCGCCTTCGCCTCCGCCACGGCCGGCCCCTCCCACATCGTCGTCACCGCCGTCGTCCGCGACACCGCGGCCCTGTACGCCTACCTGAGCGGCCCCCTGGGCCACCTGGACGGGGTCCAGCACGTGGAGGCGACGCCGTTCCTGCGCCGGGTGAAGCAGCTGACGTACCGGCCGGCGCGGTGAGCGCGGGCCGGGTCAGCCGCTGCTGCGCCGCAGCCGTTCGCCGCCCGCCAGGACCGCCGCAGCCAGCGCGTTCGCCGCGCCCTCGGCCGGGCCCCGGCGGTGGCCGTGGACGAGGACGAAGTCGACCTTGCCGAGGTCCGGCAGGCCGGCCCGGTCGGGCAGCCGGAACAGGCCCGGCGGGATCAGCCGCCGGGAGTGGGCCATCACCCCGAGACCCGCCCGGGCCGCCGCGATCAGCCCGTTGAGGCTGCCGCTCGTGCACACGATCCGCCACGGGCGGCCCTGGCCCTCCAGCACCTCCAGCGCGCGGGCCCGGGTGATGCCCGGCGGTGGGTACACGATCAGCGGAACAGGCCGGTCCGCGTCCAGGCGCAGCCGCTCGGCGCCGATCCACACCAGGTCGTCGCGCCAGACCAGCTCGCCGCGGGGGTCCTCGGGGCGCCGCTTGGCCAGCACCAGGTCGAGCTTCCCGGCCGCCAGCTGCTCGTGCAGGGTGCCGGACAGCTCCACGGTCAGCTCCAGGTCGACCTCTGGATGGTCGTAGCGGAAGCCCTCCAGGATCTCCGGCAGCCGGGTCAGGACGAAGTCCTCCGAGGCGCCGAACCGCAGCCGGCCACGCACGCGCGTGCCGGTGAAGAACGCCGTCGCCTGCTCGTGCACCTCCAGGATCCGCCGGGCGAACCCCAGCATCGCCTCGCCGTCCTCGGTCAGCTCCACCGAGTGGGTGTCCCGGGAGAACAGCTGCCGGCCGGCCGCGTCCTCCAGCCGGCGCACATGCTGGCTGACCGTGGACTGGCGCAGCCCCAGCCGCCGGGCCGCCTGCGTGAAGCTCAGCGTCTGGGCGACCGCCAGAAAGGTGCGCAGCTGCGTCGGCTCGTACACACGCCCGAGCGTAGCGCAGTCATCGCGGAACATGATGGCAGTCAGAGTGGTGTGCGGGATTCCCGATCGGCGGCCCGAGGAGGACGATGGACGGGGGTCCTGCGGGCCCGGGACCGCCCGACACGCAAGCAACGACACACAGAGCAAACGGAGCACCGTGAAACGCCTGCGCTGGCCGAGTTGGATGCCGATCGACCCGTACATCGTGCTGTTGCTCGGGACGGTGGGCCTCGCCGCGCTCCTCCCGGCCCGGGGCACCGGCGCCGACGTCGTCTCGGGCGCCTCCACCGCCGCGATCGCCTTCCTGTTCTTCCTCTACGGCGCCCGGCTCTCCACTCGGGAGGCGCTGGACGGACTCCGTCACTGGCGGCTTCACATCACCGTCCTGGCCTGCACCTTCATCCTCTTCCCGGTGTTCGGGACCGCCGCGCGCGCCCTGGTGCCGGTCCTGCTGACCCAGCCCCTCTACCAGGGCCTGCTGTTCCTGACGCTGGTGCCGTCCACGGTCCAGTCGTCCATCGCGTTCACCTCGATCGCCCGCGGGAACGTGCCCGCGGCGATCTGCGCCGGGTCCTTCTCCTCCCTGGTCGGCATCGTCCTGACCCCGCTGCTCGCGGCGGGGCTGCTCGGGGGCGACGAGGTCGGGTTCTCCACGGACTCGCTGGTGAAGATCGTGCTCCAGCTGCTGGTGCCGTTCCTCGCCGGGCAGGTGCTGAGGCGGTGGATCGGCGGGTTCATCACCCGGCACAAGAAGGTCCTCGGCCTGGTCGACCGCGGCTCCATCCTGCTCGTCGTCTACACCGCGTTCAGCGAGGGCATGAACCGCGGCATCTGGCACCAGGTCAGCCCGGTACGGCTGGCCGGGCTGCTCGGCGTCGAGGCCGTCCTGCTGGCCGTGATGCTGACCCTGACCTGGTACGGCGCCAAGGCGCTCGGCTTCGGCCGGGAGGACCGGATCGCCATCCAGTTCGCCGGGTCGAAGAAGTCCCTCGCGGCCGGGCTGCCCATGGCGAGTGTGCTGTTCGGCAGCCATGCCTCGCTGGCCGTCCTGCCGCTGATGCTCTTCCACCAGATGCAGCTGATGGTGTGCGCGGTCATCGCCAAGCGCCGGGCCCGCGATCCGGAGGTGACGGGGGACGCGCCCGAGGGGGCCGCGGACGCGTCCGAGGGGTCAGCCGCGCACCCGGTTCAGGGGCAGCCACAGGACCGTGTCCTGCGGTGACTCCAGCACGTCCGGGTCCGTCAGCTCCTCGTCGGTGAGCGCCCGGTCCCAGACGCGCACCTCGTCCAGCGCGCCGGTGAAGAAGGCGCGGCTGTCCATGCGCTGACCGAGGTGGACACCGAACGGCGCATTGCGGCTGACCGAGCCCGGGACGTCGGCGACGGAGGTCTCGGTGCCGTCGACGGACAGCGACAGCCGGCCCCCGCCCCGGCGGAGCACGGCGTGGTGCCACCGGCCGTCGTTGTGGGCGGTGCTCGTGCGCACGTACGCGGTCTGCGGCGGGACGGCGCCGTTCCGCACGGTGATCAGGCCCTGGACCCGGTTGTTCGCCGGCTCCCCGCGCAGCCACACCTGCGGCTGGCTGGTGCCGATGCCGCCCATCCAGAGCAGCGGCTGCTCCCCGCCGGCCGCCGTGTACCGGAACCAGAGCGAGGCCGTGAAGTCCTTCGTGCCCAGGGGGAGCCCGGCGCGGTACGGCAGGCGGACGGCGTCACCGGTGCCGTCGAACTCCAGCGCGCTTCCGGACACGCCGTCCGTCTCCTCCGGGTCGCCGAGCACCGCCGCCGGACGGGCGTGCGGGGCGAGGTCGGGGGTGACCGGGTCGGGGCCGCGGCGGGGCGCGAGCCAGTCCTCGGTGAAGCGGGCGAAGCGGATCTCGTCGCGGGCGTCCACCGCACCGCCCTCGTACATCAGGCCGATCGTGCCGGAGCCGATGCGCACCAGGTCGGAGTAGCCGGACCAGTCGGTGGTGACGACCGTGCCGCGGTCCACGCTGTCCCAGGTCCGGCCGTCGTCGTAGGAGGAGCGGATCATCATCGTGCGGCGCCGGTCCGGGTCGCCGGGGCAGGCGAGCAGGATGCGGTCGCCGAGGCGCAGCATCGAGCCCTGCACCTGCGGGGTGTACAGATCCGGCAGGTCGTGGAAGGGCGCGGTGAAGCCGGTGCCGCCGTCGCGGCTGACCGCCTGGGTGCGGTGGCCGAGGTCGGTGCCGTCCTGCTCCCGGCCGCTGACCAGGACCGACCCGTCGCCGCGCTCGGCCAGGGTGAGTTCGGAGGGCTTCTGCCGGAAGGTGCCGTCGTCGGCGATCGGCCAGTTGTCGGTGGCGCCGATCCGCCAGTGGCCGCCGTGGTCGTCGCTGACGACGAGTGCCGCGTGGTTGGCGCTGACCCGGCTCCCGTCCCACGTCTCGGTGTTGACCCCGAAGACCAGCCGTCCGGCATACCGGCCGTGGGTGAGCTGGATGCCGTGCACGGGCCCGGTGGCGTACCAGGAGTTCCAGTCGGCGGGCAGTATCTCGGGGCTCAGATCGCGCGGCCGCGACCAGGTCCGGCCGTCGTCGTCGCTGTACTGCAGATGCGGGGTGCGGTCGCAGGGGACCGAGCAACTGGCACTGTCGGTACGGCCCGTGTTGTACGTCTCGGCGAGCCAGACGCGGCCGGTGGCGCGGTCCACGACCGGTGCCGGGTTGCCGTGGGTGTCACCGGCGCCCTCGTTGACGACCTGTAACGCCCCCCAGGTGCGCCCGCCGTCGGTGGAGCGCTTGACCACGATGTCGATGTCGGCCGCATCCCCGCAGTTGAGGACCCGGCCCTCGGCGAACGCCAGTAGCGTGCCGTCGGTCGTCCGCACGACCGCCGGGATACGGAAGCACGCGTACCCGGGGTCCTGGGCGGCCTTGAACAGCACCTGCTGCTCGAACTCAGGTGCGCCGTCCCTCGGTCGGGCGTGGGCCGGCTGGGCGGGAAGGAACGGTACGAGCAGGCCCGCCGCGGCGACGGCGAGTGCGGACCGGAGACGGGCGCGAAGACATGACGGCACGGTGCGACCTGCCCTTCGTCGGCCGGACATCTGGACATCCGCACATCCCACGTCCAACGTGCGTCTCATCGACGGTAGTTGGGAGTGGCGCAGGTCACAAGAAGCGTGCGGGCAGTTACGGGCGCAGGACGACCTTGCCGAGGTTGGTCCGGGTCGTGATCGCCTCGTGTGCCGCCGCCGCGTCCTCCAGTGCGAACTCCCCGTGCGTGACGGGCTTCAGGGCGCCCTCGGCGAAGAGCCGCCACAGTTCCTGCCGCCACCGCTCGTACAGTTCCGGCCGGCCGCGGGCGATCAGCGCCATCTGGAAGCCGATCACCGACTTGGCGCCCACCAGCAGGTCGTACGCCTGGATCGTGCCGCCGCCCGAGCTGTAGGCGACCAGACGGCCGTGCGGGGCGAGCGCGGCGAGGGCGGGGGTGAGCAGGTCGCCGCCGACGGCGTCCAGCACGCAGTCGACGGGGTCGCCCCAGCTGTCGTCGCCGTACCGGACGCAGTCGTCCGCGCCGAGCGAGCGGACGAAGTCCGCCTTGTCCGCGCCGGACACGGCGCCCACCACCCGCCCCGCGCCCCGGGCTCGCGCCAGCTGCACCGCGAGGTGCCCGACACCGCTCGCCGCCGCCGTGACGAGGACGGACTCTCCCGGCGCGAGCCGTGCCGCCTCCAGCGCCCCGAACGCCACCAGGCCGCTGCGCACCAGCGCGACCGCGGTCACCGCGTCCGCGTCCTCGGGCAGCGGGGAGGCCATGGCCTCGTGCAGCACGGCGAAGTCCGCGTACCCGTGCCCGAAGCACAGCCCGGTCACCCGGTCGCCGGCGCGGAACCGGGTCGCCCCCTCGCCGGCCGCCACCACCTCGCCCGCGACCTCGCCGCCCAGCGGCACCGGCTCCGCCGCCTCGGTGACCTTGCGGACCATCGGCAGGGTGACGCCGACGGCCTCGCAGCGCACCAGCAGCTCCCCGGGGCCGGGCTCCGGCACGGGCGCCTCCTCCAGGAGTAGCGGACCGCCGGCGGACTCGTATCGGACACGACGCATCGCAACCTCCGGACGCCGGGCGGGCCCGGCGCGGTCGATCGTTGGGGATACCCATGAACTCGTTGGGAGCCCCAACGGTAGGGGAGGTTCGTTGGGAAGTCCAATGATTCTTCGATAGTCTGCCCTCATGGCCGAAGCACCCCTGCCCGCGATCCGCTCCCTGCCCAGCTGGCTCCTCGGCCGGGCCGCCGCGCGCGGCCGTGCCCTGGTCGCGGACGCCCTCGCGGCCGAGGGACTGAAGATGTGGCACCACGTCGTGCTCTCCGCCGTCCGCGACCTCGCCCCGGTCGCCCAGGCCGACCTCGGCCGCGGTGTGGGCCTCGACCCCAAGGACGTGGTCGGCATCCTGAACGACCTGCAGTCCGCCGGCCTGGTCGACCGCGCCCCCGACCCCCGCGACCGGCGCAAGAACGCCGTCTCCCTCACCGATGACGGCGCCCGGCTCCTCGTACGCTGCGAGAAGGCCGCCCGGGAGGCCAACGACGAACTGCTCGCCCCGCTGTCGGCCGCCGAACGCGATCAGTTCATGGGCCTGTTGACCCGGATTTCCGGCACGGACGGCTGACGTTCCGTCATGACGGGCAGCGGACTGGTGCCGGCCTGCCCAATGGCAAGGGCCCACCAAGGCCCGCTGTCCCCACGCGTCGGCCGCGAAGAGAGCCGCAGGGGGCGCTCCCCGCCGGGCGGGGTCCCGCCGCCGTGCCGCGGGGAACCGGTCAGCCCTGGGCGGCCGCCTCCCGCAGGGCGATACGGTCCTCACCCGCGTACACGTTCATCGAGCTGCCCCGCAGGAAGCCCACCAGGGTCAGACCGGTCTCCGCGGCCAGGTCCACCGCCAGCGACGACGGCGCCGACACGGCCGCGAGCACCGGTATGCCCGCCATGACCGCCTTCTGTGCCAGTTCGAAGGAGGCCCGGCCGGAGACCATGAGGATCGTCCGGGACAGCGGCAGCGCGTCGTTCTGCAGCGCCCGGCCGACCAGCTTGTCGACCGCGTTGTGCCGGCCCACGTCCTCCCGGGCGTCCAGCAGTTCCCCGTCCTCGCTGAACAGGGCCGCCGCGTGCAGGCCCCCGGTCCGGTCGAACACCCGCTGGGCCGCGCGCAACCGGTCGGGGAGGCTCGCCAGCAGCTCGGGGGTGACCCGGAGCGGGGGAGTGTCGGCGATCGGCCAGCGCGCGGTCGTCCGGACGGCGTCCAGGCTGGCCTTGCCGCACAGCCCGCACGAGGAGGAGGTGTAGACGTTCCGCTCCAGGGTGAAGTCCGGGAGCGCGACGCCGGGCGCGGTCTTCACGTCGACCACGTTGTAGGTGTTCGAGCCGTCCACCGTCGCGCCCGCGCAGTAGACGATGTTCTGCAGGTCGGATCCCGTCGCCAGGACCCCCTCGCTCACCAGGAAGCCGGCCGCCAGCGCGAAGTCGTCGCCGGGGGTGCGCATGGTGATCGCGAGCGGCTTGCCGTTCAGCCGGATCTCCAGGGGTTCCTCGGCGACGAGCGTGTCCGGCCGGGTGGAGACCGCCCCGTCCCGGATGCGCAGGACCTTGCGTCGTTCCGTGACTCGTCCCATGTTCTGATCAGCCCCGGTTCTGTACGTGCTGGAAGCCGAAACGGCCCTTGATGCAGAGGTTGCCGTGGGTCACCGGGTTGTCGTGCGGCGAGGTGACCTTCACGATCTCATTGTCCTGCACATGGAGGGTGAGCGTGCAGCCCACCCCGCAGTACGCGCAGACCGTGGCCGTCTCCGTTCCCGCAGAACACGCAGGCCGAGTCGGTCAGCGGCGCGTCGTGCTCCACGGCGATCCGCGCGTCGAAACCGCGCCCGGCGACCGAGGTCGCGAAGCTGTTCTGCCACTGGTCGCCGCAGGCGTCGACGCACTTGTAGCACAGGACGCACTTGCCGTAGTCCCGCACGTACAGCTCGTTGTCGATCCTCGGTTCGTCGTTCAGCCGGGCCGCGTCGGCGCCGAAACGGTCCGGTTTCGCCTCGTACTCCTTGATCCACTCGGCGGCCCGCGGAGTGGTCGACAGGTCGACCGAGGAGGCGAGCAGCTCCAGGACGATCTTCCGGCTGTGCCGGACCCGCCCGGTGTCCGTCCGCACCGCCATGCCCGGCTCCGCCCGGCGCGAGCAGGCCGGCACGAGGGTGCGCGACCCCTCGGCCTCCACCACGCACACCCGGCAGGCGTTCTTCGGGCGCAGCGTGTCGCCCTCGCACAGGGTCGGCACGTGCGCGCCGGCGGCCCGGCAGGCGTCGAGGACGGTGGCGCCCTCGGGGACCCGGGCCTCCCGGCCGTCGAGCGTGAACCCGACCAGCCGGCGCGGCACCCCGATCGGTATCGCGGTCATGCGTACGCCCCCAGACGGTCGATGGCGGATTCCACGGCGTTGAACGCGGTCCGCCCCAGACCGCAGATCGAGGCGTCCCGCATCGCCCGGCCGACCTCGCGCAGCAGGGCGATGTCGTCCGCGGCACCGGCGCCCGCGCGGTCGGCGATCCGGCGCAGCGCCTCCTCCTGCCGCACGGTCCCGACCCGGCAGGTCGTGCGACGACCGTTGAACGCATTCCGCATACCGTTCATCGCATACGGTCGACGCGGCGTCTTCTCAACTCCCGTCCCCGGCCCTACCGTCCGGCGTCATGAGCAGCCCCCCTGTCGCACCCCCGGGCTGGAGCCGCTGGCTCGTCCCGCCCGCCGCCCTCTCCGTCCACCTCTCCATCGGCCAGGCCTACGCCTGGAGCGTGTTCAAGCCCCCGCTCGAATCCGCCCTGGATCTCGACGGCACCCAGAGCGCGCTGCCCTTCCAGCTGGCGATCGTGATGCTCGGGCTGTCGGCCGCGTTCGGCGGCACGCTCGTCGAGCGCAACGGGCCGCGCTGGGCGATGACCGTGGCCCTAGTCTGCTTCTCCTCCGGCTTCCTGATCTCCGCGCTCGGCGCCGGGACGAAGCAGTACTGGCTGATCGTCCTCGGCTACGGCTTCATCGGCGGGATCGGCCTCGGCATCGGCTACATCTCCCCCGTCTCCACCCTGATCAAGTGGTTCCCGGACCGGCCGGGCATGGCCACCGGCATCGCCATCATGGGCTTCGGCGGCGGCGCCCTGATCGCCTCGCCCTGGTCGGCGCAGATGCTCGACTCCTTCGGTGGTGACAACGATGGCATCGCCCTCGCGTTCCTGGTGCACGGGCTGTCGTACGCCGTCTTCATGACCCTCGGCGTCCTCCTGGTCCGCGTGCCGCGCACCGGGAAGCCGGCCGGGAGCGGGCCGAGCGCCGTCGAGGGCGTGCAGGTCTCCGCCCGCGACGCCGTCCGCACCCCGCAGTTCTGGTGCCTGTGGGTGGTCCTGTGCATGAACGTGACCGCCGGCATCGGCATCCTGGAGAAGGCCGCACCGATGATCACGGACTTCTTCGCGGACAGCTCCACCCCGGTGTCCGCCTCGGCGGCGGCCGGCTTCGTCGCGCTGCTGTCGGCCGCCAACATGACCGGCCGGATCGGCTGGTCCTCCGCCTCCGACAGAATCGGCCGCAAGAACATCTACCGCGTCTACCTCGGCGTCGGCGCGCTGATGTACCTGCTGATCGCGCTGTTCGGGGACGCGTCGAAACCGCTGTTCGTGCTGTGCGCGCTGGTCGTCCTCTCCTTCTACGGCGGCGGCTTCGCGACGATCCCCGCCTATCTGAAGGACCTCTTCGGCACCTACCAGGTCGGCGCCATCCACGGCCGGCTGCTCACCGCCTGGTCCACGGCCGGCGTGCTCGGGCCGCTGATCGTCAACTGGATCGCCGACCGGCAGGAGGCGGCGGGCAAGCACGGCTCGTCGCTGTACGGGCTGTCGTTCGGCATCATGATCGGCCTGCTCGTCGTCGGCTTCGTCGCCAACGAACTCGTCCGTCCCGTCCACGCCCGCCACCACGTGCCCGCCCCGAGGGAGGCCGCAGATGCCCGGCGACAGCAGTCCGCCTAGCCGCAGGGGCCTGATCGCCCTCTCCTGGCTGTGGGTGGGAGCACCCCTCGCCTACGGCGTGTACGAGCTGGTGCGGAAGGCGACGCAGCTGTTCACGGGGTGAGTGCTCGGGCGTCCGAAGGTCTGAGCGAAGCCGACAACCCGGGCGCCCGATTCCTGTGGTTTCACCTGCCGTCGTACTCGCGAGTCACTGATCAGACTGGGGGATCCCGCACCACACAGCACGAGGGGACCCCCCATGCACGGCTCGCGCATCGCCGCCATCGGTCACTACCAGCCCGCCAGGGTGCTCACCAACGACACTCTGGCGGACATGGTCGACACCAGTGACGAGTGGATCCGCAGCCGGGTGGGCATCGAGACCCGGCACATCGCCGGCCCCGACGAGCCCGTCGACGAACTGGCCGCGCACGCCGCCGCCAAGGCCCTGGCCGCGGCCGGACTCGCGCCGCACGACATCGACCTGGTGCTGGTGGCCACGTCCACCGCGATCGACCGCTCCCCGAACACCGCCGCCCGGGTGGCCGCCCGCCTCGGCATCCCGCAGCCGGCCGCGATGGACGTCAACGTCGTCTGCGCCGGCTTCACCCACGCCCTCGCCACCGCCGACCACACGGTCCGGGCGGGTGCCGCGACCCGGGCACTCGTCATCGGCGCCGACAAGATGTCCGACGTCACCGACTGGACCGACCGCACCACCTGCGTCCTGGTCGGCGACGGCGCCGGGGCGGCCGTGGTGGAGGCATGCGGTCCGGACCGGGCGCCCGGGATCGGGCCGGTGCTGTGGGGGTCGGTGCCCGAGATGGGCAACGCGGTGCGCATCGAGGGCACACCGCCGCGCTTCGCGCAGGAGGGGCAGAGCGTCTACCGCTGGGCCACCACCCGGCTGCCCGCCATCGCCCGGCAGGCCTGCGAGAAGGCCGGAGTGGCGCCCGAGGACCTCGCCGGGGTCGTCCTGCACCAGGCCAACCTGCGGATCATCGAGCCGCTGGCCGAGAAGCTCGGCGCCGTCCACGCGGTGGTCGCCCGCGATGTCACCGAGTCCGGCAACACCTCGGCCGCCAGCATTCCGCTCGCCTTCTCCAAGCTGGTCGAACGGGGAGCCCTCAGCACCGGCGACCCCGTGCTGCTGTTCGGTTTCGGCGGCAACCTCTCGTACGCCGGGCAGGTCGTACGGTGCCCATAGGAGCCTGAAGGGACTCAGTTGCGTATTCGGCTGGGTTCCCGCGTACTTCTGCGCGCCCGCCTGATGAATACTGTGCACCGCAGACTGTAGACGAAAGACAATCGATACTGAGCGTCCCAGGTCCACGCGTCGGACCTGCCCAGGAGGGGACCGCGATGTTGTCGACCGGACTGCCGCAGGGTGCGGTGCCCAGACTGGAACGGCCCGGCCCGCTGCGTGAGCGCGTGTACGAGGCGCTGCTCGAACTCATCGCCGCCCGTGCCCTCCAGCCCGGCCAGCACCTCGTGGAGAGCGAACTCGCCGGGCATCTCGGGGTCTCCCGGCAGCCCGTGCGGGAGGCGCTGCAGCGGCTCAACACCGAGGGGTGGGTCGATCTGCGGCCCGCCCAGGGCGCGTTCGTGCACGAGCCGACCGAGGAGGAGGCCGACCAGCTGCTCACGGTCCGCACCCTGCTGGAGGCGGAGGCGGCCCGGCTGGCCGCCGCGCACGCGGACAGCCCCGGCATCGCGGTCCTGGAGGAGCTGTGCGCCGAGGGGGAGAAGGCGGTGGCGGCCGAGGACGTGGACCGTGCGGTCGCCCTCAACGCGGCCTTCCACGACAAGATGATGGAGCTGGCCGGCAACGCGGTCCTCGCCGAACTCGCCGCCCAGGTCGGCCGGCGGGTCCGCTGGTACTACACGCCGGTGGCCCGGCAGCGCGGCCGGCAGTCGTGGATCGAGCACCGCGAACTGATCACCGCCATCGCCGCCCACGACGAGCAGCGCGCCACCCATCTGATGCGCGAGCACACCGAGCACACCCGGCGCTCGTACCACGAGCGGAACGCGACCTGACCGACACCTTCCCGGCGGGCGGGTCGGCCGCGGTGCCCCTCAGGCGCCGAGCAGCCGCCATGCGGTGAGGGCGAGTCTGGCCCGGGTCAGTCCGGTGGGTTCGGTGAGGTCGAAGCCCAGCGCCCTGCCGAGCTGTTCGACGCGGCGGGCGACGCTGCTGTGGTGCAGGTGGAGGAGATCGGCGGCCCGCCGCAGGGAGCCGGTGCCGCAGTACGCGTCCAGCGTCTCCAGATCCTCCGGGTTGCCGGCGATCCGCGCGATCGCGGCCACGTCGGCGTTGTCGCGTGCCGTGTCCGCGGGGACCTCGGCCAGGAGGGCCAGCGCGCCCAGGTCGGCGTGGTGGACGACGGGTTCGCGCGGGCCGGTGAAGCGGAGGGCGGTGCGGGCCTGCCGCCAGGACCGGTCCGGGCTTCCGGCGGCGCCGATGCCCACGCGTACGTCGGCGGGAAGCCGGGCCGGGTCGATGCGGCCGGCCAGGACCACGCCCACGTCGGCGAGCGGTGCCGCCTTCACCGGCCGGTCCGGGCAGACCAGTTGGCCGATCCGGTCGAGCGGGAGCCGCGAGCGTACCGCGAGGACGTGGACCGGCAGGCCGGGGGCGAAACCCAGGAGCCGTAGCGCCCGTGTCCGGGCCGCCTCGTCGCTGTCGGCACTGATGGCCAGCTCGACGAGGGCGGGGTCGGCCATGGTGGTGCGGGCCGGGCCGTACCGCTCGACGGCCGCCGCCGCGGCGATGGCGAGCCGGTCGAGGAGCACGTCGTCCAGCGGGCCGGGCGGGCCGGGGCGTTCCAGCCATACGGTGCCGATCTCCTCGTCGTCGAGAGTGATCGGTACCGAGGTGGACGCGGGTGAGCGCGGGGTGGTCGCCTCCGTGCCCTGGGGCGAGACGCGGGTCGTCCGCCCCGTGCCGTGGAGCCGTATCCCGGCGACGCACTCGGCCAGACCCGCCGAGGCGCGGGCGAGCGCGGGGAGGTCCACCCGTCGGCGCATCAGCGTGTCGTAGAACGCGACGATGCGGATCGCGCCGTCGACGTATGGATCGAGTCCCGACAGCCGTACGGCCAGTGCCTCCATGGCAGCAGGATAGAAGGCCGGTCCGGCGGACAGGAGCGCCGATCGGCGCGCGACAGGCCCGCGACGCGCGACGGACGGCGGACGACCACTCCCGCTTCGGCCGCGAGGACGAGCGCCATGCCCCCCCGACTGGCTCGGTGCGCGGGTGTGGCCGCGCTGACCGTCTGTGCGGTGGCGGTTCCCGCGCCCGCCGGGAAGCAGGACGGTACGAGCGCGTCCGCCCGCTTCGGGCGCGGGGTCGCGGATGCCGGTACCGGCCGTCCCGTCAGCCCCGGGCATGCGGCAACGCGTCGGCAGCGTCACCAAGACCTTCCCTGTCGCCGCGATCTCGCAGCAGGTGGAGCAGGGCCGGATCGGGCTCGACACGCTGATCGGCGACTACCTGCCGGGGCTGGTCTGATCCTCGGTCAGCTCCTGGAGAAGGTGACCGGTACCACCGCCGAGCGGTACACCACCCGGAACGTCTGGGGGCCGGCCCTCCCGCGATCGGCGAGCAGATCGGGGGAGGGAGCACCGGTCGGTCCGTGCGGAGTCGGAGCCGTCGGTCAGGCGGTCGGCCGCGGCTCCGCAGTGGTCAGCGCCCTGCCGCCGGTCCGGCCCGGCTGCCGCAGCAGCAGCGTGCCGGCCCCGGCCACCGTCGAGACGCCGCCGACCAGCGCGTAGGCGCCGTTGTAACCCCGGGCGCCGACGAAGACGAGGGTCCTTGCGCCCCCGGTGGTCCGACAGCGTGGGCCATCCGCTCGCCGTGGCGGACCCCGTCGATCCACTGCCCGGGCTGGACTTCGGCCCGGTGATCAACGCGGCCAAGGCCAAGGAGCTGACCGACCAGGTGGCCGAGGCCGTCGCCCGGGGCGCGCTTCCTGCCCGGCCAGGACACCTCCGCATACGTCCACCCGGTCACCCTCCTCAACCCGCCTCCCTCCTCCCCGCTGCACCACGCGGAGCCCTTCGGTCCGGTCGACACGATCGTCCTCGTCGACAACGAGGCCGAGCTGCTGGCCCCCATGAACGCGTCCAGCGGCGCGCTGGTGGCCACGCTCGCCGCGGACGACCGGGCCGTCCACGACCGGCTCGCCCCTTGCGGTCACCTCGGGCCCGGCGGGGGAGCGGCTGCCCGGGAACTTCCCGGAGTACCAGCTCATGCCGTGATCCTCACGCACCGTACGAAGATCCTCGCAGCCTGTATATCGTCGGCAATCCGGCGGACCGGCCCCCCGGGCCGCCCTCCGGCGCGACGGATACGCAGGTGAAACGCACCCCGAAACCTTGGTATTGTTGTCCATGTCGCCGCGGGGAACACACCCCGCCCCGCAAGGCGGCAGACACCTAGTCCGGGTGGCGGAATGGCAGACGCGCTAGCTTGAGGTGCTAGTGCCCTTTATCGGGCGTGGGGGTTCAAGTCCCCCCTCGGACACAGAGTTGCCCCACGGCGCCCGGTTTCCGGGCAGGGGACATTGGCACCCGCTTCCGGCTCCCGACCGGGGCGGGTGTTCGTCGTTGCGGTGCTGTCGGCCTGGCTTCTCCCTTTGCCGACGTTTCGTGGGGCCGTGCTTTGGTCAGCTGATGGTGATCCTTTTCTGCCTGGCGTGTGTTCGCGGTCAGGGTTGTGGTCGCGGGGTTGTAGGTCAGGGTGATCTCCTCGCTGCGCAGGTGGGCGATTGCCTGGGCCGGTGTCGGCGGCGCCGGATCACAGCTCACGGGTGCCGACCCCGGAGGATCCAGGCGGCTGGTGAGGCGGAGGTGCAGGGCCGGCAGGTGTGGCAGTACCTGGTCTTCGCGCAGGTAGGCGTTGGGGGCGGGCTGGGTGACGCTGGTGTGGCCATGGCGGCACCGGTAGCCAGGACGGTGGTGAGTCCAGTGGGACTCCATGCGTCGGCCGCAGATGCCGCAGCACAGCAGCCCCGCGAGGAGATACGTGCGTCTGGATACCGTCTCCCGGCGGGCGTGGAGGTTCTGGACGGTGATGAAGTCGGCCTCGCTGACCAGTGCCGGATGGGCGGGTCGGGCGGAGATGATCCAGTCAGTGGGGGTGTTCCAGTGCATGACGTCGTGGTGGCCGAGTGTGGTGTTGGCGGGGTCGATCAGGTCGTGGTCGGTGCGCTGCCGGTTCCATACCTGGCGGCCGGTGTAGCGGGGATTGGTGAGGATGGACCGCACTGTGTTCAGTACCCACCGCTGACCGTTACGGTGCGGGTTTCGGGTGGGGTCTGCGGCGGCCGGGCAGGGGATATCGGCGTCGTTCAGCGCGCGGGCGATACGGGCGATGCTGTGGCCGGCCAGGCGCTGGGCGAAGATCCAGGACACGATCGGCCCGCACTCGGGATCCGCATCCAGACGCTGCATGCGGACACCGCGGCGGGCGAGGGACCGGTTGGAGTGCGGTCCGGCGTCGGCGAGACGGTAGCCGTACGGTGGGCGGCCGCCGAGATATCGACCCTGGTCGCGTGTTTGCACGGTCATCGCGGCCAGCACCCGGATCCGGGCGCGGGCGATCTCCCGCTTGGACAGGATGCCGAGCAGGATCATCAATTCCTCCTGCCCGCCGACCCGCGGGTCGACGGCTCCACCCAGTTCCAGCCCCCACACCTCGACGCCGTAGTGGCCGAAGAGCGGAGCCATGGTCGCGAACTGGTTGCCGTAGAAGGCCCGTTCACTGGAGCCGATGACAACGGCATCGAACTCCCGGTCGGGATCGGCCATCGCCGCCAGCAGCGCGGCGGCTTGGGGCCGCCGCGCCCAAGGGATGGTGCGGCTGCGGCCGGTGTCGAAGAACTCGGAGACGATCCGCCCGTGCCCGGACACTAGGGCCTGCGCTCCGAGCAGTTGCCAGGCCTGCGACGTGGCGGGGTCCTGATGGTCCTCGGTCGACACCCGGCCGTAGAACGTAAACCGCAGACCACTGGCGGACGGCATGCCGACGGCGGAGGAGCCGGCAGTCCAACTGCGGGCCCAAGCCGTCAAGAAGACTTGACCCGTAGGGGGCTGTTCGGCCGGACGGTGCGGCGCTCCCATGATCGGCGCCTCCCCTTGCTCGCTGTGCGTTGCCTCACCGTGGACCTGCCCGGACAGAGCGGGTCGGCTGCACGAATGTTGACCCGAACGAGTGAAGATCGCGGCGTCGGTGTTGACCAGCCGCAGTCCTGGCACGCGGGGGTAAACGGGTGCGGGCCCGTTCGATCTGGCTGAGGGAGGCATCGACGGCGTCCACGTGTGCGCCGTGGGTGCGGGCCAGGTGTGCGGCGTGCCGGGCGGGGCCGCAGCCGAGGTCAAGGACGCGCAGGCCCTTGAGGTCCCCGAGGATGCGGTCCCCCGGCCCGTTGGCCGGGCCCCACGTGATCTGGTCCACCTCCGTCAGGGGCGTACCGCGCCGCAGGTGGTGTGTTCCGTAGGCGTCCCAGGCGAGGCGTGTCTGTCGTTCGATGTCCAACGCGTTGGCTCCCATGTCGGGTTCAGAAGCGGAGTGCGTAGCAGCGCAGCACGTCGAGATCGGCGGTGCGTACGACCGACCAGCCCGCGGTGAGCGTCTCGGCCTCTGCGGCGGTGATCCCGAGGTGCTTGCAGGGGTCGCTGTGTTCGCGGCGACCGGCGAGTTCGGTGACGACCCAGAAGGTCCCGCCGGGTGCCAGGACCTTCCGGACGCGGTCGAGGAAGGCCGGCTTGTCGTCCATCCACCGGTAGACCAGGCGGCAGGTGACGACCGCGTACGCGCGGTTTGGCAGGGCGTTGACGTCGTCGGCGGCGAAGTCCATCAGATGCCAGGCCAGCCCTTCGCCGTACTGGTGGCTCCGGGTCTTCTGGGCTGCTGCGGCGATGGCGCTGGGGGAGAAGTCGATACTGGTGGTGCGGTAACCGAGCTCGTGGAGGTGGTGGGCAAGGGCGCCGTCGCCGGTGCCGATGTCGAGGGCCGGGCGTCCACGGCCGGGTCCGACGTGATCTGCCAGGAGCGCGGCCTCGGCGCTGCTGACTTCCCGGTACCGGCGGCCGCCGGCCCAGAGCGGCTCCCAGTAGTCGGCGGTGGCGGGGGTGGTCGTCATTCGGCTCCTTCGCGAGCGGGAGGGACAGCCGAGGCCGTGATCCCGCTGGGCATCGGCGGACGTTTCGGACGGAGCGCAGCAGCAGAAGCAGGACGAGGATGCCTGGAGGAGCGCACCGAGCGCGAGGGGTGGTGCGTACGTCGAGTAGGTGGGCAACCAGAACACCGGCGATCGCGACAGCGAGCGGATAGGAGCCGGCAATCACTGCAATCACCGTGGTGCTGACGGCCTGTATCTGCCCGGTACTGCGGATGGCACAGGGCTTGCCACATCGGCAGTTCGGCCCAGTGCTGATGCTGACCGCCGTGGCCCGGTCCTACGCCGGATCGATGGGGTGGTGTGTGTGGAGGGTGAGTCCGGTGATCCGGCCGGATTGGATGACGGGAGCGTGCTGTACGCCTCCACTGATGGTGTTGTGCACGGTGCTTGGTTGTGTATCTGCGTTGTTCGTGACGTCTTGCAAGGATGTGAGCAAGTCGCGGAGGTCGTCGCTGGTTGCGGAGCCTGGCTGCAGGAGATGTCGCAGGTAGGCGTGCGACTGGTTGGTGATGTCACGGGTCGTTTGTGCGTCACCTCTGGCTTCGGCGGCGAGTAGCCGAGTTCGGGCGGTGTCCAAGTGGGTGATCGAGGCTTCATCTGCACCGATGCGTGAGAAATACCGCCCGACGAGTTTGCGGGCATGCATCCAGGAGTCGGTGACCATGAGCGAGACCAGGGTGGTCGCTCCGGATGCGGCGAGGGCGGCCAGCTCACTGTCCATCGGTCTTCCTTTCAGAGGGCGAGGCTTCGGGCGTTCCGTCGGGCGCGGCGTGTGCTGAGGCCGATGGGTCATCGACGTTCGGTGTGACGCTCGCCGGCGGATCGAACCTGCGGAGTAGGTCCTCGGCGGTCTCGTGCCGATCCTGTGTCTTGATGACGTCGGCGATTTGCTTGGCCAGCATTGCTCGTCGGACGTCTCCGTCTGTGAAGCCCATGCTGTTGAGGAAGGCCTCGAAATGGTCGGCGGTCTTCAGCTCTTGTTCGAAGGGGGGTGCCGGCTCCGGCAGCGGACCGGGTCGTTCGCCGTGCGGCTGGGCTATGAGATGAAGAAGCCGTTCGGGCACGTCCGTGTCGTTGGCGGCGGACGTGAGCTGCGCGAGCAGACCGAGATCAGCCACGGTCTTCTCTACATGGTCGTCGTTCTTGGCGAGCCACCAGACGACCGCGCTGCCGGTGTCCTTCAGTACGTCTTCGCTCAGGTATTGCCGCTTGCTCTGCTCGTACTTCCGCTGATGTTCCCAGACCGCCTTGTCCTTGCGTACTTCGGCGAGTCGGTCCAGCCGTTCTTGGTCGTGTTCGGGCAAGGCAAGTGTGATGTCATCCGCCATGACGTGAAGGTGGCCGGTGGGGTCCGGGAGCATCCTGCTGAGCGCACCGCTCAGTTCATGCTGGACCAGGGATGGCCGACCTGGCTCCCGCTGCTCGGTTATCGAGCGGGCTCGGTCCAGGACTGCTTCGACTGCGAGGCCCACTGGGTTGAGGATGGGGTCGTTGCCGACTGCTTCGCGGGGGTACCACCGCACAGTTGCCGAGAACACGAAGTCGTAGTCGGTCCACTGGCTGGGCAGTGCCACGTGTCTGACGTGGTGTTCCCTGCGTTCGACGGGGGGATCTGTGCGCTGCTCCTGCACGTCGACTGGCAAGGGACCACGTCGTAATGCGGCGAGTTTGAACGCGGCTGCGGGGATCCCGACGAGGATTACGGCCAGTGCGGGCCAGGCAAACGTAGGCCAATTCTGCGTCAGGCCGAGAATGCTCAGCAGGAGGCCGCACAGGATGGTGAGGAAGACGGTCGTCGTCTTGCAGCCGGTCGTCATGGTGTGGTCCCCCTCGGTGATGCGGTGGGCGGTGGCGTGTCGTGAAGGGCGAGTCCCTGGGCCGCGGAGATCTTTTGGAGCAGCCGCTCGGTGGTCGCGGCAGCTCGTACGGCTCCGCCGGGGGCGGTGCGCTCGGCGGCGCGGGCGCTTGCGTACAGGGTGGCGAAGGTTGTGCCACGCTTGCCCTTACATTGGTCGGCCGCGTCGACGAGGAGGCCCAGCAGCAGGTCACCACGATGTCCGGCATCGGTCGCCGTATGCAGCCAGCGCTCTGCGTAGGGTCGCCACTCAGCATGTGGCAGCTCGTCCAGCACTGCTCGCCAGCACGTGGTCACGGAGGTCTGCACCCCGTTCTCCTCCACCAGGGCGCTGGAGTTGTCGTAGGGGGCGAGGAGCGCCACCGGGTCACAGGCGGGTAGAAAGATACGGAGTTCGGCGGGGGAGAGGGCTGAGCGTGCCAGACGGTCGAGCAGCCGCCGCCGTAGTCGGCTGCTTGTTGCCACCAGTTCGCACACTTCCTGCAGGGCGCGGGTGGTGCCGCGCTCCCGGCGAGCCAGGTGGTACAACCGGAGCATGGCCTGATCGGGGTGGCTGGACGCGATGACATCCGCGCACACCCGGACAAGGACCTGCGCGAACTCTCCCTTGAGGTGCTTGTTGGCGCACCACTGGTAGATCCGTTGGCGGAAGCTCCTGCCGTGTGCAGGGTCGTTGAGCCCGCAGGTGAGCGCATGGACTGCGGCCTCCAGGCGGGCCCGGCTCGTGGTCGTGGCGCTCCAGTCCTCGGCCAGGGAGGCCAGACCTTCACCGCGTCCGGTCCGCAGATACTGCGCGGCCAGCCGCGCCACCAGTCCGTCACGGACCTCCCGGGTGACGTGTGGGTCGTTCAAGTCCACGCTGCCCGCGGCCCAGGTGCCGAGATACTGTCGCAGTTCGGGCATGTGATCCCAGAAGTGGGCGCGGATCGCCGCGTCGTAGTCGAGCTCCGTGAAGCGCACGTGACCGTCTGGTCCGGTACCGGCGGAAATCTCACGCAGCCGCTCGGCGAGGTCCTTGCGTTGGAGCAACGGGATTTCGTCCGGTGGGTGCCTGAGGGTGCTGAGCAAGAGTTGGGCCGCCTGGTGGACGACATCGGCATGGGCGCCGTGCAGCATGGCGACCGTGATCAGCAAGGCGCGCTGCGGGCCCTCGCGTAATCCGGTGACGACTGTGGCGATCTCCTGGCGCCGGTCGTCCCGCGCTTTGCGAGCCGTTGCGTACCACTGTCGGAATCCGTGGCCGGCGGGAGCTGCCTCGCGAGCGCGGCGCACCAGGTCTGCGAAGGCCGCGATCTCCCGCATCGGCCACTCGTCATCCGGAATGTCGACCGTCTGATCAACAGCCAGGTACTGCTCGTGGGGCACACCATGCACCCGAAGGTGGCGCTGGAAGACCTGCAGCGCGGGTGGGCGTCGGATTTCAACACGGTATTGCTGTAGGTCTGAGTCGAGCGCGCTCCCGTGCGGCATGACGACCACGAGATGGGCGTGCTGGTCGTGCACAGCCTTGCGGAGAGTAGAGAGGTCCGCTCGGGCTGCGGTCCAGCGGTCGGCGTGCGTGGCCGACAGGTCCAGCAGCAGCCGGTCGCCGGCGCCGACGAGATCCGGGTCCCTCAGGGGCAGTTCGTCCTCCTCGTCGGGCAGCAGTTCGTGGAAGACGCCGGTGTCCTGATGATGTTCGCGGAGAAGTATCCGAGCCGCCGAGGTACGACCGCTTCCCGGGGTGCCGGCCAGGATGACTGTGCCGGTGTCGGACAGCGTGCGGCGGGCTTCTCCCATGCCGATCGGGTCGACCAGGACCCGGCGCAGCCACGTGAGCTGGTCGTCAGCGACACGCCGGAAGGCGGACGTGTCCGTATCCTGCAGATGAGTCCCGACGGTGAAGTAGATGTCGCCGCTGCCGGTGTGCATGGGGCCGCGGGGGTTGTCGACCCATGTGCTGTGGCGCTCGCTCACTCGTCGTCGCCTTCGCGCCGGTCGGACTCACCGAAACGATGCCGGATGTCTCCGTGATGGTCGCCTTCGAAGTACGTCATCCCGTCGCCGGAGAAGTGCCGGCCACCCGACACGTGGCGCGAGTTCTGGTAAATGTTGCCTCGCCCTGTGTGTATCGGCCCGTTGGAGCCCTTGATGACGGTGCCGCCGACATCTCCGGTGAAGTCCCGGCTCTGTACGGCCGTTCCGATCACGTCTCCGGTCGAGTTCGTCACAGAGCCGGGCGCGGGCGAGGCGGCGGCGTCCCGGTCCACGTCGTGGAGGCCGGCCATCTCGGCCACCAGGTCACCGAGATGCTTCAGCCCCGCCTCGGTGTCGTGCCCGTCCAACCGTATGGACTGGAGGTCGGCCAGCCGCGCCAGCTCGTCCGGCAGGTCCGCCTTGTTCAGTCGATCCGTCTTCCGGCCGTCCAGTACGGGAACGACCGGGATCCCGCAGGTGAAGGCCTCCAGAATCTCTTTGCGTACCCAGTCCTCCGGGTCACGCAGCCGGGCCTGGAAGTTCGTCCAATCCGGCCCGATGACAGCCAGGAGCACGGAGCAGCGCCGTAGACCCGTCAACAGCGCGTCGGGATACGCGCTGCCCGGGGAGATGGACTTCGAGGCACGGAAGGCGCGGTCCTGGCCGAAACGGCGTGACAGTTCGTGGTCGATGAGTGCGGCGGTCTTGTCGCCGTCCCCAGTTCGGTAGTTGATGAACACATCGGTCACGGCCATTCCTCTCTTCAGGAAGCAGGGAAGTGTGATAAGGAGCCCAGACGTGCAGCCAGTTGGCGTACTGAGGCGTGATGGGAGCGGCGGCCCAGGACGTGGGCGAGGCGCCGGAGATCGATCGTGACGGTTGCGGACCGGACGGCTGCCACTGCGTCGAGGAGCGGTGCCGTCGTAGCACAGGCCTGCTCGATCTCACCGGCCGACGCGTAAGCAAGCGCTCGGCGTACGCCGTACCGCACCTGCGTGCGCACCGCCTCGGGCGAGACGCGTGCGAGTTGCCGGGTCAACTCCTCTGCCGCCGCGCGCGGTTGGCCGAGGTCGAACAGGCACCACCCGGTGACCATGCCGACCGAGTCGGGCAAATGCATGCTGCCGATCACTGGTGTGTCGGCATCGTCCTCCTGGCGGGTCAGCAATGGCCGTGCCCTGTCCAGAGCGCGAAGGCATGCGTCGCGGTCGCCGGCCAGCGCGTGACCCTGGGCCTCACGCTGCGCAGCCAGCCCGCGGATTCGCGGCGGGAGCGTACCGCTCTGCGCGCGCCGCGCGAGGACGACCGTCTGCTCTGAGTCGTCTTGGTACAGCGTGACCAGCGCCCGACGGACCAGCGCATACCCGGCCAGCGCCCGGTCACCGCCGGCAGCCGCCAGATCCACCGCCCGCTGCGTCCACCAGAGTGCCGCCTGTTCGTCTCCGGCTTCCTGCACCAGCCAGCCAACGTACTCGGCATACCGGGAGCCGAGTTCCAGTAGACGCCGACGGGTGCGGGAGTCCGCGTGCACGGACAGTTCTCGCAACGTGTGCGTCTGTGCGATCAGGCCCGGCAGCAGGAAGCCGGGCTCCGCGCCCTGGCCGAGCCGGCGGTAGTGCGTGAACAGCGAGCGGGACGCTTCGAGCATGCCGCCCGCAGCTGCCGCGGAGACCGGTCCTTGGCCACCGGTACGCCACTTCATCAGCGACGCGGCGCCGGCGCTGACGATCTGCCGTCGGCTCACGGGCTGGAACCAGCTCGGACCGTCCGGTGACAGCTGCATCATCCACTCCTCCTCGTCGATCCCGCTGGCCACCCCTGTGTCCGGTGCACCGGCAGTGGGCGTGGCGACCAGGGCGATCAGCGCTCCTCCTGCTTTGAGGGCGGCGTCGCACAGTCTGGCGAGATCGCGGCTGGGCGCCTTGATACCTCGTTCGACCTTGCTTAGGTGCGCCTTGCTGTAGTGCACGGCGGCAGACAGTGCGGTGAGACTGAGTCCGGCGTTCAGGCGCCTTCTCCTCAGCTCCTCGCCGAAGTCGGTGGACGGCTGCGGCACGGAAACCTCCATAACCATCCATCCAGATGAACGTGGTTGCCGCACGAAAGAGTGCGGCAACCACGGCTGGACGGACAAGGCGAACGATGCTGTTTCCCGTTTCCTTTCCCGTAGATGGGACGCCGCACGTGTGGCTCCAAAAGCCACGATCACTGATGACACCTGGCTCTTCGATCGCTATGGAGATCCAGGTGTCGAAGTCCAGCCCCACCACCCCGCCGCTTGACCGTGAGGCCAGGCGGCGCCTGGCGGTCATACGCCTCGTACCGCCGCTACCGGCCGAGGGCGTCGAGGGTCTGCGCCACCATTCCAGGGCACCGAAGACCTCCCCGAACCCGACAAGTCGAGGTGGTCGGGAAGATCATCTTTCTGAAGCAGAACTAGCACATCGTGCCCCGGGGAGATCACGATGTATGCGGGCCAGCCCTCCTGCTGCCTGCCGGACGCGCGTACGGCATCCTTCAGCGATGAAGCCCGATCCCGAACCCTGGTACAGCACCACCCTCAACGTCTGGACCCTGGCGGGAGTGCTCGTCGCCAGCTGGACCCTCGTCAAAACGATCACCGAGGGGTGGCGCCGCACTATCGGCCGTAGGCGCTACCTCACCACTCGCCTCCGCAAGATTGCCCCCAGAGTCCGGCATGACTATGTCGAGTCCTTGCTTGGCGCGCCGAAGTGGCAGTCGACGATGGAATGCACCCGTCTCACCGCCGCTGAGCCCGAAGAAGCCGACGACAAGGACAGAAAGGTCGAGATCACCGTCCGGACCTGGCCCCTGTCACGGCTCGGGTACCTGGTGACCTGGTCCGAGGAGGACGTCGTGGTCATGTACGGGATCACCACGACCAGCTGGTGGTTCCGGCCTCGTATACTGATAGACCAAACGCAGATCCGACTGGGGAAGACTGTTTTCGCAGTCCTCAACGACATCGGCGAGCACCGGGCTTGGCTTGGCAACCGCCGGTTCGGGTACCTGGAGAGCCACTACTTCGGCAACCCTGGCGGCTACCGCTGGTGGTACGTCGGAGTCAACGACATCGGATACAACGCCGTCCCTCTTTCCCTCGACTGGTTCGACGACGAAGACGACTCCCTCACCCGGCTGCTGCCCGACAGACGAGACGCCTACCGGGCGAGCGCACCGATCAACACCGTCGTCGTCAGTAGTACGGCGCTGTACGAGGAACTCCAGGATGGCAGCTTCTTCGGCATCTCCTTGGGAGTCGACCAGGACTTGGTCCGCTTGGCCGATCCTGAGTTCCACGTGCTTGACAGCCGAATCAGCCGCGGTCAACGGCGTATCCGGGAGTGGCGCTGGCGCCTGAACTACCGCCGCTGGGAGAAGAAGCAGCGGGTCCTGCAAGACCGGTGACGGTGGTGTTGAGGACTGCCGGCCGGAGGAGCTGGGTGACGATGGCTGGGTCGGCTCCGGCTTCGAGGGCTGCCTAGTAGCGGGCGAGTCGCCGCTCACCGTCCTTGATCGCCTGGCGTGCTCGAGCCTGTTCGGGGTCTGGGTGTCTGCGGCGCTTGCGAGGGGTGAGGGCTTCGATGGCGGC
Source organism: Streptomyces sp. NPDC046727 (assembly GCF_040645635.1). NCBI lineage: Bacteria > Bacillati > Actinomycetota > Actinomycetes > Kitasatosporales > Streptomycetaceae > Streptomyces > Streptomyces sp. NPDC046727. The sequence continues at coordinate 254,117 of NZ_JBEYYR010000002.1, forward strand.
GGTGAGCCGTTCGGAGGCGAAGGCCCTGGCGGTCCACTGGTCCAGGGCCCGGCACACGACGTCTTCGCGCAGGTTCCTGCAGGTATCCCGCAACCGCCCGCGTCTCATCAGACGCTCAGTCGGGCGAGCTGCGGGGAGGCTCCAAGTCCCGTCAGCAGGCTGACCTTGGGTACGGTTTTTCCAGCTCCCTGGCGCCCGGCAATCTCGGACTTGAGGGCTTCCACAGTCGTGGCAGACCACTGTGCCTTGGCCGTAGCCAAGATGAGACCGGCCGCTCCGACGAGTGTGCACCCTTCCATGAGCTTGCTGGCCTCGCGCCGTCGTGCCTTGGGATTGTCACCGAGCGAGTCATTGCTCTTGGCTTCCCCCAACCACAGCTCCTCGGTGGTGGCCAAGGCAAAGTCCATCTCCACGAATCGGTCGCCGTCTTTGAGAAGTTCGAACTCCTCGCAGACCAGGGCATGTCGCGCCCAGTACTGACCGCGCAGATACTGCGTGGCCAGCAGGGGTACGTCTCCGTCGTTCATGACGAGTTCAAGGACTGCGGGATGGAGGTCGTAGAACCAACGGGGCTCGTGTGTTACGGGCTTCCAGCGGTCTTTTGTCAGCTGGTTGTCACCTCCGCAGCGCCTGCAGCGGTAGCTCTGGCTGATCTCGGCAAGAGGGTAGAACTCGAGAATGGGGCAGTGGCCGCAGCCCAGGATCAGCCCACGGCGCAGCACGCCCTGTGAGGTCCATTGGTCGATCTGCTCTCTGCGTGCTGTCAGATCCCAGGCAGGGGCGCCGTGAGCCGCGATGGCTTCCCAGGCTAGTACGACCGCGGACTTCAATTTCCACCAGCCGCCGTCCGGACAGCCATTTGGTGCGGTGTCGGGCAGGAAGCGGCGTAGCAATGGCCATCCCGGGCTCGCGGCCAGCGCTTCCAGTGCGGCGCGGGATCCAAGGAGGCGCTCGGTGATGGAGGCGCGTTTCCCGGCCGGGCTGGGAAGGACCTGGATGCCTTCGGCGGATGCCGAGACCTGCAGGATGCGTTTGATGCCGGGCCAGGCCAGTTTGGGGGACGCCAGCGAGCCGGCCAGTGACGCTCCGCTGGGCACGAAGTCGAAACGGTGAGACCAGTACGTGATGCCGCCGTCGGCGGCGCGCACGAAGGTCTCCCACGGATTTTGATCGTCTGCGGTGACGGTCGATGGCCCAAGTGCGGCCAGCGGAGGCAGCGGGTGGTTGGCGGCGGTGAGAGTGAGCTGCCAGCGGTGCCTGTCTGGATCGAGGCCGCGAGGAACCTCAGCGGCCAGTGAGAGCGATGCCTGAAGCGAACCGTCCGGCTCCACAGTGACGGGCAGGGAACGTGGCTGTTCCCAGGCGTCTTTCAAGACCACCATGAATGGGTGATCCAGATCGATGTCGGTAGGTGCTACCACATCGAAGCGACGTTCTTCCTGCTCTGCCTCGATCTGCCGGATGGGGCGCTTGTCCCATCTCGACTCGATGCGCTGCCGGGTCTCCTCCATGCTCAGCGACGCGCTCGTCACCAGCAGCCGGTCCGATTCGCGACGAGAAAACAGCCACATGTCGCTGAGCCCAGGCTCTGCCCAGGGAAGCCATGTCACCGAGCCAAGGATCTGCCGCAGGGCTTCGGCAAGCGCGAAGTCTTCGGGCTGGTCGCCCAGGATCAGGATGCGCCTCCGGGGCCGGAACGCTCTCGTGATCGGGACACACAACCCGGCCTCGTGCGAACGCAACGCCCTGAAATTGTCAGGTGCACCCGGGTGCAACTGCGAGAGCAGCGGCGCCTCGGCGCCCCTTGTTGCCGCGTCCCGCCATTCCTTGACCGTGATCTGCCTGTCGATCGCAGACTCGTCGATGCCGACATGCATGGCGTAGGCCAGGGCCTCCGCCGTAGTCACGAGACTCCTCGGCACACCGACGAGCGGGGTCGTGGCCACCTCAGCTAGCGGCGTCAGTTCACGAGCGTTGTCGTCGTCGAACAGATGGCTGCATTGGATGAGGTCTTCTCGTCTATTGATAGCGAGCTGCGAACGGAGCTGGTCAGCGGCCACTTCTGCTTCGTGCACGGCGGAGCCGTTCCAGGGTTCCCTGCGGAGCATTTGCCTGAACTGCTCACCCGCAGCACTGTCGGAGATCTTACGTTCGGCCAGCAGCCTGTCGACGGTGCCCGGATTCAGCGCGTCGTACGTGGTCCACGACGGGATGTAAGCAAGCACGTGGTCGGGGTTCAAACGAGCCAGGCATCGTTTGACGGCGGGGTGTCCAACCGCGCTTGAAGGCACGACCACGCTTCCGCTGCAGCCCCACACCGTCGACAGTCGCGCAAGAGCGGCTGCAGTCCAGGAAATCCAGTGCCTGTCGTGAGGTGCCACTACGACGTTCCGGGGCGGCCTGGCCGCATACGACAGCGGAAGAAAGGTGATGGGCTGCTCAGGCATCCGTCCAGTCTTGCACCCGCAGGTTGACGCAGGGTGCCGATTTTTCCGTCCGCGCAGTTCAAGCGGTATCTATGTGCATCCTCGTGGAGGAGGCCGCCGAGTCGATCACGCAGGACGGCCGGCGACCGCAACCGCCAGGGCCACCACCCGGGAACGCAAGAGCTGCAAGCCGGTGATCGGCTACAGCTACATCCACTTCGCCGAAGCCGACCCCCCTTGGCTCGCCTGCAGGAAAGCCCTCACGACGAGCGCCAGGCCAGCGCTGTCGCCTTCTGGCGACGTGCGAACACCTTCTTCACCGCGTAAACCTACATCCGTCCGCTCCTGCTGGCCGTCAGTGCTGCCGCTGCCCGAACCGGCGTCCTCCCCGAAGCAATGTTTAGGATTTCGGCATCTCTGGCGCATCGGGACTGCACTCACGTAAGCACGCTGCACAGTGAGCCACGGGTGAGCGATCCGACTCCCTGTTCACCGTCGCACGGATCGTTCGAGGTACGGCCACGGACAACTCGGACCGCCGGAACCAGTGGCAACGGCATGAACGTCCTTGCTTTACCTGCGGAAAGGCTGGCCAGGGGGAAGGCGGGACGGTATGACACGGCCGTGGAAGATCGTGCTGATCGTGGTTGGGGTGGCCTGCATCGCTGCGACGCCGATGGTGTGGTTGCTGAACGGCCCGGGGACAGGGGAGCTGGTCTGGGCGTGGTTGCAGCCCCGGCAGGGGGACTCGGCCACGGATACCGGCCAGGCGAAGGCGTCTGGTGGTGGGTCGGCGCAGACCGGGATCCGCAGCCCCGGTGGGGCGGGCACGGGCTCGGCGCGGGTGGTTCGGACTGGTGACGCGACGGCTGACGGGTCCGGCAGCAGTGCCGGTACCGGGATCGACTACAGCTAGTCTCGGGGAGCGGGTTGATGGAGGACGAGAACGGGTCCGGCGATGTATGGCCAGGCGCCGAGGTGCGGGACAGCGGCGACGCCCGCGCGACGGACGGCGGCACCGCGATCACCGGAGTCAGCGCGGCGACGGCGGCTGGCGCGCCCGGCTCCGTCTCGGTCAGGGCGACAGGGGCGGCGTACGCCTCGCAAGGTGGGGTGGCAATCACTGGGTATGTGGCGGGAGACGTCCGTGTGACGCTGCCGTCCCTACAACCCCGCTCGGTGCAGGACTCCGTCCTGCCCGGCGAACGGCGCCCGCGCCTGTTCGGGCGCGAGGCGGAGATTTCCGCCGGCCTCAACGTGCTGCGGCGCGCGGACGGCGGCGGCCGGGTGGCGGTTGTGGCGACTGGGGCTCCTGGCATCGGGAAGAGCGACGTCGCCTTGCGCATGTCGCGGCTGGCCGCGGAGTGGTATCCGGATGGCCAGTTCCACATCAATCTCGCGCTGTCGACCGGCCCCACGGACCTTGTGTCGTCGATACTCCACGCGCTCTTTCCGCCCCAGCCTCCTCTGCCGGACCGCCGTGACCAGCAGCTGGCGCTGCTACGGACGACGCTCGCCGACAAGCGCGTCCTGCTGCTTGTCGACGACATCGTCTCGGAGAAGGCGCTCCTTGAGATCCTCTCCGTCGACGGCCCGTTCGCGCTGGTGGGGACCAGCCGCGTCAAGCTCAGCGGGCTCAGCGGCCTGGTTCACCTCATCGATCTCGGTCCACTGCCGGCCGCGCCCAGCGAGGAGCTCGTACGATCGGTCGCCGGCCCTGGCCGGCTGACCGGCGAGCAGACGGCCGCGCTGTCCGAGGCGTGCGCCGGTCATCCGCTCGCCCTGCACATCGCCGCAGCGCACCTGGCCCGCCGGCCCCGCGTGAACGCCGACCGCTACCTGTCCGAGATCACCAACGCCGACCGCAGCGTCAAGGCCCTCGTCGCTGGCCAGACCGCGCTACAGCCTGTGCTCCAGCAGAGCTTCGACGCGCTCGAACGCGACCAGGCACAGGTCTTCTCCGCGCTCGGCGTCCTGCCACACATGTCGTTCACCACCGATGTCGTCGCAGCGGCCATCACACAGCCTCCGCTGGACGAGGTCGACGACGACAACCTCACGCACACGGCCGCGCTCCTCGACTCGCTGGTCGAGCTCAGCCTCATCGAGCAGATCGACGACGACCGATTCGTGATGCACGAAATTCAGCACCGCTTCGCCCGGCTGACGTCCGCGCCGTGGTCGGGGACGCAACGGGCGGATGTCGTTCGTCACGCCTGTCTCGTCACAGCTGTCCGCGTGCGGTCGTCTACCGATGCGATCGGTTTCCTGGACGAGGAGGCGACAGTCCCCGCCGAAAGCAGTACCGAAGCGCTGCAGTCGCTGAACGCGGACCGTCCCGGCGCGGTCGCCCTCGTCGAGACGGCCCGGCAGTACGAAGCCTGGGACCACCTACTGCTTCTCGCCTTCGCGCTCACCGGGCACCTGCGGGTTGCCAGCCACTGGAAGGAGCTGGACCGCGTCTACCAGTGCGTACAGGAGGCCGGGGAGCTGGCCGGACACGCCAACTGGACGGCCACCGCGCTGTACAACCGGGCTGTGGTGGCCGGGCACCTCGGCGAGAGCCAGGGTGCGGCAGATCTGTACCACCGTTGCGCCGAAACGGCGCGCGCGGCCAAGGATGCCGAGCATCTGTTCATGGCGCAGCTCGGCCTGGGGACGCTGCTGATTAACCTGGGTCGGCCCCGCGACGCCGTAGAGTACCTGCGAAGTGGACTGCACTACTGGCGGACCGTCGGGCATCATCAGGCCCTCGCGTTCGCCCTAGGAAACCTGGGCCAGGCGTACCTTGCGGTCGGACAGACCCGCCGGGCCGAGAATTACCTGCGCAACAGCCGGGACCTGAGCCGAAGAAGCGGCTTTGGCGAGATGCTCGCCACCCGGTCGATCGCCAGACTGCTGAGCAGTACGGGCCGAGTGGCGGAGGCGGCGGAGGAGTCCGTCCGGGACATCGAACGGGCACGGGCCATCGGCAGCCGGGAGTGGGAGGCGCGGGCGCTGATGGACCTCGCGGCAGTCCCGGCCAGTGCCCGGCCGGAGTCGGCTCCGGCCGAGCCGCTCGAGGCCGCCCTGTCCATCCATCAGGAGACGGGTGACGTGCAGGGCCAGGTCCGGGCGTTGTTCCGACTCGGTGAGGATGCCGCGCACCGCGCTGACCTCGACCGGGCCGCGACGTACCTCGCGCAGTGCGCCGAGCTCGCCATCGGAATTGGCGACCATCAGCATGCGGCGCGCTCCCTGACCTATCTCGCCTCGTACAGTGGCGGCATCGGGCACCACGACACAGCGGAATCGCACTTCAAGGCCGCGTCGGACATGGCCCAGGAGTCCGGCAGCCCAGTTCTTCAGGCAGATGTCCTGCAGAAGCGAGCCCAGTTGCTATGGCACCGGGGGAGGATCGGAGACGCCGTCCGCCTGCTGACCGAAGCGGAGCAGTCTCTCGCCGCCACCGACGAGAGTCGGGCACTCGCCCAGGTGCGGGCAGCCCTGGGCGAAGCCCTGGTCGTTGCGGGGCAGTGGCAGGACGGCGCCCGCATGCTGCGGTCCGTAGTCTCCGACTTCTGCGACGCCGCCTCCCCCAGCACCCGGGCCCGGGCGATGCGCGCCTTGGCCGTCCTCCACTCGCGACGCGGCCTGCACACCGAAGCCCTGTCCGCGATCACCAAGGCACTCAGCGACTGCGAGCGGCACGACGACGTCGAAGGCGTCCTGCACTGCCGGATGGCACTGGGCAACATCCACGCACGGGCCGAGCGGTGGGCCGAAGCAGCCGACCAGTACGAACAGACCGCACGAGCCGCTGCCGAGCACAAAGATCTCCACGTCCTCCTCACCGCCCGCGCGCAAGCCGCGACCTGCATGCTGCAAACCGGCAACCAGGACGAAGCCGTCGCCCTGGTAACCAAGAACATCCCGCTCGCCGAAAAGCTCGGCATGAACACCGTGCTGACATCCCTGCACACCAACCTCGGCGCCTGCCACGCCAAGGCCGGTGACCACCCCGCCGCGGCCGCGTCCTTCCGAACGGCCCTGCAGATCAGCGAACGTCTCGACGACAGCCCCCTGCGGGCCACCTGCCTGTTCAACCTGGCCCGCGCAGAGAAGGTCCTCCATGCATCGGAGGCCGCGCGTTCCCGCGCCCGGCAGGCCTTCGCGCTCCACCAGGCGCTCGGCAACTGGTCGGAGGCAGGCGAGACCCTGGTCTTCCTGGGTGCACTCCACCATGAGACGGACCCGGACAGCACCGTGCCCAGCCCCGAGGAGCTCGTGAGCGGCTGCCCGGTCGACCTGCGCGTCCTCGAATCACTCCGAGCACGCGCCCTCCGGGACGGTCGCGACGACGCCGTGGTGCCGTCCCCGGCCCTGCCCCGGCTGCGCAGCGTGCGGATCTCCGACACCGTGCAGCAGGCGCTGGCCGCATTCGATCTGGAGTCCCTCACGCTTCGGTTCGCCACCTCCAGGCAGTACTGCACTATGTGCAATCTGATCATCGACGAGTCCAGCGAGGCCGAACTCCTCTACCTCCGCCACTCGGACGTCCATCACCCGATGCTCCGGCTCGCGCACTCCCACTGCCACCTCTCCGACGTGATCGAACTCACCGGCCCGGCCCCCGATCGCTCCCCGGATCGCTTCGACGCCGAATGCATCCTCTTAGGCGGCGACCGCGCCGGAATCGTCCTCGACTGCCACGGCGGCTGGGGAGCGATCAACGGCAGCCGCCGCATCGAGGACGTCATCCTCCGGCTCTTCCTGGAATCGGGCTTCACCAACCTGCGCACCCTGTACACCAATAATGGCGGCAAGCCCCTCGACCTCCGCGACCTGCCGCCCGTCCCCGGCCGGGACCTTCAAGCCCGCCTGGTCGACAACAAAATCACCCTCAGCAACCCCCACGGCGACCTCCTGCCGGGGCTGCCGCTCAACTTCCTACCTCACTGGTACGAGCGGGCCCACCATGGCTCGCTGATCGTCATCGCTGGCCGGAACCTTCCGGGTATGGTCGCGGACGACCCCACGTACCTCGAGCGCGCCATCCTCCTCGGGCAGGCTGTTGGCGCAGCAGTGCCGTTCACGGTGGTGCGGCCACGCAGGAATGCGCCGTGTCCATGCATGATGCGGCGGGGGCGGAAGTTCAAGCACTGCTGCAGTGGGCGGCAGGGGAGGGCGGTGTCGGCGAGCCGGGGGGTGATGTGACCGCCCGGCCATGATTAACCTCGTTGTCCGTTGTGATCGGCGACTGCGGCGAGTTTGATGCGGGCGTTCGCTGCGACCGGATGATCCTTGTCCCGCGCCCGCTAGCTGTCCCGCAGCGCCGCTCCAACAGCGGCACCGCCCACGCCAGATCACGCACCGACAGATAGGCGTAGGTAAGGGCGTTGCGCGAGGACAACGTATAGCGATGGTCCTCGCCCATGACATTCTCGAACACTCCCAAGACTCGACGGATATATGCCATAGCCGAGAAGGACACACCTTGGTAGGCAAGGAAGAGGCCGGAAGCAAGAAGAATTCCGGCGACACCGGCTTCGATGCCGCCCTCGGTGTGGTCGGCCAACGCGCCTATGTGGGCCAGAGGATCTCACTACACAGGCCATGTTTCAGAGGTACGCGGTGCGCGAGGCAGCACGTTTCTCAAATTGTTGATTGCCAGTTCGCGGGGCTCGTTGATGAGTTCCGAAGTGCGATGTCGATCGTCGGTGTCTGCAGTACGTACAACCTCTGCACGAGGCGCCTGGTCGTCTCGGAGCGGCCTATTCGTTGACGATTCCGGTGACGGCGCTGGAGCCGGGTCCGGCGGCCTCCGCGTCTCCGGTGTGCGCGACCTTCAACGGGCCAGGACGGCTACCGCCGGCGTTCCGGATTCCGGTGATCGCGCTGCTGCCGTCGCGAGCCGTCGCGTTGCCGGTGTCGATGGCCGTGTCGCCGACGGAGGCGGAGAGGGACTCAAGGAGCGCGCGCAACTCTGCTGCCGCACCGGACTGTTCGGTCCCCTCGAGGCGGTCCAGCAGGGCATCGAACCTTCCGGCCCAAAGCCCTTCCTGCCGCGCCCGCTCCGCGCCGGCATCGCCTGACGGTGCGGGCGTCAGGGCTTGCGCGGTGCGATCGAGCCGCACGAGCTCCACCCTCACGCGCTCGGCGTCACCGCGGCTGACCAACTCCGCGGCAAGACGCTGCGTCACGGGTCAGAACGGGGTGCCCACGGCCCGGACCACCGCCCGTCCGCCTTCTGTCGCCAGTGCCGTCAGCTCTTCAAACAGCATGCTCGCCCCCATTCGCGGCCGCACGTCGCAGGACAACCTCTCACGACTCACTCGTGTACACGTTCGGAATCGTCGAGAAGTTTCCGCGGTGACAGCGGCGAGGAGCGCGTGCTGCATCTCTGAACGGTCCCGCGGGTCCACAGCCTGACTCGCCCGCTGATCGTCCACAGCACCGGATCCAGCGCCCTCGGAGGGGTTAGGGGAAACGGGGCGAGCTGCCGAGTACATGAGGACGGGTTGCAGTTCGGTGTCTCGGGAGTGCCACAGACGCGCCCAAGTTGAAGTAGGGCGGCACGAGAAACAGGTCCCGGCCGCCGATGTGCGCGTTGCATGCGACGGGATCGTCGACTTTGAGGACCGGAGGACACCAGCGCACGCCGTCGGACAGGCCGCGCAGGGAGTCCGTCGATGCCGTCGTCGAGCAACTGGCAGCGCACATCCACCAGGTTGATGACGCCCACTACAGCGCCCCGGACGCCCGACCTGCCGACGCCTTCCGTGAGATTCGCCGGACACCCATCGCCATCGAGGCGGCCGAGCTCCAGCGTCTTTTCGAAGCCGACAAAATCAGCGACGCCACTCAGCGCGGATCCTGCACGAACTCGACCTCGAAGAAGCCAGCCCCCGCCCCTGCGACTGACTGAAGTTCGGTTTCACAGGTGGAAGTGCCCTTGCGCCACCACGACCGTATCGTCAGCCGTCAACTCGCCCCTCGGACACAGACAGGAACCCCATGGCCTCGGCCATGGGGTTCCTTCGTTTCCCCGTCGAAAAACCCGGTGCGCGTCGGCTGATCGTTTCCCTAGACTCGCCACGCACCGCGCGCCGCGTCGACACCACGGCGGCGCGCTTGATCATCCGTGACAGTCGAGGGGAGCCGGGCCGTGCGTGACCGTACCGCCGTCGTCGTTCCCCCTGCGCGGACCGAGGTGATCCTGGTGTCCTCGTCCGTCCGGTGCCCGCTGCGCGGCCGGCACCGGATGCCCGTGACGCCTCGCTGACCCCGGCGGCCCGCCCGGCACTCGTCCGGCCGCCGCCGTACCGCGTCCGCTCCACCCGGCCCACGGGGAATCGCGCTGCCCTGTTTCCGCACCGCTTCCCGAAAGGCACCGCGCCGTGCGCACGCACATCGACACCCTCACCGCCGTCCGCAACCTCGGCATCCTCGCCCACGTCGACGCCGGCAAGACCACCGTCACCGAGCGGATCCTGTACGCGACGGGCACCACCCACAAGCGGGGCGAGGTGCACGACGGCACCACCGTCACCGACTTCGACCCGCAGGAACGCGACCGTGGCATCACCATCTTCGCCGCAGCGGTGAGCTGTGCCTGGGACGGCCATCGCGTCAACCTCATCGACACCCCCGGCCACGTCGACTTCGCCGACGAGGTCGAGCGGTCGCTGCGCGTCCTCGACGGGGCGGTCGCCGTGTTCGACGCCGTCGCCGGGGTGGAACCGCAGAGTGAGTCGGTGTGGCGGCAGGCCGACCGGCACGGCGTCCCGAGGATCGCGTTCGTCAACAAGCTGGACCGCGCCGGCGCCGACCTGGACCGGGCCGTGGCCTCCATCCGGGACCGGCTGCATCCCGCGCCGCTGGTCGCGCAGTTGCCCATCGGCGCCGAGGACGGCTTCACCGGTGTGGTGGACCTGGTGCGGATGCGGTCCCTGGTGTGGATCGACGGGGAGGGTACGGCCGTGGAAGGGGCGGTGCCCGAGGAGCTGCGCGAGGAGGCGGCACGGCGGCGGCGCGCGCTGGAGGAGGCGGTGGCGGAACGGCATCCCGCCGCCCTGGAGGAGTTCTGCGACCGCGAGACGCTCTCGGCCGCCACCCTCACCACCGCCCTGCGCGACCTCACGCGCAGCGGAGACGGCGTGGTCGTGCTGTGCGGCTCGGCCTACCGCAACCGCGGCATCGAACCGCTGCTGGACGCGGTGGTCGCCTATCTGCCGTCGCCGCTCGACGTACCCGCCGTACGCGGTGTCCACGAGGGCGCCGGGCAGCGGCGGGCCGCCGATCCCGAAGCCCCCTTCGCGGGGCTCGTGTTCAAGGTGAACGCGGGCGCCACCGGGCGCCTGGCCTACGTGCGCGTCTACTCGGGCACGATCGAGAAGGGGAACACCGTGGCGGACCCGGGCGGCGGGCGCACCGAGCGGGTGGCGCGGATCCTGCGGGTCATGGCGGACCGGCACGTCCAGCTGGACCGGGCTGTCGCCGGTGACATCGTCGCGCTCGCGGGCGTCAAGTCGGCCCGGGCCGGCGCCACACTGTGCGACCCCGGCGCCCCGCTGCTGCTGGAACCGCCGGTGGCCGCGGAGCCCGTGGTGTCCGTGGCGGTCGAGGCCCGGCGCGGCACGGACACCGGACGGCTCGCGACGGCCCTCGCCCGGCTCGCCGAGGAGGACCCCTCGCTGGTGGTGCGCACCGATGCCGAGACCGGGCAGACCGTGCTGTCCGGCATGGGCGAACTCCATCTGGAGGTGGCCGTGGAGAAGATCCGCCGTGACGCGGGGCTCGAGGTCGGCGTGGGGCGCCCCCGGGTCGCCCACCGGGAGACCGTCGTCGCGGGCGTGCGCGGCTTCGTGTACCGGCACGTCAAACAGGACGGCGGGGCGGGGCAGTTCGCGCATGTCGTCCTCGACGTGGAACCGCTCGGCCCCGAACCGGGCGGCACCGGCTTCGAGTTCCGGTCCGCCGTGGTCGGCGGGCGGGTGCCGCAGGAGTACGTGCGCGCGGTCGAGGCCGGCTGCCGGGACGCGCTCGCCGAGGGACCGCTCGGCGGGCACCCGGTGACCGGGCTGCGCGTCACGCTCACCGACGGCTCCACGCATGTGAAGGACTCCTCCGACACGGCCTTCCGCACGGCGGGCCGGCTCGGCCTCCGCGAGGCCCTGCGGGCGTGCACGGCGGCGCTGCTCGAACCGGTCGCCGAGGTCACGGTGACCGTGGCGGAGGACGCCGTCGGCGGGGTCCTCGGCGACCTGGCCGCCCGGCGCGGCCGGGTCGGCGGCTCGGAGAGCCGCGGCGGCGCGGCCGTACTGACCGCGACCGTGCCGCTGGCCGAACTGTTCGGCTACGCCACGCGGCTGCGCAGCCGCACCCAGGGCCGGGGCACGTTCACCAGCCGGCCCGCCGGCTACGCGCCGGCACCGGCACCGACATCCGTCCGGTGACCGGTACGGCCCTCACCCCGAGCCACGACGGCTCGGGGTGAGGGCCGCTGCCACCGTCGTCGGCCGGTACACCCTGCCCGGCCTGCGCGCCGGCCGCTCCTCCCGGTCAGCCCTGTCGAATCCCTTGACGATCGCGCCCCGGACGGATTAACTCACGTCCTAAATTAAGTCATGAGTGCAATCCCTGAAGGGACACCGGGAGCCATGCGCAGCATCCGAGCCGCGGCCGTAGGCGCCGTCACCTTGTCTCTCGCTCTCGCGGCCACGGCCTGCGGGGGCGGATCGTCCACCGGCGGCGGGTCGAACGACTCACCGAAGACGCTGACGTACTGGGCCTCCAACCAGGGTGCGAGTGTCGCCGTGGACAAGAAGGTTCTCCAGCCCGAGCTCGACAAGTTCGAGAAGCAGACCGGCATCAAGGTGAAGCTGGAGGTCGTGCCCTGGTCGGATCTGCTCAACCGGATCCTGACCGCGACCACCTCGGGCCAGGGCCCGGACGTGCTGAACATCGGCAACACCTGGAGCGCCTCCCTGCAGGCGACCGGCGCACTGCTGCCGTGGGACGAGCAGAACTTCGCGAAGATCGGCGGCAGGGACCGGTTCGTGGACTCCGCGCTCGGCTCGACCGGCGTGCAGGGCAAGGACCCGGCGGCGGTGCCGCTGTACTCGATGGCGTACGCGCTCTACTACAACAAGGAGATCTTCGCCGACGCAGGGATCAGCAAGCCCCCGGCCACCTGGGACGAGCTGATCGCCGACGGCAAGAAGATCAAGGCCAAGGGCAAGTCCGTGCTCGGCGCCGAGGGTTCGAACCTGTCGGAGAACATCCACCACGTCTTCGTCTTCGCCAAGCAGCACGGCGCCGACTTCTTCACCGCCGACGGCAGGCCCGACTTCACCAGCCCCAAGGTGGTCGACGCCGTCAAGAGCTACGTCGACCTGATGGCCAAGGACAAGATCATCCCGACCGGCGACGCCGAGTACGCGCAGAACCAGTCCGTCAGCGACTTCGCCAAGGGCAAGCAGGCCATGCTGCTGTGGCAGTCGGCCGCCGCCAACCTCACGTCCCAGGGCATGAGCGAGGACGCGTACGGCATCGCCCCCGTGCCGGTGCGGTCCGGCACCCCCGGCCAGGGCGCCCAGGTCAACTCGATGGTCGCCGGCATCAACATCGCCGTCTTCAAGAACACCCACAACCTCGACGGCGCAACGAAGTTCGTGAAGTTCATGACCTCCGACGCCGAGCAGAAGGTCCTCAACACGGCCTACAGCACCGTCCCGCCGGTCAGGTCCGCGCAGGGCGACCCGGCCTTCGGCGCCCCCGACACCGCGGTGCTGAAGAACACCCTCGCCACGAGCGCGGCCGCGCTGCCGCAGGTGCCGTCCGAGTCGCAGTTCGAGACGGCGGTCGGCACGGCCGTCAAGGACCTGTTCGCCGACGCCGCCGCCGGGCGCGCCGTGACCGCCGACTCGGTCAAGGCGAAGCTGGAGAAGGCCCAGCAGCAGATGCCGGCGGCGTGACCGCGATGACGACCACCGCACTGAAGGAACCGGTGCGCGAGACATCCCCCGGTGCGGCGCGCGGAACACGCCGCCGCACCGGGCGGATCCGCCGTATCTCGCTGCCCTACCTGCTGCTCCTGCCCGCCCTGCTCCTCGAACTCCTCGTCCACCTGGTGCCGATGGTGATCGGCGTCGTGATGAGCTTCAAGGAACTCACCCAGTTCTACATCCGCGACTGGGGCACCGCGCCCTGGAACGGCCTCGGCAACTACCGGGTGTCGGTGGACTTCGACGCCCCCGTCGGCAGGGCGCTGCTGCACTCGTTCGGCGTCACCGTCGGCTTCACCCTGCTCTCGGTCGGCCTGTGCTGGCTGATCGGCACGGCCGCCGCGGTCTTCATGCAGGACACCTTCCGCGGGCGCGGCCTGCTGCGCGCCCTGTTCCTGGTGCCGTACGCGCTGCCCGTCTACACGGCCGTCATCACCTGGGTGTTCATGTTCCAGCACGACAACGGCCTGGTGAACCACGTCCTGCACGACCAGCTGCACCTCACCGACGAACGGTCCTTCTGGCTCATCGGCGACAACAGCTTCTACGCCCTGCTGACCGTGTCGGTGTGGAAGGGCTGGCCGTTCGCCTTCCTCATCGTGACGGCCGGCCTGCAGAACATCCCCCGGGAGCTGTACGAGGCCGCCTCGCTGGACGGCGCCGGGATGTGGCAGCAGATCCGCCGCATCACCCTGCCGTCGCTGCGCCCGGTCAACCAGGTGCTCGTCCTGGTGCTGTTCCTGTGGACGTTCAACGACTTCAACACGCCGTACGTGCTGTTCGGCAAGTCCGCCCCCGAGGCCGCCGACCTCATCTCGGTGCACATCTACCAGTCCTCCTTCGTCACCTGGAACTTCGGCACCGGCTCGGCCATGTCCGTCCTGCTGCTGCTCTTCCTGCTCGTCGTGACGGGCGGATACCTGCTGTTCACCTCGCGCGGACGGAGGGCCGCCGATGTCTAGCACCGACTCGCCGATGGCGCCGCCGCGTTCCTTCGTGTGGTCGCGGCGGGTGTTCCTCACCCTGCTCGCCGGCTTCGTACTGATCCCGGTGTACGTGATGGTCTCCAGCTCGCTGAAGCCGCTCGCCGACGTCACCGGCGAGTTCCGCTGGCTGCCCAGCGGTCTGACCGTCCGCCCGTACATCGACATCTGGTCGACCGTGCCGCTCGCGAAGTACTTCGTGAACTCGCTGGTCGTGGCGGGCGCGGCCACCGTCTGCTCGGTGGTCATCGCGGTGTTCGCCGCCTACGCCGTCAGCCGCTACGACTTCCGCGGCAAGCGCGTCTTCACGGTCACCGTGCTGTCGACGCAGATGCTCCCGGGCATCCTCTTCCTCCTCCCGCTCTTCCTGATCTACGTCAACATCGGCAACGCCACCGGCATCGCCCTGTTCGGCTCCCGCGGCGGGCTGATCCTGACGTACCTCACCTTCTCGCTGCCGTTCTCCATCTGGATGCTGATCGGCTACTTCGACTCGGTGCCGCGGGACCTGGACGAGGCGGCGCTCGTGGACGGCTGCGGGCCGCTGAAGGCGCTGCTCAGGATCGTCGTACCGGCCGCCGTCCCCGGCATCGTCGCGGTCGCCGTCTACGCCTTCATGACCGCCTGGGGCGAGGTGCTCTTCGCGTCGGTCATGACCAACGACACCACCCGCACCCTCGCCGTCGGTCTCCAGGGCTACTCCACCCTCAACGACGTCTACTGGAACCAGATCATGGCCGCCTCGCTGGTCGTCAGCGTGCCCGTGGTGGCCGGCTTCCTGCTGCTGCAGCGCTATCTCGTCGCAGGTCTGACGGCGGGCGCCGTCAAGTGACCCGCACCCCTGATCCCGAAGGGACTTCCGTGTCCGAACCCATCGACCTCGCCGCCCTCCCGCACGACTTCCTGTGGGGCACGGCCACAGCGGCGTACCAGATCGAGGGAGCCGTCGCCGAGGACGGCCGCGCGCCCTCGATCTGGGACACCTTCTCCCACACCCCGGGGAAGATCGCGAACGACGACAACGGCGACGTCGCCTGCGACCACTACCACCGCTGGCCCGAGGACATCGCCCTGATGCGGCGGCTCGGCGTCAACGCCTACCGGCTGTCGGTGGCCTGGCCCCGTGTGATGCCCGGCGGGACCGGCCCGGTGAACCCCAAGGGGCTCGCCTTCTACGACGCGCTCGTGGACGCCCTGCTGGAGGAGGGCATCACCCCGTCCGTCACCCTCTACCACTGGGACCTGCCGCAGGCGCTCCAGGACCGCGGCGGCTGGCCGGAGCGGGACACCGCCCTCGCGTTCGCCGACTACGCCGAGGTTGTCGCGGCCCGCCTCGGCGACCGCGTCAAGCTCTGGGCCACCCTCAACGAGCCCTCCTGCTCGGCCTGGATCGGCCATCTGGAGGGCACGATGGCGCCCGGCTGGACCGACCTCACCGCCGCCGTCCGCGCCTCCTGCCATCTGCTCCTCGGTCACGGCCTCGCCACCCAGGCGGTCCGCTCCGCCGCCCCGGGCGCGCAGGTCGGCATCGTCAACAACCTCTCCACCGTGCACCCGGCCACCGACCGCCCCGAGGACGTGGCGGCGGCCCGCCGGCACGACGGCCATGTCAACCGCTGGTGGCTCGACCCGGTGCACGGCCGCGGCTTCCCCGCCGACATGGTGGAGACCTACGGCGTCGAACTGCCCGTCGGCGACGCCGACCTGGCGACCATCGCCGCCCCGCTCGACTGGCTGGGCCTGAACTACTACTTCCCGGCGTACATCGCCGACGACCCCGACGGGCCTGCGCCGTACGCCCGTTCCGTCCGGCGCGCGGGCGTCCCGCGCACCGGCATGGACTGGGAGATCGACGCGTCCGGCATCGAGACGTTGCTGCTCCGGCTCACCGAGGAGTACGGCGCCCGGAAGCTGTACGTCACCGAGAACGGCTCGGCCTTCCCGGACGTGGTCCGCCCCGACGGCAGCGTCGACGACCCCGAGCGCCAGGACTACCTGGAGCACCACCTCGCCGCCTGCGCCTCGGCCGCCCGCAGGGGAGCCCCGCTGGCCGGCTACTTCGCCTGGTCGCTGCTGGACAACTTCGAGTGGGCGTACGGCTACGACAAGCGCTTCGGCCTGGTCCACGTCGACTACCGCACCCAGGTCCGCACGATCAAGGGCACCGGCCGCCGGTACGCGGACATCGTCCGGGTCCACCGCGGCCAGACCCGCCGGGCCGCCTGAGCCCGGCCCGGACGGCCGGTGGGCACGCGTGGGAGCCCGTGCCCACCGGCCGGCACCACCCCTGGGACTGTCATGTACTTGACATATCTCGGCCAGTGCACCCCTCCACCCCACAAGGAGAGCCGCATGCCCCTCCGTGTCTCCCGCATCCCCCGCACCCTGCTCGCCGCCCTGTCCGCCACGGCCCTGCTGTCCGCGGGCCCGGTCCTGGCCGCCCCCGCCACCGCGGCCCCGGCGGCCGTCGGCTGGGACACCGACCGCGCGGCCGCCGCCTACGCGGCCGACCCGGCCGCCGTCACCGCCTCCGGCAGCGAGAACGCCGGCCTGGCCGCCAACCTCGCCGTCGACGGCAACGGCTCCACCCGCTGGTCCAGCGACTTCGCCGACAACGCCTGGATCCGCGTCGACCTCGGCTCCGTGATCCGCGTCGACCGGGTCGTCCTCGACTGGGAGGCCGCGTACGGCAAGCGGTACGTCCTGGAGGTCTCGAAGAACGGCACCGACTGGACGCCCTTCTACACCGAGACCGACGGCACCGGCGGCTCGGTCACCGCGCACACCTATCCGCAGGAGGTCACCGGCCGCTACGTCCGCATGCGCGGCCTGGAACGCGCCACGCCCTACGGCTACTCGCTGTGGAGCTTCAAGGTCTACGGCGGCGAGCCGGCCGCCGCCTCCACGACCCGCACCAACCTGGCGCTGAACCACCCCGCGTACGCGAACTTCTACCAGCACGCCGGGAACTCACCGGCGTTCGTGACCGACGGCGGATGGCCCGCCGACCTGAAGGCGGACACCACCCGCTGGTCCAGCGACTGGAACGCGGACCGCTGGGTGTCCGTCGACCTCGGCGCGCAGTCCACCATCGACACGGTGGACCTGTACTGGGAGTCGGCCTACGCCGTCGACTACCTCCTCCAGGTGTCCGACGACAACCGCACCTGGCGCACGGTCCACGAGCCGTCGGCCGCCGACATCGCCGCCCGCCGCGCCAACGTCAAGTCGCCGTCCGAGGCGACCGGCGTGCACGACACGGTGAAGCTGCCCTCGCCCGCGACCGGCCGCTACGTCCGCATGCTCGGCAAGGAACGCCGCTCCTTCTACAACCCGGCACCCGCCACCGCCCAGTTCGGCTACTCCCTCTACGAGTTCCAGGTGTGGGGCACCGGCGGCAGCGCCTCCGCCGCCTACCCGGCCCTCCCCGCGGACCGGTCGGGCACCTATCGCACCACCTTCTTCGACGACTTCACCGGCGCGGGCCTCGACCGCTCCAAGTGGCGGGTCGTGCGCACCGGCACGGAGATGGGCCCGGTCAACGGCGAGTCCCAGGCGTACGTCGACTCCGCCGACAACATCAGCACCCGGAACGGCAGCCTGATCCTCAAGGCGAAGTACTGCAAGGGCTGCACCCGGGCGGGCGGCGGCACCTACGACCTCACCTCGGGCCGCATCGACACCCACACCCACGTCGACTTCACCTACGGCAAGGTCAGCGCCCGGATGAAACTGCCGGTCGGCGACGGGTTCTGGCCGGCGTTCTGGCTGCTCGGCAGCAACGTCGACGACCCCTCCGTCTCCTGGCCGGCCTCCGGCGAGACCGACATCATGGAGAACATCGGCTACCCGGACTGGACCAGCTCGGCCCTGCACGGCCCCGGCTACTCGGCCGACGGCAACATCGGCGCCCGCCAGACCTATCCGTCCGGCGGCACGGCCGACCAGTGGCACACCTACGCCGTCGAGTGGACCCCCACGGCGATGCGCTTCTCCGTCGACGACCGCCTGGTCCAGGAGACGACCCGCAACAAGCTGGAGTCCACCCGCGGCCAGTGGGTCTACGACCACGACCAGTACGTGATCCTCAACCTCGCCCTCGGCGGCGCCTACCCGGCCGGCTGGAACAAGGTCACCACCCCCTACTGGGGCCTGCCGCAGTCCAGCGTCGACAAAGTCGCGGCCCAGGGGGCGCAGGCCGAGATCGACTGGGTGCGGGTCGAGCAGAAGAGCTGACCCGGCCACCCCGTTCCGGAACCGGGCGATACGGTGGCGCGCGGTATCGGGGAGAGCGGGGAAGGAAGGCCGAAGTGGTCGGGCAGCGGGATCCGGACAGGGAGCAGCGGCGGAAGGCCCGGCGCACGCAGTCCCGGGTGCGGGGCCTGATGCTCGGGCTGGCCCTCGGGGACACGCTGGGCTCGGCCCGGGGCCGCCCGCCGGCCACCGGACCGCTGCGCGCCGGCGTCAGCACCCAACTGGCGTGCTTCACCGCCGAGGGCGTCGTCCGCGCCATGGTCCGCGGCCGGCACAAGGGCGTCTGCCATCCCCCGGGCGTCGTCCTGCACGCCTACTGCCGGTGGGCGGCCCTGCAGGGCATCGAAGGGGAGCGGATGCGGCGCCGCTGGGTCTCCTGCCCGAGCGACAAGGCGTGGCCGGACGGCTGGCTCGCGGGCGTGCCCGTGCTGGCCGAGCGGCGCGGCAGCGCTCCGGCGACCGTGACGGCCCTGTCCCGGATCGAGGACCCGCACAGCCGGATCGCCACGCCGAGCCGGGGCGCCCACGCCCTCACCCGGACCCTGCCCGTCGCGGTCGCCGGACCCCAGTGGGCGCCGCAGGCCGGGGAGTTCGCCGGGATCACCCACGGGGACGAGGACGCGCGGTCCGCCGCCGTGCAGGGGGCCGTACTGCTGCACCACGCTCTGACCGCACCCCTGCCCGACAGCCCCGGCGAGCCCGGCGACCGCATCGCGCGCGAGGCCCTGGAGGCAGGCATCGACGCCCTGCGGTCCGGGCGCCACGCGGTCTCCGGCGACGAGCACGAGCGGCTGCTGACGGCGTTCCGGTACGCCGTCGACCGGCCCGCGGAGCCGGCCCTGCTGGCCCGGCTCGCCCCGGACGCGACCGCGCCGTCGGCGCTGCTGGGCGGACTCTACGCGGCGGCCTCGTTCCCCGGCCGGGACCGGTTCCGGGCCGCGCTGGATTTCGCGGCGGGCGCGCCGGACGGCGACTCCGTGGCCTGCGTGACCGGGGCGCTGCTCGGCGCGGTGCACGGTGCCGACGCGCTGCCCGTGGACCTGGTGAGCCGGCACGAACTGGCCTGGGTGCTCGACACGCTGGCCCGCGATCTGCTGGCCCAGATCGACGACTCGCCCAGCGGCAGCGAGTACATCAAGGGCTGGGACCCGCACTGGTGGGACCGCTACCCCGGCTGGTGAGCCGCCCGCATCAGCCGCTTCGCCCTTCCTGCATATCATGTGCAAGTGCGAAACTATTGCATCAGGACGGCCACCCCCGACGACCTCGACGGCGCCCGCTCCGTCATGCTCGACACCGTCTACCGGGACTTCGGAACCGGGTACGTGCCCCGCTGGCATGCCGACATCGTGGATCCGGCCGCCGCCTACCTGGCCTCCGACCGCCATGCGCTCCTCGTCGCCGTCGACACGGACGGGCAGGTCATCGGCACCGGGGCCGTCGACGCGCGGGGGCCGGGGTGGCCGCCGAACCCGCGCTGGCTGGCCGAGCGGTACCCGTCCGGGCGGACCGCACAGCTGCGCCGGGTGTACGTCCGCCCCGAGCACCGGCGCCGCGGTATCGCACGCGAACTCGTGGCGCGGCTCCTGGACTTCGCCGCCGCGGACGGCGGCTATCGCTCCGTGTACCTGCACACCGATCCCGCGGTGCCCGGCGCCGAGCCCTTCTGGCGGTCGCTGGGCACGGTCGTGCACGACGAGCGTCAGGGCGCCGGGGGCGGGCAGGGCATCGTGCACTTCGAGCTTCCGCTGGGGCGGGCGGCTGCTTGTTGGAAATGATTGTCATGTAATCTAAGGCTCGCCCGCTCCCGAACTCTGCCCGGACCCACCCGAACTGAGGACCATGCCCGCCCCGCGCCCTCCCCGACTGCTGGCCGCCCTGCTCGTCACGCCCCTCCTCGCGGGGTGCTTCGCCCCCGGATCCGGTGCGGGATCCGGCGACCCCGCCGGCGGCTCCCGGCTCCGGGTCGCCCTCGCCTTCCCGCCCGCCGAGCGACTCTCCCCGTACGGCGCGGACGCCACCATCCTCAGCCGGCTCGGCGTCACCGAAGGCCTGACCGCGCTCGACGGCAACGGCGCCGCCGCCCCGGCCCTCGCCTCGTCCTGGCATCAGGAGGGCGACCGCAGCTGGCAGTTCACCCTGCGCGAGGCCACCTTCCAGGACGGCTCCGAGGTCACCGCCCAGGCCGTCGCCGCCTCGCTCACCCGGGCCGCCCACGCCAGGCCCGCCCCGGCCGCCCTGTCCGGCCCCGCCCTCACCGCCGAAGCCGTGGACCCGCACCGGATACGCGTCACCACCGGCCGGCCCGACCCCATCCTGCCGCTCCGGCTGTCCAGCCCGAGCCTCGCCGTGCTGTCCCCGAAGGCGTACCGGCACAAGGACCGCGTCGACCCGGTCGGCACCGGAACCGGCCCCTTCGAGCTGAAGAAGGTCACCGGCAGCTCGTCCGCGACCCTCGACCGGTACGACGGCTACTGGGACGGCCGCGCCCAGGCCGCCGGCATCGACGTCCGCTTCGTCGCCGACGGCACCGCCCGCACCAACGCCCTGCGCAGCGGCGACACCGACATCGCCGAAGCCGTGCCCGTCGCGCAGGCCGCCACGCTCCAGCAGGGCACCCGGCGCGAGACCGCCACCACCCGCACGACCAGCCTGCTGCTCAACTTCCGCTCCGGGCCGTTCCGGGACGCCGGGCTGCGCGCCGCCGCCCGCGCCGCCGTCGACACCTCCGGCCTCGCCAAGGGCGTGTACGAGGGGCACGCCGACCGCGGGGAGGGGATCTACGGCCCCGCCGTCACCTGGGCCGAGGGCCGGCACATCGAGCCGGCCGGCCGGGCCGCGCCCAAGAAGCCCGGCGGGGTCTCCGTCACCCTCGCCACCTACGACAACCGGCCCGAACTCCCCGAAGCCGCCCAGGTGCTGAAGCAGCAGCTGGAGCGGGCCGGGTTCCGCGTCACCCTCGTCGTACGCGAGTACTCGCGGCTGGAGAGCGACGCGCTCGCCGGGAAGTTCGACGCGTTCGTGCTCGCCCGCAACAGCCTCGTCGACACCGGCGACCCCGTCGCCGTCCTCGCCGGCGACTACACCTGCGACGGCGGCTACAACCTGGCCCGGCTGTGCGACAAGGGCGTCGACCGGGCCGTGGCCGCCGCCGAGCGCACCGCCGGCACCGCCGAGCGACAGCACGCCGCGCTGCGCGCCGAGGCCGAGATCCTCGGCACCGACGCCGTCGTACCGCTGGTCCACCAGCGCGTCATCACCGGCGTCGGCCGCTCCGTCAAGGGTGTGCTGCTCGACCCCTACGAGCGCACCCTCATCGGCACCGGCACCCGGCGCTGACCCGTGCGGAACGTGCTGTGGCGGGCCGCGCTCGCCGGCGCCCTGGTGTGCGGGATCGGCCTGCTGCCCTGGCTCACCCGTACCGACCCCGCGCTCACCGTGCTCAAGGCGCGGGCCCAGGACCGCGACCCGGACCCCGCCGTACTCGCCGCCATCCGTGACCAACTCGGCCTGCACGACGGTCCGTCGGTACTCCTCGGGCGGTGGTTCGGCGGACTGGCGCGCGGCGACGCCGGCCGGTCCTGGATCTCCGGCGCCGAGGCCGGACCGGCCGTGCTGCAGGCGCTCGGCGCCTCCCTGCTGCTCATGTCGGTCGCCCTCCTCGTGGCCTGCTGCACCGCGACCGCCGTCTGCGCCCGCACCCTGTACCGGGGCGGCCGGACCCGGCCCGGCAGCACCGCGTCCGCGATGCTCGCCACCCTGCCGGAGTTCCTCACCGCCTCCGTCCTCGCCACCGTCGTCGGCGTGCAGCTGGGCTGGCTGCCGGCCCTGGGCTGGTACGGCCCCCACTACACCGTGCTGCCCGCGCTCGCCCTCGGCCTGCCCGTCGGCGCCGTCCTCGGCCGGCTCCTCGACGACCAGCTGCCCGGCGCCTTCGCCGAACCCTGGGCACGGGCCGCCGCCGCGCGCGGACTGCCCCGGACACGCGTCGCCCGGCAGGCGGTACGCCGCTGTCTGCCCGGACTGCTGCCGAACACCGCGCTGTTCGTCGTCGGCATGACCGGCGGAGCCGTCGCCGTGGAGCAGATCTTCGACATCCCCGGCCTCGGCCGCACCACCCTCCAGGCCGCCCTCGCCCAGGACCTGCCCGTCCTCCAGGCGGGCACCCTCGCCCTGCTGCTGCTCGCCGCGCTCGCCGCCGGCGCCGCCCGGCTCGCCGTCCGCCTGCTCATCGGCCCGGCCCTGCGCGACGCCGCCCTGCCCACCCCGCACCGGCCCGAGCCGCCCCCGCGACGGACCGCGCCTCTCCTCCTCGGCGGGGCGCTGCTCGCCGTGCTCGCCGCCGGCCTGCCCCGCGACCCGCTCGCCCTGGACACCACCGCACGCCTGCGACCCCCGTCCGGGGCACACCCGTTCGGCACCGACGCGCTCGGCCGCGACCTGCTCGCCCGGGTCGCCCACGGCGCCCTGGACACCCTGCTGCTCGCCCTCGCCATCAGCGCCGGCACGCTCCTCGCCGGACTGCTGCTCGGCCTGCTGCCCCGGCTGTCCGGGCCGCTCGTCGACACCGCCAACGCCGTACCGCCCGTGCTCGCCGCGCTGCTGGTCACCGCCGTCGCCGGCGGCGGCCCGGCCACCCCCGCGCTCGCCGTCGCCGCCGTCGCCTGGGCGCCCCTCGCCGCGCACACCTCCGCCCTGCTGCGGCAGGAACGCGCCGCCCTCCACCTCACCGCCACCCGGGCCCTCGGCGCCGGCCGCTGGTACCTGCTGCGCCACGAACTCCTGCCCGCAGTCGTGCCGCCCGTCACCGGGCACGCCCTGCTGCGCCTGCCCGGTACCGCGCTCGCCCTCGCCGCGCTCGGCTTCCTCGGCCTCGGCGCCCAGCCGCCGTCCCCCGAGTGGGGCCTGCTGCTCGCCGAGAACCAGCCCTATGCCGAGCGCGCCCCCTGGGCGGTCCTCGCCCCCGCCGCCGTCCTCGCCGTCCTCGGCGCGCTGGCGGTGACCTCCGCGGGTGCCCTGCGGCACCGCCGCCCGGCCCGCCGTACGGCCGAAGTCCCCGCGCCCATGGGTGAGTCGGTCACCTCATGAGCGCACTGTCGGTGGCCGGGCGACGCACCGGGGAAGCGCCCCTGGGCGGTGCCCTGGGCACTCCTCGCGGCGGTGCCGGCGGTGGCGGTACTGACCCTGCCGGGGGAGCGGCCCCGCATGAGCGCGTCCCCGGCCGTGAGCGGTCTGCGGGCCGGGGTGTTCGCCGCGGTGTGTGCTGCTCGCCGCCGCCGGGCACGGCCTGGCAGCCGGGGGGAGCCGCGCATCGGCGCGGCCGGCGGCAGGCCCGCCGTCATCGGCAGGGCGACGGACGCGAGCGACGACACCGGGCGCATGCGTAAGGGCCCGGATGCGCCGACGGCGGTCCGGGCCCTTGCATACGGCGGTCAGTGCGCCGCCAGCTCCAGCAGCTTCGGCTCGGCCGGGGCCGCCGCCGCCGGCGTGCGGAACGTCCGCCACAGCCACAGCACGTCCCGGCCGAACGACCACACCAGCGAGACCAGCGCCGTCAGCACGATCGCCAGGTTCGCCGGATGCGGCAGCAGCTCGGACCCCGCGAGCAGCAGGCAGACGCCCTGGACGGCGGCGACGGTCTTGCGGGCGAAGGACGGCGGCAGCGGGGCCGTCAGCCACGGCGCGACCCGGGCCGCGGCGACGAACGCGTAGCGCATGCCGCCGATCAGCAGCACCCACGGCCCCAGCTGCATCGCCACGTACACGCTCAGCACCAGGATCAGGAACGCGTCGACCTCCATGTCGAAGCGGGCGCCGAGCGCGCTCGACGTCCCGGTGCGGCGGGCGACCTTGCCGTCCACGCCGTCCAGCAGCAGGGCCACGGCGGTCAGGGCGACCAGCAGCGTCACCGGCGGCGCGCTCTCGAAGGAGTCCGCGACCAGCGCGGTCACCCCGCCGACCAGCGTCGCCCGGCCGAGCGTCACCCGGTTCGCCGGGCCGAAGGAGCGCAGCCGGGAGCGGTGCACGGCGCGGGAGAGCACGGCCCAGGTGGCGAACGCGAAGGCGAGCCCCGTCAGCCAGCCGGCCGGCCCCATGCCGATCGCCGAGCCGAGCAGAGCCAACAGCAGGATCTGCACGCCCGCTCCCACAGCGGTCTCCTGCTGGAGCCTCGCGTCATACGTGTTGTTCAGGGCCACCGCACACCCTCCGGCCGAGTGACAGAGTCGATCAACGCCGCGTACTGTGCGCGGCCTGTGCACAACTCGGTACGTGAACAACTTCCCGATCGTTCAGGAGGATGCCGATGAACCACTCGGCCCGCGCGTTCTGGCTCCGCTCGCCCGGCCACGGAGAGCTGCGCGACATCACCCTCGCGGAGCCCGCCGCGGACGAGGTCCTGGTCCGTGCCCTCTACTCCGGAGTCAGCCGGGGAACGGAGACGCTGGTCTTCCGCGGCGGCGTACCGGAGAGCCAGCACACCGTGATGCGGGCGCCGTTCCAGGAGGGCGACTTCCCGGGCCCGGTCAAGTACGGCTACCTCAGCGTCGGCGTGGTGGAGGAGGGCCCGGCTGCGCTGATGGGCCGTACCGTCTTCTGCCTGTATCCGCACCAGAGCCGTTACGTCGTTCCGGTGAACGCCGTCACCGTGGTGCCCGAGCGGGTGCCCGCCGAGCGGGCCGTGCTCGCCGGCACCGTCGAGACCGCCGTGAACGCCCTGTGGGACGCGACGCCGCTGATCGGCGACCGGATCGCGGTGGTCGGCGGCGGCATGGTCGGCTGCGCGGTCGCCGCGCTCCTCGCCCGCTTCCCCGGCGTCCGGCTGCAGCTCGTCGACGCCGACCCGGCCCGCGCCAGGACCGCCGAGGCCCTCGGCGTCGACTTCGCCGCACCCGCCGACGCCCTCGGCGACTGCGACCTCGTCGTGCACGCCAGCGCCACCGAGGCCGGCCTCACCCGGGCCCTGCAACTCCTCGCCCCGGAAGGCACGGTGGTGGAGCTGAGCTGGTACGGCGACCGGAGCGTGGCTCTGCCGCTCGGCGAGGCCTTCCACTCCCGCCGGCTCACCGTGCGGGGCAGCCAGGTCGGCACCGTCTCCCCGGCCGCCCGGCCCGGCCGCGGCTACGCCGAGCGGATGGCCCTCGCCCTGGACCTGCTCGCCGACCCGGCGCTGGACGCGCTCATCACCGGGGAGAGCGCTTTCGAGGAACTCCCCTCCGTGCTGCCGAAGCTGGCATCCGGTGAGATCCCCGCCCTGTGCCACCGGGTCCGCTACACGGAGACGGGTCTGACCTGAGAAAAGAGTGAGACACGGCTGAACACGGGGAAGCGAAGAGCCGTACTACACGGCATCCCCCGGCGGGCAAGGGCAGGGGGACCAGACGCGCCGCACCTGGAGGGTCGTCCGTTGTTCAGCATCACCGTCCGCGATCACATCATGATCGCCCACAGCTTCCACGGCGAGGTGTTCGGGCCCGCGCAGCGACTGCACGGAGCCACGTTCCTCGTCGACGCGACGTTCCGCCGCGAGCAGCTGGACGAGGACAACATCGTGGTCGACATCGGCCTGGCCACGCGGGAGCTGGGCGCCATCACCGCCGAGCTGAACTACCGCAACCTCGACGACGAGCCCGAGTTCGCCGGCATCAACACCTCCACCGAGTTCCTCGCCAAGGTCATCGCCGACCGGCTCGCCGAGCGGATCGAGAAGGGCGGTCTCGGCGAGGGAGCCAAGGGGCTCGCGGGAATCACGGTCACGCTGCACGAGTCGCACATCGCCTGGGCGAGTTACGAGCGTGACCTGTGACCGACCTGACCGTGGAACGGGCCCGTCTCACCTACGTGCCCGTGCAGCCCACCGCCGCCGAGAACGCCGGAATCATCCCCATGTCCCTGCGCAGCGTGCACTTCGTGATGCCGGGCGGCGTCGACGACCCGGCCGCGCCCAGCGGCGGCAACGCCTACGACCGCCGGGTCTGCCTGGACCTGCCCGGCTTCGGCTGGCAGGTCACCCGGCACGCCGTCCCCGGCGGCTGGCCGCGGCCGGACGCCGCCGCCCGCGACCGGCTCGCCCGCACACTCCGGGACCTGCCCGACGACACGGTCGTCCTCCTCGACGGCCTGGTCGCGTGCGGTGTCCCCGAGGTCGTCGTCCCCGAGGCCGGACGCCTGCGCCTCGCCGTCCTCGTCCACCTGCCGCTCGGCGACGAGACCGGCCTGGACCCGGCCGTCGCCGCCGACCTCGACACCCGCGAGCGGGCGGTGCTGCGGGCGGTGCCCGCGGCGATCGCCACCAGCGACTGGGCCGTCCGCCGGCTCGTCTCCCACCACGGGCTCGCCCCCGACCGGGTGCACGTCGCCGCGCCCGGCGCCGACATAGCCCCCCTCGCCCCCGGCACCGACGGCGTCTCCCGGCTGCTGTGCGTGGCCGCCGTGACCCCGCGCAAGGGCCAGCACCGGCTGGTGGAGGCGCTCGCGACGGTCCGGGACCTGCCATGGACCTGCGAGTGCGTCGGCGGCCTCGGCCACGACCCCGAGTACGTGGCCCACCTGCGCGAGCTGATCGCCCGGTACGGCCTCACCGACCGGCTGCACCTGACCGGCCCGCGCTCCGGCGCCGACCTCGACGCCTCCTACGCCGCGGCCGACCTGATGGTCCTCACCTCCTACGCCGAGACCTACGGCATGGCGGTCACCGAGGCCCTCGCCCGCGGCATCCCCGTCCTGGCGACCGACGTGGGCGGACTGCCCGAGGCGGTCGGCCGCGCGCCGGACGGCGGGGTGCCCGGCATCCTCGTCCCGCCGGAGGATCCCGCCGCGCTCGCCGCGGAACTGCGCGGCTGGTTCGGCGAACCCGACGTACGCCGCCGGCTCAAGGCCGCGGCCCGGGGCCGCCGCGCCGCGCTCGACGGCTGGGCGGCCACCGCCCGCAGCCTGGCGGGCGTCCTCCAGCGCCTTCCGGAACCCCCGAGGAGGGTGGCATGAGCGACGGGAGTTCCGAGATCGCGGTCCGGTCGGACGGCCTGATCCCGGCCCAGCCAGGCCCCGGTGAGGGGGAGTCCGTGCGGACGGCCGCACGTGCGCGGAGCGAGGAGGTACCGAGCGTGGACGTCGTGGACATGGGTGTGAGTACGGGGGAGTCCGCGTCCGGCACCGACGGCGCCGACGCTCCGGTCATCGCCGGTGCCGGGCCCGTGACCCGACCCGGCGAGCGGGCCACCGTACGGCTGCGGGACGACGGCCCCGAGGAGCAGCCCCGGTACGCGCCCGAGTGGCTGCAACTGCGCGAGAGCGCCGACGCGGCGGCTCGCGCGCAGGACCTGCTCGACCCGTTGCGGATCCGGCTGGCCAACCTGCCGGGCCGGGCGGGCGGACTGGTCGTGCACGACCTGGGCTGCGGCACCGGTTCGATGGGCCGCTGGCTCGCGCCCCGCCTGGACGGCGCCCAGCACTGGATCCTGCACGACCGCGACCCCTACCTGCTGCACTTCGCCGCCGTGGCCTCCCCGCGCTCCGCCGCCGACGGCAGCCGCGTCACGGTCGAGACCCGGCGCGGTGACGTGGCCCGGCTCACCCCGGACGCGCTGGCCGGTGCCTCGCTGGTCACCGCGTCCGCGCTGCTCGACGTCCTCACCCGCGAGGAGGTCGAGGCCCTGGCGGACGCCTGCGCGGGCGCCGGCTGCCCGGCCCTGCTCACCCTGTCCGTCGCCGGGCGCGTCGAACTCACCCCGGGGGACCCCCTGGACGCCGAGATCGCCGAGGCGTTCAACGCCCATCAGCGGCGCGCCGGGCTGCTCGGCCCGGACGCGGTCACCGTGGCCTGCGAGGCGTTCGCCGAGCGCGGGGCGACGGTCCGCCTCCACCCGAGCCCGTGGCGGCTCGGCCGCCCCGAGGATGCCGCGCTGACCGAGCAGTGGCTGCGCGGCTGGGTGGGCGCGGCCGTCGAACAGCGGCCGGAGCTGCGCGAGCGGGCCGAGCGGTACCTGACCGCACGGCTCGCCGCCTGCACGGCCGGCACACTACGGGTCACCGTCCACCACAGCGACCTGCTGGCCCTGCCCCGACCGAGGGGCGGAGCGGCATGAACGCGAGCGGGGCGGCAGCCGGCACGAGGGCGCCACGGACGACCGACAGTGGCACGCGCGTGCGTACGACACCGACGGCTGCGGTACGCGCGTGCACGACACCGGCGGATGCGGCCGGCGAGCGTGTGGTGCCGGGGTCGGACCAGGCACGCGCGCGCGTGGCACTGGAGCCGGCCCCGGCGCGCCCGCGCCTGACGTCGGCGGACGCCCCCCGTCCGCGCCTGACGTCGGCGGACGCGCCCCGCCCGTGCGCGACTGCGGCGGACGCGCCCCGCCCGCACGTGACCGCGGCGGACGCGAGCCCCGTCCGCCGGGCGTCCGCGCACCCGGCGCCCCCCACGGAAGCGGAAGCAGCCGCGCAGGCCCCCACCCCCCGGCGCCTGAACTCCCGTGCCCTGCGGACCCACTTCGGGACCGTCGCCGGTGCCGTCATCCTCGGCGCTCTCCTGTGGCGGCTCGGTACCGGTGCGCTGCTCGACGGGCTGCGGCGGATCGACACGGTGACGGTGCTGGCCGCGCTGGGGATCGGCGTGGTCACCACCGTGTTCAGCGCGTGGCGCTGGCAGTTGGTGGCCCGGGGCCTCAGGCTGCGGCTGCCGCTGGGCCCCGCGACCGCCGACTACTACCGGGCGCTGTTCCTGAACGCAGCCCTGCCCGGCGGGATCCTGGGCGATGTGCACCGGGCGGTCCGGCACGGGCAGAGCGCCGGTGACCTCCGGCGCGGGGTGAAGGCGGTGGTCCTGGAGCGGGTGGCGGGGCAGATCGCGCTGACCGTGGCCGGTGCGGTGCTGCTGCTGACCCTGCCGTCCCCGGTGCGCGCCGAGGTCCGCGGCTTCGCCCCGCTGGTGGCGCTGGCCGTCGTCGGCGCGCTCGCCGTCGTACTCGCCGTCCGGATGAACCGCGCACCGGCCCGCCGGGGCGGTGCGCTGCGCCAGACCCTCGGCGAGGCCCGCCAGGGCCTGGCGTCCCGGCAGAGCGGGCCGGGCGTCGCCCTGTCGTCCGCGGTCGTCCTGGCCGGACACCTGGCCATGTTCGTCGTGGCGGCCCGGGTCGCCGGCTCGGCGGCCCCGGTGGCGGTGCTGCTGCCACTCGCCGTGCTCGCCCTGGTGGCCATGGGCCTGCCGCTGAACGTCGGCGGCTTCGGCCCCCGCGAGGGTGTCACCGCGTGGGCGTTCGGCGCGGCGGGGCTCGGCGCGGACAGCGGAGTCGCGGTCGCCGTCGTCTACGGCGTGCTCAGCTTCGTGGCGAGCCTGCCCGGTGCCGTCGTCCTGGTCTGGCGCTGGTACGAGGGCCTGCGCACCGAAACCCCCACACCGGCCCCCGGCACCACGCCCGACACGCCCGGCCTCGGAGCCGTACCCGCCCCTGGCCGGCCCGCCGACGACCACCTGTCCGACGACCCTGCGCCGACCGGGGCCGCCCCCATGGGCCCCGGCCGCGTCCCGGCCCCGGGCTACTCCTGTTCCGCGGACGGGGTGAGCAGTGCGAAATACGGTTCGAAGGATTCCGTCAGGCTCGCCAGTAGTGCCTTTCCCTTTTCCGTCGAACCCAGGGAAGGACGGCCGATGACGCCCGATTCGGTATAGGCGGACATTCCCACGGTGAGTAGATGACGACGGTCGTCGGCCGTGAAATCGGCGGACTCGTGACCAGGGCGGACGAATTCGGGGTGAGCGTGCAGCAGAATCGAGGTCTCGATTTCTCCCGCGTGCATGTCGGTGAGCAGCGAGGTGACCACGCCGGCCCTCTCCCGTGCCGTCTCCCAGTCCTCGGCGGCCGGGAACAACGCCATCCGCTCGCCGCGCGCGGAGGCCTCCTGGACGACGTTGCCCAGCACGTAGTTGCCGCCGTGCCCGTTGACCACGACCAGCGCGTCCACGCCCGAGCGGCGCAGCGACGCGGCGATGTCCGAGACCACCGCGTGGAGGGTCACGGCGGAGATGCTGACGGTCCCCGGCCAGGCCGCGTGCTCGTGCGAGCAGGAGACCGTCACCGGAGGAAGGAGGTGCACCGGGTACGCGGCGGCGATCTCCCGGGCCACGGCGCAGGCGACCAGCGTGTCGGTCGCCAGCGGAAGGTACGGACCGTGCTGTTCGAAGCTCCCGACGGGAAGGACGGCGACCTGTGCTGAAACGCCCGCCCCCCGCGTCCGTACGTCCTCCGTGGTGTCCGTCGGCACCACGCCGCTCGCCACTCCGTACGCCGCCACTCGCGCGCCCGAACCACTCATCTTTTCACGGCCTTTCGTCTCTGCTTAGGAATAAGATCATGACAGAAAACACCGGCGTCAACATCGGCGTACTCGGCAAGAAGTCCCCGCGGCGTTCGGGTGCGGAACGCGTGGTGAATGCACCGCTGCCCACCGTGTACGGGAAATTCCAGGCGATCGGCTACCTGGACCACGACCGCGGTGACGAGCAAGTGGCCCTGGTGTACGGCGAGATCGGTACCGAGAACGTGCTGACGCGGCTGCACTCGGAGTGCCTGACCGGGGACGCGTTCGGCTCCCGGCACTGCGAGTGCGGTGACCAGCTGGAGGCCGCCATGCGCGCGGTGGTCGCCGAAGGCAGCGGCATCGTCGTCTACTTGCGGGGGCACGAGGGCCGCGGCATCGGGCTGCTCGCCAAGCTGCGCGCGATGGCCCTGCAGGCGGAGGGCCTGGACACGGTGGAGGCGAACCTCGCGCTGGGCCTGCCGGTCGACGCCCGGGACTACGGTGTCGCCGCCGAGATGCTGCGCGACCTCGGGGTGCGCTCGGTGCGGCTGATGTCCAACAATCCGAGCAAGCGGGAGGCGCTGGTCCGGCACGGCATCCAGGTCGCCGAGCAGGTGCCGCTGCTGATCGAGCCGTGCGAGAGCAACATCACCTACTTGCGGACCAAGCGGGAGCGGATGGACCACCACCTGCCGCACCTGGACGCCGTCGCCCACGGCTCCTGACACCGTCCGGTTCGACGGGCGGCCGGGTGGACAGGATCAGAGGACGATCGTGCCGCACGGTGGGACGGTGGAGCGGGAAGGAGGCGGCGGCGTGAACCTTCGGGCCCGGGTGGTCATCGTCGGCGGCGGGGTGATGGGCACCAGCATCGCCTGGCACCTGGCGCGCGCCGGAGTGCGGGACGTCGTCCTCGTCGAGCGGGACGAACTCGCCGCCGGCTCCACCTCCAAGGCCGCGGGCGGGGTCCGGGCCCAGTTCTCCGACGAGCTGAACATCCAGCTCGGCGCGCGCGGCCTGGAGGCGTTCGGCCGCTTCGAGGAGGAGGTCGGGCAGGACATCGGGCTGCACCGGGTCGGCTATCTGTTCCTGCTCTCCACACCTGAGGAGGTCGCCTCCTTCGAGGCGGGCGTGCGGCTGCAGAACTCCCTCGGCGTGCCCAGCCGCCTGCTCACCCCCCAGGAGGCCCACCGGCTCTCCCCGCTGATCACCACCGACGGCCTGCTGGCCGCCGCGTACTCCCCGGACGACGGCCACTGCACCCCCGAGGCCGTCGTCCACGGCTACGCCACCGCCGCCCGCACCCACGGCGCCCGCATCCTGCGCCACACCGAGGTCACCGGCATCGAACTGCACGGCGACACCATCACCGCCGTCAGCACCACCCGCGGCCGGATCGAGACGGACACGGTGATCTGCGCGGCCGGCGCCTGGTCGCGGGCGGTCGGCGCGATGGCGGGCGTGGAGCTGCCGGTGCAGCCGCTGCGCCGGCAGATCGCGGTCACCGAGCCGGTGCCGGGCCTGCCGCCCACGCTGCCCATGACCATCGACTTCACCACCAGCCTCTACTTCCACCGCGAGGGCCCCGGGCTGCTGCTCGGCATGTCCGACCCGGACGAGCGGCCGGGCTTCGCGACCGACACCCACGACCGCTGGATCCCGCGGCTCGCCGAGGCGATGCAGCGGCGCGCTCCCGCCCTGCTCGACCTGCGCCGCACCGGCGGCTGGGCGGGGCTGTACGAGAACACCCCCGATCACAACGCGCTGATCGGCGAGGCGGCTTCCGTGTCCCGCTTCCTGTACGCGACCGGCTTCTCCGGGCACGGCTTCCTCCAGGGACCCGCCGTCGGCGAGGTGATCCGCGACCTGTACCTCGGCCGCGTACCCTTCCTGGACATCAGCCCCCTGAGCGCCGGCCGGTTCGCGGTCGACGCCCCGCGCCCGGAGGCGAACCTGGTATGACCGAGCCGCACCTGTGGCTGCGCCACGAGCCACGGACGACCGAACGGCGCACGCCGGTCGTCCCCGCCGACGCCCGCCGGCTGGTCGACAGCGGGATGACGCTGACCGTCGAGGAGTCCCGGCAGCGGATCTTCCCGGTGGAGGAGTACGAGGCGGCCGGCTGCCGCCGCGCCCCGGCGGGCTCCTGGGTGACCGCACCCCGGGACGCCGTGATCCTCGGCCTCAAGGAACTCCCCGACGAGCCGGCCGAGTTGCCGCACCGGCACATCTTCTTCGGGCACGCCTACAAGCGGCAGCCGGGCGCCGCCGAGCTGCTGCGCCGGTTCGCGGCCGGCGGCGGGGCGCTGCTGGACCTGGAGTACCTGGTGGACGAGGAGGGGCGCAGGCTCGCCGCCTTCGGCTTCTGGGCGGGCTACCTGGGCGCCGCGCTCGCCGTGCTCCGGCACCGGGGCCGGCTGACGGCGCCGCTCACCCCGACGGCGAAGGGCGAGCTGGACGCCGTACTGCGCCCGGCCGCCGGGGACGAGGGGTTCACCGCGCTGGTGATCGGCGCCCTGGGCCGCAGCGGGCGGGGCGCCTGGGCCGCCTTCCGCACGGCGGGCGTCGACGCGACCCGCTGGGACCTGGCGGAGACTCGGGACCTCGACCGACGGGCCCTGCTCCGGCACGACGTCATGGTGAACGCGGTCCTCGCGACCGGCCCGGTCCCGCCGTTCCTGCGGGAGGAGGACCTGGACTCCCCGGGGCGCCGGCTGCGCACCCTGTGCGACGTCAGCTGCGACGTCGGTTCCCCGTTCAACGTCCTGCCGGTCTACGACCGCACCACGGACTGGACGGAGCCCGTGCGCCGGCTGCGCAAGGAGCCCCCGCTGGACCTGATCGCGATCGACAACCTGCCCTCGCTGCTGCCCCGGGAGTCCAGCGCCGACTTCTCGGCGGCCCTGCTGCCGCAGCTGCTCGCCTTCGGCTCCGGCGGCGCCTGGGGCCGCTGCCTCGACCGGTTCCACCAGGCCTGCCGTGAACTCGGCATCCCGGAAGGGGAATTGCAGTCATGACCGACCGTGTCCCGGCGAGCGGCACCGTCCACTGGGTCGGCGCCGGACTGTCCACCGGCAGCGGGCTTGCCGCCCTCTGCGCGACGGCGGACCGGGTCCTGCTCTGGCACCGCACCGCGGAGCGCGCGGCCGAGGCCCTGGCCGCTCTGGGCCTGACGGGACGCGCCGAGCCCCGCGCCCTCACCGACCCGGCCGACCTCGCCACCGTGCTCGCGCCCGGGGACGTCGTGGTGTCGATGCTGCCGGCGCCGCGGCACGCCGGGCTGCTCGCCGCGTGCGTGCGCGCCGGGGCGCACTTCGCCTGTTCCAGCTATGTGTCGCCGGAGCTGCTGGCGCATGCCGGTGCGGCGCGCGCGGCCGGTCTCGCCGTGCTCACCGAGGCGGGCCTGGACCCGGGCGTCGACCACCTCTTCGCGCACAGCCTGATCGGCCGGGCCCGGGCCCGGATCGGCGAGCACACCCCGGCCTTCTACCGGCTCACCTCGTACTGCGGCGGCGTCCCGGCCGTGCCGAACGACTTCCGGTACCGGTTCAGCTGGGCTCCGCTCGGTGTCCTGGCCGCCCTCCGCTCGCCCGCGCGCTACCTCCAGGACGGCACCGAGACCACGGCCGACCGGCCCTGGGAGGCGACCCGGACGCTCGTCCTGGACGGCGAGACCTTCGAGGCCTACCCCAACCGCGACAGCATCCCCTTCATCGACCAGTACGACCTGCCCGACGCCTGGACCCCGCGCACCTTCGTCCGGGGCACCCTCCGCCTGGACGGCTGGCTGAAGGCGTGGGAGCCGGTCTTCGAGGAGCTGACCGCGGGCGACGACGACCGGATCGCCGCGCTGGCGCGGGAGCTGGCGGCCGCCTACCCGACCACGGAGGCCGACCGGGACCGGGTGGTGCTCTCCGTCTCCCTGGAGGTCGACGCGGGTGAGGGCCGTGCCTGGACGGGCGCGTACCTGCTCGATGTGACCGGTGAGGCCGGGGAGTCGGCGATGGCCCGGTGCGTCTCCCGCCCGCTCGCCGTCGGCGTCCGCCATATTTTGGACGGCAGCCTGTCCGCCGGTCTGCACCGGGGGGCGGGCAGCGCCCAGCGGTCGGACCGGTGGCTGGCGGAACTCGCCGACGACGGGCTGGAGTTCACCCTGACCCTGGGCCAGTAGCGGGCCGCCGGGTCAGCCGGCCACGGCCGCGTGCACCAGCCGCCGCAGCTCGGGAAAGACCTTCAGCTTCTTCGGGCGCACCTGGGTCATGAACTGCACGGTCAGATCGTGGGCCGGGTCGACCCAGAACGCGGTGGTGGCCACGCCGGTCCAGCCGTAGGTGCCGAGGTGGGACGGGGCCAGGGTGCGCGTGGGGTCGGTGACCACGGAGACGTTGCAGCCGAAGCCGAGGCCGTCCATGCTCGGCTCCTGGTGGACCGGGGCGCCGAAGGCGCGGATGGTGGCCCCGCCGGGCAGCTGGTTGCGGGTCATCAGGGCGAGCGTCTCCGGCGCGAGGAGCCGTACGCCGTCCAGTTCGCCGCCCCGGCGCAGCAGCTCCATGAACCGGTGGAAGTCATGGGCCGAGGAGACCAGGCCGCCGCTGCCGGACAGGAACCGCGGCCGGCCGTGCACCGGCAGCCCGGGGATCCGCTCGATCCCGCCCTCGTCCGTCTCGCCGTACAACTCGGCCAGCCGGCCCGCCTGTCCGGGCGTGATCTGGAAGCCGGTGTCGGTCATGCCGAGCGGGCCGAGGATCCGGTCGGCGAAGAACGTGTCCAGGGGCTGCCCCGAGACCACCTCGATCACCCGGCCGAGCACGTTGGAGGCGACCGAGTAGTTCCACTGGGTGCCGGGGTCGAACTGCAGCGGCATCCGCGCGTACAGCTCGACGGTCTCGGCGAGTGCGGCGCCCGGCGGCACCGAGTACTCCAGGCCCGCCTCGCGGTACAGGGCGTCCACGGGGTGGCGGTGGTAGAAGCCGAAGGTCAGGCCCGCCGTGTGGGTGAGCAGATGCCGGATCAGGATCGGGCCGGCGGCCGGACGGGTGCGCACCTCGGCGCCCGAACCGCCCTCGTACACCCGGGGTTCGGCGAACGCGGGCAGATGGCGGTCCAGCGGGTCGTCCAGGGACAGCCGGCCCTCCTCCGCCAGCAGCAGCACCGCCACCGCGGTGACCGGCTTGGTCATCGAGTAGATCCGCCACAGCGTGTCCGGCTCGACCGGCAGCCCGGCGGCGACGTCCCGCAGACCGTAGGCGGTCAGATGGGCGACCCGCCCGCCACGGGCCACCGCCACCAGATAGCCGGGCAGGCGCCCCTCGTCGACGTGCCGGGCGAAGTGCCGGTCCAGGCGCTTCAGTGCCGCGTCGTCCAGTCCGGCTTCCGCCGCGTCGACGTCCTGTCGCAGTTGTGCCATCGCTCTCCTCCGGTCGCGTCGCCGGCCCGTGTCCGTCCCTCATCGTCGCGCAGGAGCGTCGGCCGGGGCCGGTTCGTCGGGGGTGGGTGTGATCGACGTGACGCGGGCCGGGGCGGGCAGCGCGCGGGTTGCGGGGAGGGCGAGCGCGGCCACGGCCGCCAGAGTGAGCAGCGCGGGCCCGGTGCCCGTGCCGAGCAGCGCGGTCGCCGCGGCCACGCCCACGGTGGGGCCGACGTTCAGCGCGGTCTGCTGCAGGCCGCCCGCGACCCCGGCCGTCGTCACCTCCGCCCGTCGCACGATCACCTGGGTGGCCGCCACCATCACCGTGCCGAATCCGGCGCCCAGCAGCGCGAACCCGCACCCGAGTCCGGTGACGGACGTGGTCCGGGACAGCAGGAGGACGCCGAGCGCGAGCGCCGCCGTCGCCCCCGCCGTCGTGGCGCGCGCACCGCACCGGCGCAGCAGTGCCGGGCACAGGGCCGCCGAGAGCACCATCAGCACCGCGAGCGGCAGGCTGCGCAGGGCGCTGTCGAACGGGTCGAGACCGAGGCGGCGCTGCAGGACGTACGTGGCGACGAACAGGGTGCCGAACAGCGACGCGGAGACGGCGACCAGGATGCCGAGCGCCGCCCCGATCGCGCGGGAGCCGATCACCTCCGGCGGTAGCAGCGGGCCCGGTGTCCGCCGCTCGTGCCGGACGAGGACGGCCGCCGCCACCGCGGACACGGCGAGAGCCGGGGCGGAGACGGGCCGGGCGGTGAGCGCGTACACCAGGAAGGCCAGTGACACCGCGAGCAGGACGGCCCCGGGCAGGTCCAGCGGGGTCCGGGCGGGTGCCGGGCGGCGGTCCGGCCGCAGCAGGGCCGGCAGGCCGAAGGCGAGAGCGGGCAGCACATTGACGAGGAACACCGCCCGCCAGCCCAGGCCGGTCACCAGCGCCCCGCCCACCAGCGGCCCCGCTGCCGCCGCCAGTCCGATCGCGCCGGTCCGCACGGCCAGCGGCGACGCGAGCCGGTCCGGCGGGTAGGCGGCCCGCAGCATGCCCAGCGTGGCCGGCTGCAACAGCGCCCCGAACACCCCCTGCACGGCCCTCAGCCCGATCACCCAGCCCACGGTGGGCGCGACGGCGATACCCGCCGAGGCGGCGCCGAACCCCAGCATGCCGAGCCCGAACAGCCGCCGCTGCCCGTACCGGTCGCCGAGCCGCCCCGCGAACACCAGCAGGCTCGCCACCGCGACGAGATACGCGGTGCTGGTCCACTGCACCTCGGCGAATGACGCGTGCATCTCCCGTTGCAGGCTGGGCTGGGCGACCGTGAGGACCGTACCGTCCAGGGCGACGACCACCGCGCCCGCGACGCTGCTCGCCAGCGTCCAGGGCCGGTTCACCGGCCGCCCTCGGGACCCAGGTGCGCGGCCAGGACGGCGTCGAGCAGGGGCCCGAGGTCCTCCTCGCCGGTGGCGAGCTGCAGGCTCCGCCAGCGCCACAGCTGGGCCATGCCGTGCAGGTTCGCCCACAGGGCGCCCGCCGTCCGCCGGGCGTCGGCAGCGGGGTCCGCCTCGCCGATCAGGTCCGTGAGCAGGGAGAACAGCGGAAGGCTCGTCTCCCGCAGCCCCAGCCGCCCGCTCTCCAGCAGATCGTGACGGAACATCAGCTCGTACATCCCGGGCCGGTCCAGCGCGAACCCCAGATACGTCCGGGCCAGCGCGGCCACGCGGGCGCGGGGTCCGCCCGCCTGCCGCTCCAGCGCGACGTGCGCCCGCTCGGCCAGGTCGGCGAAGCCGCGGCGGGCGATGGCGGACAGCAGTTCCAGACGGGTGGGGAAGTAGCGGCGCGGCGCCCCGTGCGAGACGCCCGCGCGCCGGGCGATCTCCCGCAGCGTCAGCGCCTGCGGGCCCTCGGCGGCCAGCAGCTCCACGCCGGTGTCGACGAGACGGTCCCGCAGGCTGATGTCGGACTCGGTCATAGACACTGTCTACCAGGTGAGAGTAGACAGTGTCTACCGATCGGCGTCCGCCAGGGAATGCACAGGGCGCGGCTGTGAGTTGACCCGGATATGACTCAGGACCCCACCCAGGACGCGCTGCTCGGCCTGCTCGCCGCGGGCCACGCCGGCGTCCTCGTCACCCTCCGCCGCGACGGCCGCCCCCAGCTGTCCAACGTCAGCCACGCCTACGACCCGGACGAGCGGATCATCCGGATCTCGGTCACCGACGACCGCGCCAAGACCCGCAACCTCCGCCGTGACCCGCGTGCCTCGTACCACGTCACCAGCGACGACCGCTGGGCGTACACCGTCGCCGAGGGCACCGCGGAGCTGACCCCGGTCGCCGCCGACCCGCACGACGAGACCGTCGAGGAACTGGTCCGGCTCTACCGGGACATCGGCGGCGAGCACCCGGACTGGGACGACTACCGCGCCGCCATGGTCCGCGACCGCCGCCTGGTGGTGCGGCTGCGCGTCGACCGGGCGTACGGCGTTCCCGGGAGCTGATCCGCCCGTCTACGACGCCTCGGCGGTCCGCGTCTCGATCGCCCGCAGCACGGCGACCATGTCCTCGCCGCCGTACCCCTGCGCCACCGTCTCCTCGAACAGGGTGTGGCAGACGTCGAGGAGCGGTGAGGCCAGACCGGCCTTGCGGGCCGCCTCGGCGATCAGCCGGTTGTTCTTCAGCACGTCCAGCGCCGCCGCCTGCACCGCGAAGTCCCGCTCGCGCAGCTTCGGCGCCTTCATCCGGGAGACCCCGCTCGCCATCGGGCCCGCGTCCAGGACGTCCAGGAACAGCCGGCGGTCCAGGCCCTGCCGTTCGGCGAAGTGGAACGCCTCGGCCAGCCCGGTCACCAGGGTGATCAGGAAGAGGTTCACCGACAGCTTCATCAGGAGCGCCCCGGGTGCCGGCCCGCACGCGAACGTCTCCCGGCACATCGGCGCGAGCAGCGGCCGTACGGCGGCCACGGCGGCCTCCTCGCCGGCGAGCATGGCGATCAGCCGGCCCTGCTCCGCCGGCACCCGGGACCCGGAGACGGGCGCCTCGACGTACCGGCCGCCGGCGGCCCGGACGTCGGTCTCCAGTGCGTGGGAGTACTCCGGCGAGGTCGTGCCCATGTGCACGACCGTGCGGCCCGCGACCCGTGCGGGCAGCTCGGGCGTGCCCCGGCCGAGGACCGCGTCCACCGCGGCCTCGTCGGCGAGCATCAGCAGCACCACCTCCGCCCGCGCGAACACCTCGCCGGCGTCCGCAGCGACCTCGGCGCCGGCCGCGCGCAGCGGCCGCGCGCGGTCCGCGGTCCGGTTCCAGACCACCAGGGGGGTGCCGGCGGCCGCCAGCCGCAGGGCCATGGGCCGGCCCATCACTCCGAGACCGATGAATCCGACCTGCATGGGGCCGCCCTCCGCTGCCGCGGGCCGACTATGACAGTGGTCATAGTAGCCGCCGTTATGACACCGGTCATAGAGTGGCGGGCGACGAACGGAGGTCGACGATGACGCAGGCGCGGCACGGACCGCGGGAGCGGATGGTCTTCAGCGCGGCCCAGCTGATCCGGCGGGGCGGGGTCACCGCGACCGGCATGCGCGAGGTGGCCGTGCACGCGCGGGCTCCGCGCGGCTCCCTCCAGCACTACTTCCCGGGCGGCAAGGAGCAGCTGGTCAACGAGGCGGTCGCGTGGGCCGGCCGGTACGCCGGCAAGCGCGTCGCCCGCTTCCTCGCGGGACTCGAAGAGCCGACGCCGAGCGGCCTGTTCGCGGCGATGGCCGCGCAGTGGACCGACGAGTACGCGGCGGACGGCTTCGCGGCGGGGTGCCCGGTCGCCGCCGCCACGGTCGACAGGGCCTCCTCGGACGACTCGACCCGCGAGGCGGCGGCAGCCGCGTTCGCCGCCTGGCGGGGGCCGGTCGCCGAGGCGCTGACGGACATGGGGGTGCCCGCCGCGCGCGCCGGCTCCCTGGCCACCCTCATGATCAGCACCCTGGAGGGCGCGATCCTGCTGGCCCGCGCCGAGCGGGACGTACGGCCCCTCACCACGGCCGTGCGGGAACTCGGCCCGCTGCTCGACGCCGCCGCACACCCCTGACCGGGGGCGGCATCAGCCCGTGCGCGCCGGGCCGGCCGCGACCGTGGCCCCGGCCGACTCCTCCTCGACCCAGGACTCCAGCCGGCCCACGAAGTCGGCCGCCCGGTGCCGCCAGTTCAGCTCCGACAGGGCGGCCTCCCGGCCCAGCCGCGCGGTGCGCAGCCGCAGTCCACAGTCGCCGGCGAGCCGGCGGACCGCGTCCGCGGCGGCCCGCGGATCCCCGTACGGTACGACGAGACCGCACCCGTGCCGCTCGACCAGCTCCGCGGCCAGCGGGGTGGGCGTGGTGACCACCGGCACGCCGTGGGCCATGTACTCGACGACCTTGGTGGGCCGGGAGTGCCGGTAGTTGGGCTGGTCGTGGAGGAGGGACAGGCCGGCCAGCGCGCCGGCGAGCCGGGCGAGCGCGCGGTCGTTGGGCAGGAAGCCGTGCCAGCGCAGCACCCCGTCCCGGTCGGCCGCCGCGAGCGCGTCCCGTACGTCGGGGTCCGCGGCGCCGATCGCCTCGACCCGGACGGCGGGCGCCAGCAGCCGCGCCGTGGCGATCAGGTCGAGCGCGCCGCGCGCCCGGGACAGCTGGCCCAGGTAGACGACCCGGTCGGTGCCGGGCGGCGGGGGCGGATCGGCCGGCGGGGTCGCGAGGTTGGGCACGACGGGGTGGCTGCGGCGGAAGCGGTCCTGGTAGGCGTCCTCGGCGAGCAGCAGCCGCAGCCGGCGCTCCGCCAGCCGCTCCGCCGCCCGCACCGCCGTCCGCAGCGGCGGGCGCAGCAGCCGCGGCACCCAGGCCTTCATGGCCAGCGCCGCCGCCGTGTCCTCGTGCACGTCCCACACGGTCACCGGGACCGGGCCCGCCCGGCGCAGCCGGCGCAGCGTGCCGGGGAGGGCCAGCAGCAGCTCCGGGTCGTGCAGCAGGACCACGTCCGCCGCCGGGCCGTGCTCGGTGAGCAGCGCCCGGGCCGCGCGCAGCGCCGCGCGCCGGTCCCGGCCGGCCGCGTGGGGCAGGTCGACGCCCTCGACGTACGGCCGGGGGGCGGTGTTCCGGGCGGCGAACGGGGCCGCGTACACCACCTGGTGGCCGCGCTCCAGCAGCGCGCCGATCTCCCGGTGGAGTATGCGGGCGTCTTCGGGGTGATGGACGACGGTGACGACGAGTATCCGCATGGCAGCGCCTTTCAACTCCGCGCGGAGGCAACGGCTGATGCCGGGGCGAGGGGGGCTACAGGACTTCGACGCCGGGCTTGAAGATCCGTCCGCGGGTGTCGAACAGCAGCCGTGCGGTGTCCGCGAGGGCCGGCAGGTCGTAGGCGGAGTGGTCCTGGAGCAGGATCGTCAGGTCGTACGCGCGCAGCGCGGCCGGGAGGTCGCCGACGCGGGGGACGGTCACCCCGTCGACCGACCAGAGCGGCACGTGCGGATCGTGGAAGGCGATGTCGGCCTCGCGCTCCCGCAGCAGCCGGGCCACCGGCCGCGCCGGGGTCTCGCGCAGGTCGGCGACGTCCGCCTTGTAGGTGACGCCGAGCAGCAGCACCCGGGAGCCGCGCAGCGGGCGGCCGGCGGTGTTCAGCAGGTCCTGGGCGCGGCGCACCACGTACTCCGGCATCCGCCGGTTGATCTCCTGGGCCAGCTCGACGAACCGGAACTCGTAGCCCAGCGACGAACGTACTTTGTACGAGAGGTAGTTGGGGTCGATGGGTATGCAGTGGCCGCCGACGCCGGGGCTCGGGCGGAAGGCCTGGAAGCCGAAGGGCTTCGTGCCCGCGCAGCGGATCGCGTCCCACACGTCCACGTGCAACTCGCGGCTGATGATCGCCAGTTCGTTGACCAGGGCGATGTTCACGTGCCGGTAGGTGTTCTCCAGCAGCTTGGCCATCTCGGCCTCGCGGGTGCCCTTCGCCTGCACGACCATGTTCACGAACTTGCCGTAGAAGGCCACCGCGCGCACCGCGCAGGACGGGGTGCAGCCGCCGACCACCTTCGGGGTCTCGCGCAGCCCGTGCTGGGTGTTGCCCGGATCGATGCGCTCGGGGGAGAAGGCGAGGGCGACGTCCTCGCCGACGCGCAGCCCGGACTCCTCCAGCAGCGGCCGTACGACCTCCTCGGTGGTGCCCGGGTACGTGGTGGACTCCAGCACCACGAGCTGCCCGCGCCGCAGCCGGCCGGCCACCGCGCGGGTGGCCGAGACGACCGCGCCCAGATCGGGTCCGCCGTCCTCGCTCAGCGGGGTCGGCACGCAGATCACCACGGTCTGCGCGCGCGCCAGACAGGCGTCGTCGGTGAACGCGGTGAAACCGGCCTCCCGCATCCGCCGTACGTCCGCGTCGGACACGTCGTCGACGTGCGAGCGGCCGGAGTTGAGCCCTTCGACGACACGCGGGTCGCGGTCCAGGCCCACGACGCGCAGGCCGACCGAGGCCGCTTCCCGGGCCAGTGGCAGCCCGACGTAACCGAGCCCGATCACGGCGAGTTCGACGTCGCCGGAGGGTCTCTGCCCTTCTTCGTCCCCGAGCGGTTCGACCTTGTCCCCGAGCGGATGGGTCCTCTTGGCCTGCATAGGGATTCACCCGGCCTTCACGGCTGGACTGGTGGGGGGTGCGCGGGGCTCAGACGCATCCGAGAGAGCGATACGCCTCACGGGTCGTCGCGGCGACCCGGTCCCAGGTGCGTTCCCGCGCGACCATCGCGCGAGCGGCGGCTCCCCATTCGAGTCGCCGCTTATGACTGTAAAGCACCATTTCGAGTTCATCAGCCCAGGAAAGGGGGGAATCAGGCGGAATTAGCCGTCCGTTCACCTCCGGTTCGACCAGCTCTCTCAGGGCGGTGAGATCGCTCGCGGTGACGGGGAGGCCGCTCGCCATCGCTTCGACCGGTTTGAGGGGGGTCACCAGGCGGCAGACCCGCTCGTCGGTGCGCGGCACCGCGAACACGTCCAACACGGCGTAGAAATCACGCACTTGGGCGTGCGGGACGCGGCCGGTGAACAGGGCGGCGCCGTCGTCCAGACCCAGCCGGGCGGCCAGCCGCTGCAGCGCCGCGCGCTCCGGACCGTCACCCACGATCAGCAGCCGCAGCGGAACCCCGCGCCGCCGCAGCTCTACACCCGCATGGAGCAATGTGCCGATCCCCTCGTGCGGGGTGAGGCTGCCGACCGTGCCCACCACGTACTCGTCCGGGGCGATACCGAGCCGGGCCCGCACCGGCGCCCCGTCCGGCGGCGGCGCCAGGAACCTCTCGTCCACGGCGTTCGGCGCGATCAGCACCCGCTCCTCGGGCACCCCGCGCGCCACGATCTCGGCCTTCATCGCGGCACCCAGCGTCAGCACCAGGTCGGCCTCCCGCATGCAGTACGTCTCCAGCTCGCGCCGCATCCGGTACACGGCGTCCCGCCGGCCGCGGCCCGGCGCCTGGGTCAGCCAGGTCTCCTCCAGGAAGCCCCGCACCTCGTAGACGACCGGCAGCCCGTACGCCTCCCGCAGGGCGAGGGCCACCCGGCCGTTGCCGTGGTCGGTGGCCGCGTGCAGCACGGCGGGCCGCAGCCGCTCCACCAGCCGCCCCGCCAGCTCGGCGTTGCGGTCCAGCAGCGGACCCTGCCCGTACGGCAGCCAGGCGGGCAGCAGCCGGTGCTGCGGCACACCGCCGACGGTCTGCCCCGGAGCGGCGTCCAGCACCCCCCGCGCCACCGGGAACCCGATCCGGGTCACCACATGCGGATCGAGACCGGCGGCCCGCTGGGCCTCGGCCAGCTTCTGCGTGCGCACGGTGTACCCGGCGTGGGCGAACGGCAGCGAGTTGGTCACCAGATGCAGCACCCGGCCGGGCACCGGCCGCACCGGCCGCCCGGCCGGGGCACTCACCCGAACGGCGGACGGCGCCGCGCCCGGCCCCGCCGCGCGGGCCCGGGCGGACAGCCACCGCTCCACCGGCCGCACCCGGCGCCGCACACGCGCGGGCAGCAGCCGTACGCCGAGCAGCGCGGCCCGGGCGGGATCGTGCCGCAACTCGCC
Source organism: Streptomyces sp. NPDC046727 (assembly GCF_040645635.1). NCBI lineage: Bacteria > Bacillati > Actinomycetota > Actinomycetes > Kitasatosporales > Streptomycetaceae > Streptomyces > Streptomyces sp. NPDC046727. The sequence continues at coordinate 298,548 of NZ_JBEYYR010000002.1, forward strand.
CCAGGCCACGGATGCGGCCAGACTGACAGCGCGGGGGATACGACGGGACATGCCGCCACGGTAGGCCGACGGACCGCCGCGCGCCTCGGCCACGGCCGGGCCCCGGTGCCGGTCCGGCACGGACATCCCTCCCGTCCCTGTGTGTTCGACCGCCGACGGAAGGCGAGGACATGAACGGCCGAGTACTCCATGTGGTCGGCACCCGGCCCAACTTCGTGAAGGCGGCACCGGTCGTCGCCGCGCTCGGGACGGCCGGCTGCGACCAGGCCCTGGTCCACACCGGCCAGCACTACGACGCCCGGATGTCGGACGTGTTCTTCCGCCAGCTGGGACTGCCCCGGCCGGACACCGACCTCGGCGTCGGCTCCGGCAGCCACGCCCGGCAGACCGCCGACCTGCTGGTGGCGCTCGAGGGCGAACTGACCGCCCGCGCCCCGGCCCTCGTCATGGTCTACGGCGACGTCAACTCCACGCTGGCCGCCGCCCTGGCCGCCGCCAAGCTGGGCGTCCCGGTCGCCCACGTCGAGGCCGGCCTGCGCAGCTTCGACATGGCGATGCCGGAGGAGGTCAACCGGCGCCTGGTCGACCAGCTGGCCGCCCTGCTGTTCGTCACCAGCCCGGAAGCCGTCGGCCACCTCGCCCGCGAGGGCGCCGACCCGGCCCGGGTGCACTTCGTGGGCAACCCGATGATCGACACCCTCCGCACCCACCTGGACCTCTTCGACCCGGCCGCCGCCCGCACCGCGTACGGCCTGCCCGGCCGCTACGGCGTCGTCACCCTGCACCGCCCCGCCAACGTCGACGACCCCGAGGCCGCCCGCGCCGCCGCCCGCGCGCTCACCGAGGCCGCCCGCCACCTGGACCTCGCCGTCCCGCTGCACCCGCGCGGCCGGGACGCGCTGCGCCGGGCGGGCCTGGACGGCGCGCCCGGCGTGCACCTCCTCGAACCGCTCGGCTACGTCGAGTTCATGAGCCTGGTGCGGGGCGCCGCCGCCGTGATCACCGACTCCGGCGGAGTGCAGGAGGAGACCACCGTCCTCGGCGTGCCCTGTCTGACGCTGCGCACCACCACCGAACGCCCGGTCACCGTCACCCACGGCACCAACCGGCTCGTCACCCACCGGGAACTGGTCCCCGCGCTGCGCAAGGCGCTCGACGGCGGGCCGGCCGCGCCCACCGAAGGGCCACCGCTGTGGGACGGCGAGGCGGGCCCCCGGATCGCCCGTGTGGTCACCCAGTGGCTGGAGCACCATGACTGACGCGATCCGCGGCGAACACCGCACCTTTGACGGCGACCACGACGGTCCGCCCGACTACTGGGACACCCGCCACCGCGAGCGGGACGAGCTGGCCTCCGGCGGCCACATCGGCCTCGACCGGCCCGGCAACGAACTCTTCTACGCACTCCGGCTCGGCACCCTGCTCGCCCTCGTCGGCGACCTCAGCGGCCCGGTGGCCCCGCTGTACGTGCTCGACGCGGGCTGCGGCAAGGGCTACTTCGCGCGCGCCCTGGCCCGCTGCGGCCACCGCGTGGACGCCTTCGACGCCAGCGAGGAGGCGCTCGACCGGGCCCGCGCCGCCGGCGGCGGCCCGCGCTACACCCGGGCCCGGCTCGACGCATGGCGCAGCCCCTGGCCGTACGACATCGTGCTCAGCGTCGACGTGCTCTTCCACCTCCTCGACGACGCGGAGTGGTCGGCGGCGCTGCGTAACCTGGCCTCCCTGGTCCGCCTCACCGGCCGGCTGATCGTCACCGACGAGGACACCGCCGTACCCCGGGCCCGCGGCGACTACATCCTGCACCGGCCCGCGGCCGCCTACCGCGCCGTACTCGAACCCCTCGGCCTGCGGCACACCGAGTTCCGGCCGTACGGCTTCCGGGAGATCGAGGTCGGCTTCCACGTCTTCACGAGGATCCGCTGATGCGTCTGACCGATCTGCTCCACCCGCACCTGGACGGCGTCACCACGGTCGTCGACGCGGCCGGCCACGGCCTGCGCCTCGCCCCCTACCTCCACCTCCCCGACGGAGTCGCCCTGCGCGAGGACGACGGGCGACGGGCCGTGGAGGCGGGGGAGCTGGTGCTCCTCTCGTACGGGCCGGACCCCGCCCTGCACGGCACCGAGGACGACTGTCTCGCGGTGCTGGAACGCGTCCGGCCCGGCGCCCGCGGCCTGCTCCTGTTCGGCCACCCCGGACCCGAACCGCCCTACCACCGGCTCCTGGACGGCCTGGTGGCCCAGCGCTGCCAGGTGCTGCGCGCCACCCCGCTCGGCTACGCGCACCTGCACGCGGGCGCGGTCTTCGCCCGCCTCGGCGCGGACGAACTCCTGCCGCCGCACGACTGGTTCGGGCGCCCGGTGCCGGCGGACGGTTTCGCCACCACCCTGCGCATCGCCGACGAGTACGTCTTCACCGACCTCGTCTCCCGCACGCTGCGCGCCCGCCACCTCGACCTGGAGCGCCGCGCCGAGGAGGCCGAACGCGCCCGGGACGCCGTCCGCGAGGACGGGCTCGCCGACCGGCTGGCCGCCGCCGTACGGGAGAAGGAGCAGCTGGCCGCCGCCCTGCGCGGGGCCCGCGACCGGGTCGAGGTGCTGCAGGCCCGCGTGGCCATGCTGGAGGGCTCGACCTCGCTGCGGGTCGGCAAGGCGCTGGTGTCCGCGGCCCGGTCACCGCGGCGCGAGGTGGCGGGGCTGCCACGGGAGCTGTACGGGCTGTGGCGGGGGCGTGCCGCGAGGAAGCCCGCGCCGGCGTCCCGGGCGGCGGGGGCCGGAGCCACGGCCGTGGCCGCCGACGACGGCCTCCACCTCGTGCACCGCGCCTTCTCCACAGCCCCCCGCGACCGGCTCGTGCTCGCCGGTGTGCTCACCGACCGCACCGCCGAGGACTTCGCGGCGGACGCCGTCGTGAACCGGCCGCTCCCGCACGACGGCGCGCTGCTCGTGCGGCGCACCGATCCCGACGCGGTCGTGGTGCAGCTGAGCGCCTGCACCGGGGACGGCCCCTGGGCCCTCGCCGGCACCGGCCTGGCCCCCGACCTGGACCGGAGACTGGCCGGACTCCTCACCGAGGCCCGCGCGCTGGGCCGGTCGGCCGTCCTGTGGCGCGACGCCCCCGCGTCCGCCGCGCCCGGCCTCGCCCACCTCGCCTGGGACGCCGTCCTCGACGCCGACACCGGCGTACGGCTGAACCGGCTCGACCCCGCCGAGGACGGCAGGGAGAGGCTGCGGGAGGCGTTCCAGTGGGACAGCACCCGGGTGCGGCTGGCCGAACTCGCCCGGCTGGTCGGCGCCCCCGACCCGCTGGACGGACGCCGGGTCGCCGTGCTGGCCGCGCCCCGCGACCGGCACGACGTGGCACGGCTGGTCGCCCAGGTGCTGGGCCAGCAGCATCGCCCCGCCGAGGTGGTCGTGCCCGACGCGGCGGGCCTCGACGAACTCGACGCCGCGGGTGTCGCCGTCCGCACCGGGCCGCCCACCGCGGCCTGGGTCGCCGACTGGACCGACCTCGCCGAGGACCGCCCGGACACCCTGCTGCTGGACCTGATGTGCGCCCAGGAGTACTCGGGCGCCGACGCGCTGGGCCACGCACCGGCCGGCGCCGACTACACGTTCGTACCGGCGCTGCGGCAGCCGCTGCTGGTCCGCCGCTCCCTGCACCTCGCGGGCGCCCCGCCCGAGAGCTGGTGCGGCCGGGGGTACCGCCTGTTCGCCGTACGCGGGAAGGAGCCGTCATGAGTCGCGTGGTACGGGCACTGGTCTACGGCGACGTGGACCTCAACCTCATCGACGGATCCGCCGTCTGGGCCCAGTCGACCGTGCAGGCCCTGTCGCTCGCCGGGTGCGAGACCCGGCTGGTGCTCAAGGCCCCGGTGCTCACCGGGCGGCTGACCGATCCGCTGGCCGGGCTGCCCGGGGTGAGACTCGTGCGGCCCGCCGAGGAACGGCTGGTCCCCGGACAGGGCGGCCGGCCCCTGTCCCCGCTGCAGGCCTCGCGGCTGCTCACCCGGCTCGACCAGGAGGAACCCTGCGACCTGCTCGTGCTGCGCGGGCGCAGGCTCGTCGGCCGGGTCGTCGCCGACGGCCACTTCGACGGGCGGATCTGGGCCTACCTCACCGACATCCCGCAGTCCGCCGCCGCGATGACCGAGCAGGCCCGCGCGGAACTCTCCCGCATCGCCGCGGCCTCCCAGCAACTCCTCTGCCAGACCGAGGAGTTGCGCTGCTTCCTGGAGGCGTGGGTGCCCGAGGCGTGCGGCCGGAGCGTCCTCAGCCCGCCCGCCGTGCCGGAGCCCGGCTTCCCGGTACCGGACCACGACCGGCCGCACGACCCCCTGCGGCTCGTCTACACCGGCAAGTTCGCGCCGCTGTGGAACACCCTCCCCATGACCCGGCTGCCGGCCCTGCTGGCCGAGCGTGGCGTCCGCGCCCAACTCCACACCGTCGGCGACAAGATCCACGACGACCCCGCCCACCCCGGATTCCAGGACGCCATGTTCCGGGCCCTGCACGGCGGTACCTTCGGCGTCCACCACCACGGCGGACAGCCCCGCGAGGAGGCCATGCGCCTCGCCGCCGACTGCGACGTCGGCCTCGGCTGGCGCGACCCCCAGCTCGACGCGAGCCTCGAACTGTCCACGAAGGTCCTGGAGTTCGGCGCCCTCGGCCTGCCCGTCGTACTCAACCGCACCCCCGCGCACGAGACGCTGCTCGGCGCCGACTATCCCCTCTACGTCCCCGGCCGGGCCGGACCCGAGGACGCCGCCGAGGCCGTGGCCCGCGCCGCCCGCGACCCCGAGGCCCGCAGGCTCGCGGCCGCCCGCTGCCGGGACGCAGCCTCCCGCTACACCCTCCAGGCCGCCGCCGCCCGCTGGCGCACCCATCTCGACCGGGCCTTCCCGCCCGCACCCGCCGGCGTCACCCACCGCACCCGCCCGCTCCGGGTCGGCGTCGCGGGTCACGACCTGAAGTTCCTCACCCGGCTCATCGACCACTTCCGCGCCCTGCCCGGGCTCGACGTCCGCATCGACGCCTGGCCCGCGCTGGCCCGGCACGACGCGGCCGCGAGCCGGGAACTCGCCGACTGGGCCGACGTGGTGGTCGTCGAGTGGTGCGGCCCGGCCGCCGTCTGGTACAGCCGCCACAAGCGGCGCGGCAGCCGGCTGGTGATCCGGCTGCACCGGTTCGAACTGGACGCCGAGTGGCCGCGCCAGGTCGACATCGGCGCCGTCGACCGGGTGATCTGCGTCAGCCCGTACTACGCCCGCCGCACCCTGGAGCACACCGGCTGGCCGGAGCACAAGGTCGTGGTCGTCCCGAACTGGGTGGACGCCGACCAGCTCGACCGGCCCAAGGCGCCGGGCGCCCGGTACCGCCTCGGCATGATCGGTGTCGCGCCCAGCCGCAAACGCCTGGACCTCGGCCTGGACGTACTGGAGACGCTGCGCGCCCGGGACCGGCGCTGGCACCTGTCGGTCAAGTCCAAGCCGGCGTGGGAGTACTGGTGGATCTGGAACAAACCGGAGGAACGCGGACATTACGAGGCGATCCTGCGCCGCGTCCAGACCTCGCCGCTGCTCGAAGGGGCGGTCGTCTTCGACGACTACGGCGCGGACGTGGCGAGCTGGCTGCGCCGCATCGGACACGTCCTGTCCACCAGCGACGACGAGAGCTTCCACCTCGCCCCGGCCGAGGGCATGGCCTCCGGCGCGGTACCGGCACTGCTGCCGTGGCCCGGCGCGGACGAGATCTACGACCGGCGCTGGATCCACCCCGGCCCCCAGGAGATGGCCGAGGCGATCGCGGGGCTCGGCGAGAGCCAGGACACCTGGCGGTCCGCCGCCGACGTGGCGCGCGCCCAGGTACGGGAGTCCTACGCGCTGGACCGCGTCGCGGAGTCCTGGACGGACCTGCTGGTACACGGCTGACACGCGCGCGCCCAGCCGTCAGCCGGCCGTGCGCTCCGCCGTCAGGTAGGCGATCACCATGTCCCCGAGCATGGCCCGGTGGCGCTCGCGCTGCGCCGGGTCCCCCAGGTCCCGGCCGGACAGGGCGCCGAACGTGTGCCGGCCCGCGACCCGGAAGAAGCAGAACGAGCTGATCACCGCGTGCAGGTCGACCGCGTCCACGTCGGCCGTGAACAGCCCCGACTCCTGCCCGGCGGCGAGGACGCGGCGGATCGCGTCCAGCGCCGGGGAGCCGGTCCGGCCGAGCCTCTCGAAGGCCGCGACGTGCTCGATGCCGACCAGGCGGATGAAGTCCGGGTGCCGCTCGTGGTGGTCGAAGGTCAGCTCGGCGAGGCGCCGGATCGCCGCCACCGGGTCCAGGTGCTCGACGTCCAGCCGCTGCTCGGCGTCCCGGATCACGCCGTACGCCCGCTCCAGCACGGCCGTGAACAGCTGCTCCTTGCCGCCGAAGTAGTAGTAGATCATCCGCTTGGTGGTGCGGGTGCGGGCCGCGATCTCGTCGACGCGGGCGCCGTCGTAGCCGGCCCGGGCGAACTCCTGCGTGGCCACGTCGAGGATCTCGGCCTTGGTACGGGCGGCGTCGCGCACCCGCCCGCCGGGTGGTACCGGTTCTTCGACGCTGCTCATCGGCTTCCTTCGGGCCTGAGGCGCCCGGACGGCGCTCGTTCGCGTGCCGGTGATTGTAGAAGCAGGCTTCCGGCGCACGCCGCGCGCGGCTTCACTGGCGGCTGACCGTGCGGGTGACGCCGGCGATCACCGTCGTCGCCAGGATCCAGCCGGTGAGGACGAGGACGTAGGCGAGCACCTGGTACCCGCCGCGCGGCGCGAACGCCGAGTCCTGCCCGAAGGAGATCACCGGCAGCAGCAGGTCGAGCGTGTAGAACACCGGGTCGAACGGCGGGGCCTCGCCCGTCTTCAGAGGCTGCGGATGGTGCAGGGCGAAGGTGACGGAACCGAGCGCGAGCAGCGACAGCAGCCAGCCGGCGGCGCGCAGCGGGCGGAAGCCGTAGCCGACGGTGACGTCCTGGACCAGACCCCACAGCCGGCCGTACCAGGGCAGGGTACGGCGGTGCCGGCGCTGCTTGGCGAGTTGTACGAGCCGGGCCGCGTGGTCGTCGCCGACACGGCGGTAGGCGGCCGTCAACTGTTCGTAGGCGTGCGGGACATAGCCGTCGCGCTCCCGCTCCAGCATGGGCAGCCGGCGCTCGGCGGGCTCGTGCGGGGTGAGCGAGGTGTACGTCAGGTCGCCGAGCAGCACCTCGTCGGGCACCGACTCCGGCTCCAGCAGCAGGACGTCGAGCTGGGCCCGGCGCAGATTGAGCGCGCCCTCCATGGGCGGCGCCTTGCGCAGCCACAGCTCGCCGATGGTCGCGCTGCCGGCCCGCAGCACGGAGTGGCCCGGATGCGAGAAGAACGCGTACGACAGGTCGAGCCGCCCGCCGATCCGGGCGCCGCGCAGGCCCATCCAGCCGCGCACCTCGGCGTGCCGGAGCAGCATGTCGCCCTCGACGGCGAACGTCTCCGCGTCGAGCGCGGCGTGCCCGGGGTTGCCGAGCTGGGCGTCGTTGAGGTTGAACGACCCGGCGACGACCGCGCCGTTGAGCCGGATCTGCCCGTGCGTGCGCAGTCCCGGCGCCCACAGGTCGGCGCCGACGGAGGCCTGGTTGAGCTGGAGCACCGGCTCCTCGGCGTCCGGCGCGGCCACCTCCGCGCCCTCCAGATAGAGGCTGCCGCTGATCCGGGCCCCGCCCAGCCGCACGACACCGCGGCACCGCGCGCGGGTCAGCCGCACGACGCCGTCGACGTGCACGGCGTGCCCGACCAGCCCGGGCAGCACGGACTCGCTGAGGTTGAGTTCCCGCAGCCGGGCGGCGTAACAGCGCGGCGCCTCGTCGAAGTGGCAGTGCCGCAGCCGCACCGGATGGTCGATCGTCGCGTACTGCAGATCGAGCCGGCCGGTGATCCGGGCACCCGCCAGGCTCAGCGACGCTATCTCGCCGTCCTGCTGCGGCCCGTCGAGCAACAGCGCCCGCACCACCTGTGCCCGCACGGTGCGCTCGGGCCCCCAGCTCCCGCCCTCGGCGGGGTCCTCGTCGGCCCCCTCCCGGAAGTCCACGGCCTCACCCCGTGGGAACGCCCGCCACACCCGCCGCTCGGCCGCCGTCAAGTTGTCGATCTCCACCAGCGGGACTCTCACCCGCCCCGCCCGCACCTGTCAATCCGCCCTCGTGGGGTGCCGCGGCTGACGGCCGTACAACCCCGCCTTGTCGATTCCCAGTGCGCTGTGTGTGACGAGCTGGGCGGCGACCAGCAGATCGTCCTTGGCGAAGGGCAGCCGCTCGGCTCCCCGCAGGAAGACCGCGGCACCGATCACCCGCCTGCGGCCCCTGAGGGGCGCCAGGACGGCACGCTGACCGGTCGGGACGGATCGTGTGTCCCCGATCAGTTCCCCCAGCGCGGCGGCGCTGACCGACTCGTCCGCGAACACGGGCCGCACTCCGCGCAGCGTCTCCATGAGCGCACTGCCGGGCGACGGAGCGCACCCCTCGGCGACGTCGTACGGATCGGGACGCGGGGACGGCACGGTGTCGAGCCCGAAGCGATCGTGCGGACGGTCGACGTCGGTCCGGCGGAGCCGCAGCACCAGGGGCCCCGCCGGCCGGTCGTCCCCGACGGAAGGGTTCCCCTTCCTCCTGTTCGGCGAGCGTCCGGGGCGGGCGTCGTGTCTGCCCGGGGATGATCAGAGTCGGTCCGTCGGTCTCCGGCTCCGCCGCACGGACCTTCTGCAGCGCGCGATCCACACCGTCGAGGTCGGCGTCGTTGCCGCTCGCTCTCAGGTCGTGGTCGGGGAGGCGCAGAGCGGACGGTTCCCGGCCGACGGGCTCGTCAGGGCTCATCCGGGCACGCAGCGCGGCGAGTTCGTCTTCGAGCGCCTGGATGCGACTCGCTGCGCGGTGTCCCTCTCCTGCTCGGCGCGGGTGAGTTGTTCACGCAGCGCCAGCTGCTGCCGCTGCGCCCGGTCGAGTCGCCGTTCCAGGGCGGTGTGGTGTGCGGGTGCGGGGCGGGCAGCGTCTGCAGGGCGTCCACCCGGCGCTTGAGTTCGGCGACGTTGGCCTGGGCCAGGCCGAGCATGGCGAACAGCAGGGTGGCGATCCGAAGTGCCTGTTGCCGGCCGCGTTCACTGGCCTCGTAGGCCGTACGGGCGCGCTGCATCTCCCAGTTCGGGCACTCCGCCCAGGGGCGCAGGAAGGGCCAGGGAGACAGGCGACGACGAGCCGTCATCCGTCTCCCCGGCCCCTGGCGGGCGGACCCTACGGCCGGACGTTCCACTCCGCGATCACCGGGCGGCCGTGTTCCGTCGACAGACGGCTGACCGTGCCCGTCGCCAGCTGGAACAGGCGGCCCTCGGCGGGCGGCAGGCCCAGGCGGCGGGCGGTGAGGACGCGCAGGAAGTGGGCGTGGGCGACGAGGACCACATCGTCGGCGCCCTCGGCGAGCGCCGCGTCGACGCGGGCCAGGACCCGGTCGGCGCGGGCGCCGATCTCCTCGGGCGACTCGCCCGGGTGTCCCTCGGGGCCGGGCGGCACGCCGTCGGTCCACAGGTCCCAGTCGGGCCGGGAGCGGTGGATCTCGACGGTGGTGATGCCCTCGTAGCCGCCGTAGTCCCACTCGTGCAGGTCGGGGTCGGGCACGACCCCGGGTATGCCCGCCAGTTCGGCGGTGCGCAGGGCGCGGCCCAGCGGGCTGGCCAGCGCGCGGGCGTAGGTCCGGCCGGTGAGGAGCGGGGCGAGCGACTTGGCCTGTTCCTCGCCGTGTTCGGTCAGGGGCAGGTCGGTCCAGCTGGTGTGCTGCCCCGACAGGCTCCACTCCGTCTCACCGTGGCGGACCAGCAGAAGGTCGCCCACGGCGGGTCAGTCCTTCTTCTCGACCGCGTGGCCGCCGAACTGGTTGCGCAGCGCCGCGATCATCTTCATCTGCGGCGAGTCGTCCTGGCGGGAGGCGAACCGGGCGAACAGGGACGCGGTGATCGCGGGCAGCGGGACCGCGTTGTCGATCGCCGCCTCCACGGTCCAGCGGCCCTCGCCGGAGTCCTCCGCGTAGCCGCGCAGCTTCTCCAGGTGCTCGTCCTCGTCCAGGGCGTTCACCGCGAGGTCAAGCAGCCAGGAGCGGATGACCGTGCCCTCCTGCCAGGACCGGAACACCTCCCGGACGTTCTCCACCGAGTGGACCTTCTCCAGCAGCTCCCAGCCCTCGGCGTACGCCTGCATCATGGCGTACTCGATGCCGTTGTGGACCATCTTCGAGAAGTGCCCGGCGCCGACCCGGCCCGCGTGGACGTAGCCGTACGGGCCCTCCGGCTTGAGCGCCTCGAAGATCGGCCGCAGCGGCTCCACGTGCTGCTGGTCGCCCCCGACCATGAGCGCGTAGCCGTTCTGCAGGCCCCACACGCCGCCGGAGACGCCGGCGTCGACGAAGCCGATGCCCTTGATGGCGAGCGCGGCGGCGTGCTTCTCGTCGTCCGTCCAGCGGGAGTTGCCGCCGTCGATCACCGTGTCGCCGGGGGACAGCAGGTCGCCCAGCTCGTCGACGACGGTCTGGGTGGCCGTGCCGGCCGGGACCATCACCCACACACGGCGGGGCGCGTCCAGCTTCTCGACCAGTTCGGCGAGGCTCTTGACGTCGGAGACCTCCGGGTTGCGGTCGTAGCCGATGACGGTGTGGCCGGCGCGGCGGATCCGCTCGCGCATGTTGCCGCCCATCTTGCCGAGACCGATGAGACCGAGCTGCATGATCAGTTCTCCGATGCGTTCTTGAGAGTGCGGTAGGCGGCGACGAGGGCCTGGGTGGACGGGTCGAGGCCGGGGACGTCGGCGCCTTCGGTGAGGGCAGGCTCGACGCGCTTGGCGAGGACCTTGCCCAGCTCCACGCCCCACTGGTCGAAGGAGTCGATGTTCCACACCGCGCCCTGCACGAACACCTTGTGCTCGTAGAGGGCGATGAGCTGGCCGAGCACGGACGGGGTCAGCTCGGTGGCGAGGATCGTGGTGGTGGGGTGGTCGCCGCGGAAGGTGCGGTGCGCGACCTGCTCCTCGGCCACGCCCTCCGCGCGGACCTCCTCGGCGGTCTTGCCGAACGCGAGCGCCTGGGTCTGGGCGAAGAAGTTGGCCATCAACAGGTCGTGCTGGCCCCGGAGTTCCTCGCTCAGTTCGGCGATCGGGCGGGCGAAGCCGATGAAGTCCGCCGGGATGACCTTGGTGCCCTGGTGGATCAACTGGTAGTAGGCGTGCTGCCCGTTGGTGCCGGGCGTGCCCCACACCACCGGCCCGGTCTGCCACTCCACCGGGCTGCCGTCCCGCTGCACCGACTTGCCGTTGGACTCCATGTCCAGCTGCTGGAGGTAGGCCGTGAACTTCGACAGGTAGTGCGAGTACGGCAGGACCGCGTGGGTCTGGGCGTCGAAGAAGTTGTCGTACCAGATGCCCAGCAGGCCGAGCAGCAGGGGCGCGTTGGCCTCTGCCGGGGCGGTGCGGAAGTGGTCGTCGACGATCCGGAAGCCGTCGAGCATCTCGCGGAAGCGGTCCGGGCCGATGGCGATCATCAGGGACAGGCCGATCGCGGAGTCGTACGAGTACCGGCCGCCGACCCAGTCCCAGAACTCGAACATGTTGTCCGGGTCGATACCGAACTCGGTGACCTTCCCGGCGTTCGTGGACAGCGCCACGAAGTGCTTCGCCACGGCCTTCTCGTCACCGTCGAAGGCCTTCAGCAGCCAGGACCGAGCCGAGGCCGCGTTGGTGATCGTCTCGATCGTGGTGAACGTCTTGGACGCGACGACGAACAGGGTCTCGGCCGGGTCCAGGTCGCGGGTCGCCTCGTGCAGGTCGGAGCCGTCCACGTTCGACACGAACCGGAACGTCATGTCCCGTGCGGTGTACGGGCGCAGGGCCTCGTAGGCCATCGCCGGGCCGAGGTCGGAGCCGCCGATGCCGATGTTCACGACGTTCTTGATCCGCCTGCCGGTGTGACCGGTCCACTCGCCGGAGCGGACGCGGTCGGCGAAGCCGGCCATCTTGTCCAGCACGGCGTGCACCTTCGGCACGACGTTCTCGCCGTCGACCTCGACCACCGTGCCCGGCGCGGCGCGCAGCGCGGTGTGCAGCACCGCCCGCCGCTCGGTGACGTTGATCCGCTCGCCGCGGAACATGGCGTCCCGCAGCGCGAACACGCCGGTGGCGGCGGCGAGTTCCTGGAGCAGGGCCAGGGTCTCGTCGGTGATCAGCTGCTTGCTGTAGTCGATGTGCAGGTCGCCGACCCGTACGACGTACCGCTCGGCGCGGCCGGGGTCCGCCGCGAACAGTTCGCGCAGGTGCGGCCGGCCCTGGGCCCGGTGGTCGGTGAGGGCCGTCCACTCGGGCCGCTGGGTGAGTTTCGGGAACCCGTCCATCTCAGGCGTTCTCCTTGGGGGCCTCGCCCTGGAGGGCGATGGCGTACATCTCGTCGGCGTCGAGGCGGCGCAGTTCCTCGGCGATGAGTTCGGAGGTGGAGCGCACCTTCAGCGCGAGGGTGCGCGGCGGCTGGCCGGGCAGGGTCAGCGTGGCGAGGGGACCTTCGGGGCGGTCGATGACGATCTCGCCGTTCGCGGTGCCGAGCCGTACGGCCGTCACCACCGGGCCGGCGGTGACCACGCGGTCCACGGACACGCCCAGGCGGGCCTCCAGCCAGCGGGCCAGCAGCTCGGCGCTGGGGTTGTCCGCCTCGGCCTCGACGGCCGCCGAGGTCACCTGCACCCGGGCCTGGTCCAGGGCCGCGGCCAGCATGGACCGCCACAGCGTGAGCCTGGTCCAGGCGAGGTCGGTGTCGCCGGGCGCGTAGTTGCGGGCGCGGGTCTCCAGGACCTCCATCGGCCGCTCGACCGCGTACAGGTCGGTGATCCGGCGCTGGGCCAGCGCGCCCAGCGGGTCCTTGGCGGGGGAGTCGGGGGCGTCCACCGGCCACCACACGACCACCGGCGCGTCCGGCAGCAGCAGCGGCAGGACGACCGAGTCGGCGTGCTCGGACACCTCTCCGTAGGTGCGCAGGACGACGGTCTCGCCGGTGCCGGCCTCGGAGCCGACCCGCACCTCGGCGTCCAGCCGCGAGTGGGTGCGGTCGCGCAGCGTGCGGGCGTGCCGCTTGATGACGACCAGGGTGCGCGAGGGGTGCTCGTGCGAGGCCTCCTCGGCCGCCTTGATCGAGTCGTAGGCGTTCTCCTCGTCCGTGACGATGACCATCGTCAGGACCATGCCCACGGCCGGCGTGCCGATGGCACGGCGGCCCTGCACCAGCGCCTTGTTGATCTTGCTTGCCGTGGTGTCGGTCAGGTCGATCTTCATGGCCTGCGCCAGCTCCGTCCGTCTCGTGCGAGCATCTCGTCGGCTTCCGTCGGTCCCCAGCTGCCCGACGCGTACTGCGCCGGCCTGCCGTGTGTCGCCCAGTACTCCTCGATCGGGTCGAGGATCTTCCAGGACTCTTCCACTTCCTGGTGACGGGGGAACAAATTGGCGTCGCCGAGCAGTACGTCCAGGATGAGCCGCTCGTACGCCTCCGGGCTCGACTCGGTGAACGACTCGCCGTAGGCGAAGTCCATCGACACGTCCCGGATCTCCATCGAGGTGCCGGGCACCTTCGACCCGAACCGCACGGTCATGCCCTCGTCCGGCTGGACGCGGATGACGATGGCGTTCTGGCCCAGTTCCTCGGTGGCGGTGGAGTCGAACGGGGAGTGCGGGGCCCGCTTGAAGACCACCGCGATCTCGGTGACCCGGCGGCCGAGCCGCTTGCCGGTGCGCAGGTAGAAGGGGACGCCTGCCCAGCGGCGGTTGTCGATGCCCAGCTTGACCGCGGCGAAGGTGTCGGTCTTCGACTTGGGGTCGATGCCGTCCTCCTGGAGGTAGCCGACGACCTTCTCGCCGCCCTGCCAGCCCTCCGCGTACTGACCGCGCACGGTGTGCTCGCCGAGGTTCTCCGGCAGCCGCACCGACTTCAGCACCTTCAGCTTCTCGGTGAGCAGCGCCTCCGCGTCGAAGGCGATGGGCTCCTCCATGGCGGTCAGCGCCATCAGCTGGAGCAGGTGGTTCTGGATGACGTCCCGGGCGGCGCCGATGCCGTCGTAGTAGCCGGCCCGGCCGCCGATGCCGATGTCCTCGGCCATGGTGATCTGGATGTGGTCGACGTACGACCGGTTCCAGATCGGCTCGTACATCTGGTTGGCGAAGCGCAGCGCCAGGATGTTCTGGACGGTCTCCTTGCCGAGGTAGTGGTCGATCCGGAACACCTGGTCCGGCTCGAACACCTCGTGCACGATCGCGTTCAGCTCGCGGGCGCTGTCCAGGTCGTGCCCGAACGGCTTCTCGATGACCGCGCGCCGCCAGGAACCCTTCGGCGGCGTGGCCAGGCCGTGCTTCTTCAGCTGCTGCACGACCTTGGGGAAGAACTTCGGCGGCACCGACAGGTAGAAGGCGAAGTTGCCGCCGGTGCCCCGGGAGGCGTCCAGCTCCTCGACGGCGTCCCTGAGCTGCTTGAAGGCGGTGTCGTCGTCGAAGTCGCCGGGGATGAACCGCATGCCCTCGGCGAGCTGCTGCCACACCTCCTCGCGGAACGGGGTGCGGGCGTGCTCGCGCACGGAGTCGTGCACGACCTGTGCGAAGTCCTGGTCCTCCCACTCGCGGCGGGCGAACCCGACGAGGGAGAAGCCCGGCGGCAGCAGACCGCGGTTGGCCAGGTCGTAGACGGCCGGCATCAGCTTCTTGCGGGACAGGTCACCCGTCACACCGAAGATGACCAGGCCCGACGGGCCGGCGATACGGGGGAGCCGGCGGTCGCGGGCGTCCCGCAGCGGGTTCACCCAGTCGGCGGCGGCCGGGATCACCGGGACCCGCACCGCCTCGGGTGCGGGGGCCTGCGTGGGTGCGTTGTCGGTCATCGGGCGTCAGCTCCCTTGCTCTTCAGGGCCTCCGTGACGGCGGCCAGCAGTTCCCGCCAGGCCGCCTCGAACTTGGCGACGCCCTCGTCCTCCAGCTGCTGGACGACCTCGTCGTAGGAGATGCCGAGCCGCTCGACGGCGGCCAGGTCGGCGCGGGCCTGCGGGTAGCCGCCGGTCACGGTGTCGCCGGTGATCTCGCCGTGGTCGGCGACGGCGTTCAGCGTGCCCTCCGGCATGGTGTTGACGGTGCCCGGGGCGACCAGCTCGTCCACGTACAGGGTGTCCTTGTACGCGGGGTCCTTCACACCGGTGGACGCCCACAGCGGGCGCTGCTTGTTCGCCTTGTCCCCGCCGAGCGCCAGCCAGCGGTCCGAGGCGAAGACCTCCTCGTACGCCTCGTAGGCGAGGCGGGCGTTGGCGAGGGCCGCGCGGCCCTTGAGCGCGAGGGCCTCGTCGGTGCCGAGGGCGGTCAGCCGCTTGTCGATCTCGGAGTCCACGCGGGAGACGAAGAAGGACGCCACCGAGTGGATCGTGGACAGGTCGACGCCGCGCTCGCGGGCCTTCTCCAGGCCGGCCAGGTAGGCGGCCATGACCTCGCGGTAGCGATCCAGGGAGAAGATCAGGGTCACGTTGACGCTGATGCCGAGGCCGATGACCTCGGTGATCGCGGGGAGACCCGCCCTGGTCGCCGGGATCTTGATCATCACGTTGGGCCGGTCGACCAGCCAGGCCAGCTGCCTGGCCTCGGCGACGGTGGCCACGGTGTCGTGCGCGAGACGCGGGTCGACCTCGATGGAGACCCGGCCGTCCCGGCCGCCCGTGGTGTCGTACACGGGACGCAGGATGTCGGCGGCGTCGCGCACGTCGGCGGTCGTCATCATCCGCACGGCCTCGTCGACCGTGACACCCCGTACGGCGAGGTCGGTCAGCTGCTCCTCGTAACCCTCTCCGGAGCCGATGGCGGCCTGGAAGATGGACGGGTTCGTGGTGACACCGACGGCGCTTCCGCTCGCCACCAGCTCGGCGAGGCTGCCCGAGGTGATCCGCTTGCGGGACAGGTCGTCCAGCCAGATCGACACGCCCTCGTCGGCGAGGCGCTTGAGGGCTCCCGGGGTAGCGATTGCTTCGGTCACTGTGCTCATCTCTCTTGTTGTGCGTCGGTGTCAGGCGCGCGCGGCGGCGAGCGACTCGCGGGCCGCCGCGGCGACGTTCTCGGGGGTGAAGCCGAACTCGGCGAACAGGGTCTTGGCGTCGGCGGAGGCACCGAAGTGTTCGAGCGAGACGATGCGTCCGGCGTCGCCGACGTACCGGTACCAGGTGAGGCCGATGCCGGCCTCGACGGCGACCCGGGCCTTCACGGCCGGCGGCAGCACGCGCTCGCGGTACTCCCGCGGCTGCTCCTCGAACCACTCCACGGACGGCATCGACACCACGCGCGTGCCGACCCCCTCGGCCTCCAGCCGCTCCCGCGCGGCCACGGCCAGCTGCACCTCGGAGCCCGTCGCGATGATGATCACCTCCGGGACCTCCGTCGAGGACTCGCGCAGTACGTAGCCGCCCTTGGCCGCGTCCTCGTTCGGCGCGTACACCGGCACGCCCTGGCGGGTGAGCGCGAGCCCGTGCGGGGCGGGGTGCGTGGCGTGCCTCTTCAGGATCTCGGCCCAGGCGATCGCGGTCTCGTTGGCGTCCGCCGGGCGGACGATGTTCAGACCCGGGATCGCGCGCAGCGAGGCCAGGTGCTCGACCGGCTGGTGGGTGGGGCCGTCCTCGCCGAGGCCGATGGAGTCGTGCGTCCACACGTACGTCACCGGCAGCTGCATCAGCGCCGACATACGGACGGCGTTGCGCATGTAGTCGGAGAACACCAGGAAGGTGCCGCCGTAGACGCGGGTGTTGCCGTGCAGGGCGATGCCGTTCATCTCCGCGGCCATGGAGAACTCGCGGATGCCGAAGTGGACGGTACGGCCGTACGGGTCGGCCTCCGGAAGCGGGTTGCCCTTCGGCAGGAAGGAGCTGGACTTGTCGATGGTGGTGTTGTTCGAGCCGGCCAGGTCGGCGGAGCCGCCCCACAGCTCCGGGATCACCGGGCCGAGGGCCTGCAGCACCTTGCCGGAGGCGGCGCGGGTGGCGACGGACCTGCCCTCCTCGAACACCGGCAGGGCGTCCTCCCAGCCCTCGGGCAGCTCGCCCTTGCCGATCCGGTCGAAGAGGGCGGCCCGCTCGGCGTCGGCGGCACGCCACTCGGCGATCCGCTTGTCCCAGGCGGAGTGCGCCTCGGCACCCCGGTCCAGGGCCCGGCGGGTGTGCTTCAGCACCTCGTCGGCGACCTCGAAGGTCTGCTCGGGGTCGAAGCCGAGGAGGCGCTTGGTGGCGGCGATCTCCTCGTCGCCGAGCGCGGAGCCGTGGGACGCCTCGGTGTTCCGCGCGTTCGGCGCGGGCCAGGCGATGATCGTGCGCATCGCGATGATCGAGGGCCGCCCGGTCTCGGCCTGGGCGGCCTTCAGCGCCGCGTACAGCGCGTGCACGTCGACGTCGCCGTTCTCCTCCGGCTCGATCCGCTGCACGTGCCAGCCGTACGCCTCGTACCGCTTCAGGACGTCCTCGGAGAAGGCGGTCGCGGTGTCGCCCTCGATGGAGATGTGGTTGTCGTCGTAGAGGAAGACCAGGTTGCCGAGCTTCTGGTGGCCGGCCAAGGAGGAGGCCTCGGCGGAGACGCCCTCCTCCAGGTCGCCGTCGGAGACGATCGCCCAGACGGTGTGGTCGAACGGGGACGTGCCCTCGGGGGCCTCGGGGTCGAAGAGGCCGCGCTCGTAGCGGGCCGCCATCGCCATGCCGACGGCGTTGGCGACGCCCTGGCCGAGCGGGCCGGTCGTGGTCTCCACGCCTGCGGTGTGCCCGTACTCGGGGTGGCCCGGCGTCTTCGAGCCCTGCGTACGGAAGGCCTTCAGGTCGTCCAGCTCCAGCTCGTACCCGGCGAGGAACAGCTGCGTGTAGAGGGTCAGCGAGGTGTGGCCGGGGGAGAGGACGAACCGGTCACGGCCGGTCCACTCGGGGTCGGCCGGGTCGTGTCGCATCACCTTCTGAAAGATCGTGTACGCAGCAGGAGCCAGGCTCATCGCGGTGCCCGGGTGCCCGTTGCCCACCTTCTGCACCGCATCGGCCGCCAGAAGCCGGGCTGTGTCCACGGCGCGCCGGTCGAGGTCGGTCCACTCGAAGCCATCGGAAGTCTGCGTGGTCATCTTCAAGAAGTCCTCGTTCAGTGCGGGATAGCTGGCCTGACGCGTTCAAACTTAAAAGTCTGACTTTTTCGAGGAAAGGTCGGGGTGTGTCAGCCTGTGGTGAATCTGGGACAGTGATCGCGCGACAGGGACAGCACGAAATGGACATGACTGACAGAAGCCCCGAAGCTGCCGGTGACGGAATCAGGACCTTCCCCTTCCCGGCGGACCTGTCCGTCGGCGGCGTCGGCATGCAGATCGGCCCCATGGGCACCGACCGCACCTGGCACGCCGACGCCCCCCTGCACCGCGTCCACCGCATCGACTTCCACGTGGTCATGCTCTTCACGGAGGGCCCCGTACGCCACATGATCGACTTCGCCGAGTACGAGGCCGGCGCCGGCGATCTGCTGTGGATCCGCCCCGGACAGGTCCACCGCTTCTCCCAGGAGAGCGTGTACCGCGGAACCGTGCTGACCATGCAGCCCGGCTTCCTGCCCCGCGCCACCGTCGAGGCCACCGGCCTGTACCGCTACGACCTGCCGCCGCTGCTGCACCCCGACCCGGACCGGCTCACCGCGCTCCAGGCCGCCCTCGACCAGCTCCGCCGCGAGTACGAGGACACCGCCACGCTCCCGCTCAGCCTGCACACGGCCGTCCTGCGGCACACGCTGACCGCGGCCCTGCTGCGCCTCGCCCATCTCGCCGCCAGCTCGGCGGAGACCTCCCGGCAGCACACCGACAGCACCTTCACCCGCTTCCGGGACGCCGTCGAGCAGGACTTCGCCACCAACCACAGCGTCAGCGCCTACGCCGACGCCCTCGGCTACTCCCGCCGCACCCTGGTCCGCGCCGTCCGCGCGGCCACCGGCGAGACCCCGAAGGGCTTCATCGACAAGCGCGTCGTCCTGGAGGCCAAACGCCTCCTCGCCCACACGGACCTGCCGATCGGCCGCGTCGGGGCGGCCGTGGGCTTCCCCGACGCGGCGAACTTCTCCAAGTTCTTCCACCTGCACACCGGCCAGACACCGGTGGCGTTCCGGGCGGAGCTGCGCTAACGCACCGGATCGCCCGCCAGCCACGGCATCCGGCGTACGAGGGTGTCCCGCATGCGGGTCAGGGCCTCGATGCGCTCCTGGAGTTCGGCCACCCGGCGTGCGCCCACCTCGTAGTTGGCCGCACAGGACTCCGAGTACGCGAAGACCTCCGGCAGATCGGCGTCGAGGTAGCGGACGAAGGACCGCACGTTCTCCACCGTGAACCCGGACGCGAGCAGATCCCGCACATTGCGCACCCGGGTGACCGCCTCCGGCCCGTACACCCGGTACCCGGCCGCGGTCCGCCCGGGCTCCAGCAGGCCCTCCTCCTCGTAGTAGCGCAGGGTCCGGGTGGTCGTCCCGGTCCGTGCGGCCAGGTCACCGATCAGCATCACAACCACCTCGGTCGCAGGGGCTTCTTCCGTGCTCAACCGCCCAGCCGTACCACGGTCTTCCCGGTGTACCGGCCGCGCACCAGGTCGGTCAGCGCCGCCGGGGCGCTCGCCAGGCCGTCGATCACCGTCTCGTCGTACACGATCGAGCCCTCGCGCAGCCAGGCGCGGAACTGCGCCCCGAACTCGGCCGCCCGGTCGAAGTGGTCGCGGACCGTGAACCCGCGGATCGTGAGCCGTTTGGCGACGACGGCCAGCAGATCCCCGGGACCCGGATCGGGCCGGCCCGTGGACTGCCGGTGCAGGGCACCGCAGACGGCGATGCGGCCGTGCTCGTTCATCACCTCGATCGCGGCCCGCAGCTGCTCGCCGCCCACGTTGTCGAAGTACACGTCGATCCCGTCGGGCGCCGCCTCGCGCAGCCGGTCGAGGACGGGCCCGTCGTGGTGGTCGAAGGCCGCGTCGAAGCCGAGCCGCCCGGTCAGCCGCGCCACCTTCGCCGCCGAGCCCGCGCTGCCGATCACCCGGCCCGCCCCCTGCAGCCGGGCGATCTGCCCGGCCAGGCTCCCGATCGCCCCGGCCGCGCTGGAGACGAACACCGTGTCCCCGGGCCGGAGCCGGGCCACCTCCATGAGGCCCACATGGGCGACCAGCCCGAAACCGAGATGCAGGGACGGGCTCGGGTAGGCGTCCCGGTCGACGCGCCGGAACTCCCCGGCGCCGGCCACCGCGTACTCCCGCCAGCCCAGCCGGTGCACCACCAGGTCGCCGGGGGAGAGACCGGGGTCCGCGGAGACCAGCACCTCGCCCACGGCGTCCCCGTGCATCGGCGCACCGAGCTCGTAGCGGGGCGTGGGGAGCCGGGAGTCCGCCGCCATCAGCAGCAGCATGCCGGGGTCGAGCGACAGGAACAGATTGCGCACCAGGACCTCGCCCGGCGCCGGGTCCGGTACGGCCACCTCGGTGATCTCGATGTCGCCGGGCGCGGGAAGTCCGCGCGGGCGGGCGGCGAGGCGGGCCTGGAGGCCCGTACGGGCAGTGGTGGGTGTGGTCGTCATGGCGGCGACGCTAGGGGTTGACGTATACGTGAAGGTCAACTCCCGCGCGCCGCCGCCCGGTTCGCCGGCCGCTGTCAGTGCCCGAAGGTGAACCAGTTCACGTTCACGAAGTCGGCCGGCTGGCCGCTGGTGAAGGTGAGATAGACGTCGTGCGTGCCGGTCACCGCGCCGATGTTCGCCGGGACCGTCCGCCAGGACTGCCAGCCGCCCGTACCGGCGACGGCGAAGCTGCCGATGGGCGCGTTGCCGCGGCTGTCCAGGCGCACCTCCACCAGTCCGCTGACCCCGTTCGCCGCACCGCTCGCGACCCGCGCGGAGAACTGCCTCGCCGCGGTCGGACCGAAGTCGACCCCCTTGTACAGCGCCCAGTCGCCGTTGGCGATGTATCCGATGTCCTGCCCGCCGCCCGTGTCCGTGGTGGTCTCGGTGCTGATCCCGGACTGGCTGTCGTAGGACTCGGCCTGGACGGCGCTGTAGGCGTTCCGGTTGCCGGACGGCGGGGGAGTGGTGCCGCCGCCGGAGGACTGCAGGACCTGCACGTAGTCCACGACCATGGGGTGGCCGGGCTCCGTCCCGCCGTCCGGGCCGCCGCCGAACGCGGCCGGGAAGCCGCCGCCCATCGCCACGTTCAGGATGATGAAGAAGCCGTGGTCGGTGGCGTTGGCCCAGGTCGTCGCGTCGACCTGGGTGGCTTTGACCGTGTGGAAGCCGACGCCGTCGAGGGAGAAGCGGATCTCCTCGGGGCTGGTCGAGCGGTCCCATTCCATCGCGTAGGTGTGGAACCCGGCCTGACAGGTGCTGCCGGTGCAGGAGGTGGAGTTGCCGATGCCGGAGGTCTCGTTGCACGGGCCGCCCGGGCTGGTGCCGCAGTGCATCGTGGCCCAGTCGGTGTTCAGTCCCTGGACGTTCTCCATGATGTCCAGCTCGCCGATTCCCGGCCAGTTCCAGTAGTTGCCGCGGAACGGCGCGCCGAGCATCCAGAACGCCGGCCAGTAGCCCTTGGCGGCGGCGCCGGTGACGTTCGGCAACTGGATCCGGGCCTGGACCCGCAGCTTCCCGCCCGCCGGTGGCCGGAAGTCGGTGCGGTTGGTCTCGATACGGCCCGACGTCCAGTTGCCGGAGGCGTCACGGCGCGGGGTGATGAGCAGGTTGCCGTTCCCGTCCAGCGAGACGTTGCCGGTGCCGGACGTCATCGTCTCGACCTCGCCGGTGCCCCAGTTGGCGGCGCCGCCGGGGTACGACGTCCCGGTGTCGTACTGCCAGTCCGCCGTGTCGACGCCGGAGCCGGCCGCGCCGTCGAAGTCGTCCGCGAAGACCTGCGTCCAGCCCGAGGGCGGGGTGGGCACGGAGGCGTCGGCGGGTGCGGTGGCGGCCGTGGCGACGGCCACGGCCAGACCGAGCGTGGCCACGGCGGCGACGAGCGCGCGCCGCAGCGGGCGGGGTCTGGGCCTGGGGCTGCCGGAGGATGCGTACATGGGGAGCCTCTCGGTACGGGGGTGTGCGGGAGGTTTCATGAGAGCGCTCCCACACGCACGCCTGAGAGCGCTCTCAACGTGCCGCCAATGTGCTCCCCACCCCCGTGGCCGTCAAGGCTTGAAGCAAGGAAACTCCTTGCGACACAAGCGAGTTCACCGGCTGAAGCCGCCATGCCGGCTCGGACCGCGCTGTCGGCCTCCCGCGATTCCGGGCGGACACGCGGTGCCGCCGCCCGCCGGGAGCCTGCGCCCGGCCCCTCTACGCCGACGACTTCACCTTCACCAGCCCCCAGGACGACCACATCGGCAAGGCGGCCTTCTTCGAACGCTGCTTCCCCACCGCCGACCGGTTCGGCGGCAAGCTGTGAACGGCACATGGCGTTTCCCGTCCGGACGGCCTTGACGGCGTGGGCCCGAGCCGCGCCACCGTTGTCGTCCTGCTCCGGTGCCCGATCTGCTAGAAGGGTGCGGGTGGGAAGGAAGGTGCGGGCGTGAGGCTGACGATTCTGGGTGGCGGCGGATTCCGGGTGCCGCTGGTGTACGGCGCGCTGCTGGCCGACCACGCCGAGGGGCGGGTCACCGAGGTCGTCCTGCACGACCTGGACGACCGCCGGCTGCGTGCGGTGACCCGGGTACTGGCGGAGCAGGCCGCCGGGATCCCCGACGCGCCCACCGTGATCGCCACCACCGATCTGGACGAGGCCCTGCGCGGCGCGGACTTCGTCTTCTCGGCGATCCGCGTCGGAGGCCTGGAGGGAAGGGCGGACGACGAACGGGTCGCGCTCGCGGAGGGCGTGCTGGGCCAGGAGACCGTCGGCGCGGGCGGGATCGCCTACGGGCTGCGCACGGTCCCCGTCGCCGTCGACATCGCCCGGCGCGTGGCCCGCCTCGCCCCGGACGCCTGGGTCATCAACTTCACCAATCCGGCCGGCCTGGTCACCGAGGCCATGTCCCGCCACCTCGGTGATCGCGTCATCGGCATCTGCGACTCGCCGGTCGGCCTCGGCCGCCGTATCGCCCGGGTCCTCGGCGTCGGCCCGAAGGAGGCCTTCGTCGACTACGTCGGCCTCAACCACCTCGGCTGGGTGCGCGGCCTGCGCGTCGCGGGACGCGACGAACTCCCGCGCCTGCTCGCCGACCCGGCGCTGCTCGGCTCGTTCGAGGAGGGCCGGCTGTTCGGCACCGACTGGCTGCGGTCGCTCGGCGCGATCCCCAACGAGTACCTGCACTACTACTACTTCAACCGGGAGACCGTCCGCGCCTACCGGGAGGCCGGGCAGACCCGCGGTGCCTTCCTGCGCGACCAGCAGGCCACGTTCTACGAGCAGGCGGCCGATCCCGGCGTCTCCGCCCTGCACACCTGGGACCGCACCCGCGCCGAGCGCGAGGCGACCTACATGGCCGAGAACCGGGAGAGCGCCGGCGCGGGCGAACGCGAGGCCGACGACCTGTCGGGCGGGTACGAGAAGGTGGCGCTCGCCCTGATGCGGGCCGTCGCCCGCGACGAACGCACCACCCTGATCCTCAACGTCCGCAACCGCTCCACCCTGTCCGTCCTCGATGCCGACGCGGTCGTCGAGGTCCCGTGCCTGGTCGACGCGAACGGCGCCCACCCGCTCGCCGCCGATCCGCTGCCCGGCCATGCCACCGGCCTGGTGTGCTCGGTCAAGGCCGTCGAGCGGGAGGTGCTCGCCGCCGCCGGGTCGGGCTCCCGGGCGACCGCCGTGAAGGCGTTCGCACTGCATCCGCTGGTCGACTCGGTCACCGTCGCCCGCAGGCTGGTCGAGCGCTACACCGAGGTCCACCCGGGCCTGGCCTACCTCGCGTGAGCGCGGAGGGCCGCTCCGCCGAGCGGCCCTCCGCCGTACGTCACCCCTGTGCGTCAGCCGGTGAAGCCGGCCGTGATCGAGGTGAACTGCCAGTTGCTCTGGCTGATGCCGGAGCAGTTCTCGGCGACACCGCCGCCCGGGCACGGCCGGTCACGGTTGACGGACCAGAACGCGAGCCGCGCGATGTGGTGCGCGTTCGCCCAGTCCCGGATCTGCGTCCAGATCGCCGCAGTCGTCGTCTCCTGCTGGTCGGACAGGCCGTTCATGCCGGAGATGCCGATGTGGGCGTAGGCGGTCGCGTCGTCCCAGCCGAAGGTGGACTTCAGCTTGTTCTTGAGCCCCTCCGCCGCGTTCACCGTGTTGCCGTACATGTCCGAACCGCCGCCGAAGTCGAACGGCATGATGGTGAACACGTCGATGTTCGCGCCGAGCGACTGCGCCTGCTCGATGAGCCGGTTGCCGTAGTACGTCGGGCCGGTGGTGGACGTGCCGAAGGTGACGATGGTCCTCAGGCCCGGGTTGTTGGCCTTGACCGTCTTCAGCGCGGTGAGGATCTTCGCCTGGACGGCCTCGTTCTCGAACTCGTCGGTGTTCTCGATGTCGAAGTCGATGGCCTTCAGGCCGTAGGCGTCGATCACCTTCTGGATCGCCCCGGCGAGCGCGCTCGCGGAGGAGCAGTTGGCGCCGAGCTTGCTGCCCTGCCAGCCGCCGAACGACGGGACGACGTCACCGCCCGCGGAGCGGATCTGGTTGATAGCCGTCTGGTCCACACCGCCGGTCAGCGCCCGGCTGCCGTCCCAGGCCGGGGTGCAGCCGCCGGAGTCCAGCACGAACGCCATCGTGAACCACTTGGCCCCGGTCGCGCTCATCACCGTCGTCGGGCTCGGCGGATCACCCCAGCCCTCGTAGAGGTACGGCGCCGCCTGCTTGAAGCCGGTCCCGCCGCCGCTGCCCGCATCGGTCGTCACGGTCACGGAGTTGGAGGCGGGCGAGGTGTTCCCGGCCGCGTCGCGCGCCTTCACGGTGAAGGTGTAGCTCGTGCTCGGCGACAGCCCGCTGACCGTGGCGGACGTCCCCGAGACACTGAGCAGCTGGTTGGCCCCGCTGTAGATGTCGTACGCCGTCACGCCCACGTCGTCCGTGGCCGCGTTCCACTTCAGTGACACGCTCGACGACGTCTTGCCGGTGGAGGTGAGCGCGCCGGGCGCGGTCGGTGCCTGGGTGTCGCCGCCGCCGCCTCCGCCGCCCGGTCCGTCCAGGCTGATGTCGTCGGCGTAGTAGCTGCCCTGGGCGTACCAGCCGTGCACGTAGACGGTGGCGCTGGTCTGCGCGGCGCCGGTGGTGAAGGAGACGCTGAGCTGGCTGTACGCCGACGGGGACGAGGTCCAGGTGGAGGCGCCGCCGTTCACGCCGAGGTACACGTAGCTGCCGCGCACCCAGCCGCTGAGGGTGTACGTCGTGTTCGGCTGGACGGCGACCGTCTGGCTGCACTGCGCGTTGTCGCTCGACGTCACCGCGCCCTGCAGGGCCTTGGTGCCGCCGTGCGCGGGGGAGGAGACGACCGAACCGAGGTTGCCGGTGCAGGTCCAGGGGGACAGGCCGCCCGACTCGAAGCCGGGGTTGGCCAGGACGTTGGCCGCGTGGGCCGTACCGGGGAGGGCGACGGCCCCGCCGAGGGCGAGGGCCGCGGAGCCGAGCAGAGCGAGAAGCCGGCGTCTGGAACGCCCGAGTGTGTCGCGCACGCGATCTCCCTGTGGGGATGGGGGTGTTCGGGAGTGCAGGGGAGTGCGGAACCTGGTGCGCCACTGAATTTGGTATGGACCAATCCGTGTGTCAAGGAGAAGTGCGGAATTGGTCCATACCGGTGGAGGCGGCTCGTCGCGCCCACGCGACCGGCGTACGGTCTAGAGCGGCAGAACCTGAGCCGCCTGCGCAGGTGCCGGTACGGCCGGCAACAGCACGTCGGCCGAGTCGACCCTCTGCCGCGGAAGCGCCGCAGGCGCCAGTGGACGCGGCCCCGACACCACCGTGTAGTCCTGGCCCAGGAACGGCGGCTCGATCACCCCCGGGTCCTCGCCCAGCGCCAACCGCACGGCCGCCCAGGGGGCGTTCACCCCACAGAGCGACAGCTGATGCAGGCCCCCGGCGGGCCTGGTGTTGACATCCAGCAGCACCGGGCGGTCGCCCAGCATCCGGAACTGGATGTTGGACAGATGGTGCAGCCCGAAACCCTCCGCGATCAGCCGGGCCGGCGCCAGCCACCGCTCGTCCAAGGTGAAGCCCCGGCGGCGGCCGTTCTTCGTGCGGCCCACCGCGAGCCGCACCCGGTTGTCCGGTCCGGTCAGGCAGTCGACGGACACCTCGGGCTGCTCCAGACGAGGCATCACCAGCCAGTCCACGGGCTCCCCGGCCCGCCGCAGCGCCTCCACGACCAGGTCGAGCTGGACGTACGGGCCCGGGAACCCGTTCAGGTGCGACAGCGAGAAGGGGGACCGGGTGATCATCCGGAAGCCCACCCCGCCCGCGCCGGCCGCCGGCTTGAAGCACGCACGGTGCCCGGACGCCTCCAACTCGTCCACCGCCGCGACGAGTTCGTCCGCCGTCCGGACCCGCCACCACGGCGGCACCGGAACACCCACCGAGCGCACCGCCTCGTACGCCGTCGCCTTGTCCTCGAACACGGCGACCGCCTCCGGCGTGGGCGCCAGCAGCGCCGTACCGGCCGCCGCGAACTCGGACCGGTGCGCCACGATCGCGGACTGGTGCAGCCGGGGCACGAAGACGTCGATGCCGCGCCGGACGCACTGGTCGAGGGCGTACTCGACGTAAGCCGCCGGGGACAGGCCCTCCGGCTCCAGGTCGGCGGTGTCGGCGGCGGCCAGCACGGGGGAGTCGGGGTCGCCGTGCGTGGCATGGATCTCGACCGCGCGATCACTGGGATTTCTCCGCAGCTGATCCATGAAGAACACGTTCTCCGCGTACGTGCGGTTGAGCCAGACGCGTACGCGAGAGAGCATGCAGGCCGCCTTTCGGGGTGTGCGGGCAGGGCGGAGCGGCCCGTGCCCGGGCAGGAGGGAGGAAGGGTCACCAAACGGCCCTGTACGAAAGGGAATTAGGGGCGCCGGTGTTGGGGCGATCATACGGCTATCGGGAGGCCCCTCGTGCAACGCGAGTGTTACGGATCCGAGGGGGTCCGGCGCCCGGCGGGGACACGCGGTGACGGAACCACTTGTCCATGGCACCGTCCATGTGTTCTTGTTGTGGCATCGGATGATCGGAAGGGGTGCGCGGGTGGAGTCGACGGCCGGGGCCGGACAGCTGCTGGCCATCAGCGACCTGCACATCAGCTACCCGGAGAACCGCGCCCTCATCGAGGGCATGCGACCCGAGAGCGACGAGGACTGGCTGATCGTGGCCGGTGACGTCGCGGAGACCGTCGCCGACATCCGCTGGGCCCTCGGCACACTCGCGCGCCGCTTCCGCAAGGTGATCTGGGCGCCCGGCAACCACGAGCTGTGGACCCATCCGAGCGACCCGGTCACCCTGCGCGGCGTCGCCCGCTACGAGCACCTGGTCGAGGTGTGCCGCGAGCTGGGCGTCGTCACCCCCGAGGACCCCTACCCGGTGTGGCGCGGCGCCGGCGGCCCGGTCGTCGTCGCCCCGCTCTTCCTGCTGTACGACTACTCGTACCTGCCGGCCGGCAGCTCCACCAAGGCGGAGGGCCTGGCCTACGCGGAGAGCACGGGCATCGTCTGCAACGACGAGTTCCTGCTGCACCCCGACCCCTACCCGACCCGTGAGGCATGGTGCCGGGCGCGGGTCGCCGAGACCGAGCGCAGGCTCGCCGAGCTGCCCGAGGACCTCCCGACCGTGCTGACCGGCCACTGGCCGCTGGACCGGCACCCCACCGAGGTCCTGTGGCACCCCGAGTTCGCCATGTGGTGCGGCACCACGCTGACCGCTGACTGGCACCGCCGGTTCCGGGTCGCCACCATGGTCTACGGCCATCTGCACATCCCCCGCACCACCTGGCACGACGGAGTCCGCTTCATGGAGGTCTCCGTCGGATACCCGCGCGAGTGGCGCAAGCGCCCGGATCCCCCGGGAAGGCTGCGCCGCGTCCTGCCGATGGAGGTCGAAGCAGGTGATCGAGGAGCTGCTCCCGGAGTCGGTCGTGGCCGTGGAGGCGCACGCTGACGACCCGCTGTGGGACGCCCCGCTCTACCCGGAGGAGGAGGCGCTCGTCGCGCGCGCGGTGGCCAAGCGGCGCCGTGAGTTCGCCGCCGTACGCGGCTGCGCCCGGCGCGCCATGGAGAAGCTCGGCGTGCCGCCGCAGGCCGTGCTCAGCGGCGAGCGGGGCGCGCCGCGCTGGCCGGCCGGGGTGGTCGGCAGCATGACGCACTGCGACGGCTACTGCGCCGCCGTGCTGGTCCGCGCCGCCGACCTCGTCTCCGTCGGCATCGACGCCGAACCGCACGGGCCGCTCCCCGAGGGCGTCGGCCCCGCCGTCTTCCTGCCCGCCGAGTCCGCGCGGCTCGACCGGATGGCCGAGCGCCGGCCGGCCGTGCACTGGGACCGGATGCTGTTCAGCGCCAAGGAGTCCGTCTACAAGGCGTGGTTCCCGCTCACCCGTAAGTGGCTGGACTTCTCCGAGGCCGACATAACCCTGGCCCCGGACGGCGACGACGGGGCGTGCGGCACCCTGCGCGCCGAACTCCTCGTCCCCGGCCCCCTGGTCGGCGGCCGGCCGTTGCAGGTGTTCGAGGGCCGGTGGGTCGTACGGGACGGCGTGGTGGCCACGTCCGTCGTCATACCGCACCCCTCCGCCGCCCCGTCGCGCCCCTGACCGCGGCACGCGCCCGCCCGCCGCCGTCGCAGAGTCGCTCCGCCGACGGCGGCGGTGGGCACCCGTCAGGGTGCTCAGGCGGGCGGCGGGCACCAGTCACGCAGCAGCCGGAAGAACTCCTCCTCGTTGCCCGCGAGTCCCGCCCGGGTCAGCGCCTGCTCCGCCTCGGCGAGCACGACGGGCGGGACGACGGCGGGCCGGACGTCGTCCGGTGGCCCGTCGAAGGCGGCGCGCACCGTATGGAGCAGCCGCAGATAGGCCTGGACGGCAGCACGCTCACGGTCGGTCAGTACGGCGGTGGGCATCGGTCGGCTCTCCCCGAATAGGCGTCACGGTCACGCGCCCTGCGGCGCCGTGCACCGCGTGGCACGGCGCACACCCCCCAGCTTGCCGCCCCCCACTGACAACGCCGTCCGGCTCCGCGCCGGTTAGCCCGCTCAGCGGAGGCGGAACCGCACCGCAAGCCCCTTGACGCAGTCCCGCCCAGGCCGGTCGGGGGACCCGCCGGACCGCGAGCCGCCCGTGACGCCACCGGGCAGCGGGGCCCGGTCCCGCCTCGCGGTCCCGGGTACCTCAGAGACGCCTCGGTGCAACCGGCCACGCCGGCCCGCCGTACCGGGACGCGCGGCACCGAACCGATCGGCCGCTCACGGCACTTGCCGGCCGGGGGCAGTCCGAAGGGCTCGGCCTCCCGCACCTCGGCGAGGCCGAAGCGGGCGCGGGCCGCGCCCCGCCGCACCGCCACCTGATGACAGCCGATGGCCCAGGTTCATCAACTGGTCGTCTGCAGCGGTGCGTTCCTCCACCCCGGCGACGTCCCGGGCGGTCGGATCCCGCCAGAGCCCGCCCACCGGCTCGTCGCGCAGCCGGCGCATGCCCCTGCCGGGGCCCGCAGTGCTCGCCCGGCTCACGCCTCAGGCCGCTTGACGCTCTCCAGGAGCATGTCGAGCCACTCCGCGACCTTGTCCCGGTGCTGGTCGGTGGGCAACTGGGCGGCACGCCAGGCGATTCCGCGCACGCCGTGGTCCTGCAGCAGCCGCTCCAGCGGATCCTCCGCGGTCTGGGCGGCGGCCCGCTCCCGGTCCGCGAGCTTCTGCAGCAGCTCCTGCTCGGTGCGCTGGAGCGCGCCCGCCAGCGCCTCGGGATCCTCCGCGGTGAGGAAGCCGGCGTGCACCCGGAAGAAGCGCTGCAGGGCGTCGCAGTGCTCCATGGTGGGCCGCCGGTCGCCGTTGATGAGGGCGCCGGCCTGCTGCCGGGACATGCCCGCGCCGTCGGCGATCTCCTGCTGGGTGTACCGCCGCCCGCCCGGCTTCAACCGGGTGCGGCGCAGCAGGTCCAGGCGCTGCAGGAAGCGGGCCTGGACGTCCGGCTCGCCCGCGGGCCGACCGCTGAGCAGGGCCCTGACCACCGGCTCCGGCACGCCGCAGGCGCTGGAGAGCCGCCCGATGTCGAAGACCTCGGCATGCGGGACGCCGAGGCGGTCGGCGAGCGCGGTGACGCGGGCGACGACGGCCGGCAGCTGGGCGGTCGCCGAGGCGCCCGGATCCTCGTAGCCATCCGTCACCGACAGAACTCCTACGTCTTGAGAGGGCTTCAGATGCGTCCGTGCTTCTCACGAGCGATCGCCGTGAACTTCCCGGAGAGTAGCCGGTGTCTCGAACCCACATCCAGGTGTCGCCACAACTGTGGCGAATTTCAGCCGTCAACCGGCATGAAATGCCACGATAGTTGACATGACTCTTGCCTGGGCAGCAGGATCGCATCGCCGCGAGAAAGGCCGCAGAGGCAAGAGGGGTGACCTCCCGATGGCACATCAGGCAGGAGGGCAGCGGCCGGCACCGCGGCCCGTCCCCGAGACCTGCGAGACCCAGGCGTACCTCCAGGACTACGGGGCGCTGCTGGAGTACCTGACCTGTCCGTCGCTGGTCGTCGACCGCAACTGGAACGTGGTCATGACCAACAGCGCATTCGAGACACTTTTCTGCGGAGTGCGCCCCCATCCGACGGCCATGCCGGGGGAGAACTTCCTGCGCTTCGTCCTGTTCCACCCCGACGCGGGGGAGGTCCTCGGCGAGCACGAGCCGGGCTGGTGCCTGCCGATGCTGGCCCACCTCCGGTCCGCCCTGGAGACGTACGGGCACGACCACGAACTCCAGGCGCTGCGCCGGGACATCGCCCAGGACCCCATCATGGAGGCCGCCTACCGGCAGGGCCTGCCGCACTGGATCCGCGCCGTCGGTGAGGACGCGACCCGCCTCGACGGCGCCGTGCGCCTCCTGCACCACCCGGACCCGCGCCGCGGGCGCACGGAGTGCCGCATCGTCGAGGAGTCGCCGCAGCCGCTGCGCGAGCTGGGCTACCGCCGCCTGACGATGGTCCTGCGCGACCCGCGCCGGCCCGCCGCGCCGGTGCGCCGTCCGCGCCGCCCGCGGGGCGCGGCCTCGCACCTCACGGTCGTCCCGTCGCCCGAGAGCTGACCCGGCACCGTCGGCGTTCAGGTCGCCGGCGGCGCCGGGCCGGCGGGCGGGACCGCCCCGAGCGCACCCGGCGAACACGCCCCGCTTTACGCAAGCCGCTTGCGTTAATTGCGCTACGCTTGCGGTCATGACGCGACGACTTGCGGAAGTGGCGAAGAAGGTCGGGGTCAGTGAGGCCACGGTCAGCCGGGTGCTCAACGGCAAACCCGGAGTCTCCGAAGCCACCCGGCAGGCGGTGCTGACGGCCCTCGACGTCCTCGGCTACGAGCGCCCCACCCAGCTGCGCGGTGAGCGCGCCCGGCTCGTCGGTCTCGTCCTGCCCGAGCTGCAGAACCCCATCTTCCCGGCGTTCGCCGAGGTCATCGGCGGTGCGCTGGCCCAGCTGGGGCTGACCCCGGTGCTGTGCACGCAGACCAAGGGCGGCGTGTCGGAGGCGGACTACGTCGAGCTGCTGCTCCAGCAGCAGGTCTCCGGCGTGGTCTTCGCCGGCGGCCTGTACGCCCAGGCCGACGCGCCGCACGACCACTACCGGCTGCTCGCCGAGCGCAACATCCCGGTCGTGCTGGTCAACGCGGCCATCGAGCACCTCGGCTTCCCGGCCGTGTCCTGCGACGACGCCGTCGCCGTCGAGCAGGCCTGGCGGCATCTGGCCTCGCTCGGCCACGAGCGCATCGGCCTGGTCCTCGGCCCCGGCGACCACGTGCCCTCGGCGCGCAAACTGGCCGCCGCCCGGGCCGTCGCCGGGGATCTGCCGGAGGAGTCCGTCGCGCGGGCCATGTTCTCCATCGAGGGCGGTCACGCCGCCGCCTCCCGGCTGATCGACCGGGGCGTCACCGGCATCATCTGCGCCTCCGACCCGCTCGCGCTCGGCGCGATCCGGGCGGCCCGCCGCAAGGGGTACGACGTCCCGGGCCGGATCTCCGTCGTCGGCTACGACGACTCGGCGTTCATGAACTGCACCGAGCCCCCGCTGACCACGGTCCGCCAGCCCATCGAGGCCATGGGACGCGCGGCCGTGGAGCTGCTGAACGCGCAGATCGGCGGCACCGCCGTGCCCGCCGAGGAGCTGCTCTTCGAGCCGGAACTGGTGGTGCGCGGCTCCACCGCGCAAGCCCCGCGCGGCTGAGCATCAGAAGATCCAACCCACTGTCGAACAATTTCAGATTCTGCGCGACATCTTGCGTCGCGCTGTCGGTGGTGCTTGAGTGTGCGGCGCCCACCGCTCCTGCCATGAGTGCCATGAGGGGTCCACCGATGAGAAGCACCGGGTTCCGCCGTACCGTCGTCGCGATCGGCGTCTGTTCCTCCCTCGCCCTCGCCGTCACCGCCTGCGGGTCCGGTGACGGCGATGCGGCGAGCGGCAAGACCCGCATCACCGTCAACTGCGAGCCGCCCCGGAGCGCCAAGGTCGACCGCGGCTTCTTCGAGGACGACATCGCCTCCTTCGAGAAGGACAACCCGGACATCGACGTCGTCGCGCACGACGCCTTCCCCTGCCAGGACCCGAAGACCTTCGACGCCAAGCTCGCCGGCGGCCAGATGGAGGACGTGTTCTACACGTACTTCACCGACGCCCGGCATGTCGTCGACATCCACCAGGCGGCCGACCTCACTCCGTACCTCAAGGAACTGAAGAGCTACGCCACCCTCCAGAAGCAGCTGCGGGACATCTACACGGTGGACGGCAAGGTCTACGGCATACCCCGCACCGGATACAGCATGGGGCTGATCTACAACCGCAAGCTGTTCGAGAAGGCCGGCCTGGACCCCGACAGGCCGCCGGCGACCTGGGACGAGGTCCGCGCCGCCGCCAAGAGGATCGCCGCCCTGGGCAACGGCACGGTCGGCTACGCCGACTACAGCGCGCAGAACCAGGGCGGCTGGCACTTCACCGCCGAGCTGTACTCCCAGGGCGGCGACGTCGTCGACGCGGACGGGAAGAAGGCCGCCATCGACACCCCCGAGGGCCACGCCGTCCTGCAGAACCTGCACGACATGCGGTGGACGGACGACTCCATGGGCAGCAAGCAGCTCCTCGTCATCAACGACGTGCAGCAGATGATGGGTTCCGGCAAGCTCGGCATGTATCTCGCCGCCCCCGACAACATCCCGATCCTGGTCAAGGAGAAGGGCAGCAGCTACAAGGACCTCGCTCTCGCCCCCATGCCGGGCGGCAGGGGCACCCTCATCGGCGGCGACGGCTACATGTTCAACAAGCACGACACGCCCGCCCAGATCCGCGCCGGCCTGAAGTGGCTCGACCACATGTTCCTCACCCCGGGCAAGGGCTTCCTCGGCGACTACGCCCGCGCCAAGAAGAACGACGCCCCCGTCGGCCTGCCCGAACCGCGCCTGTTCACCGGTGCCGCGGACGCCGAGGACCAGAAGGCCAAGAAGGCCGATGCCAACGTCCCGGTGGAGAACTACCAGGCGTTCCTCGACGGCAACCAGCAGCTCCGGATGAAGATCGAGCCGCCGAACGCCCAGCAGATCTACTCCGTCCTCGACGGCACCGTCTCCGCCGTCCTCACCGAGAAGGACGCCGACATCGACCAGCTGCTCAAGGACGCGTCCGGAAAGATCGACAGCATTCTGGCCCGGAGCTGACCGTGATGACGAAGACGGCCGAGCGGCGGACCGCGACGAAGGCCGCCGCCCACCCGGTCCCGGCGCCGCCTCCGGCAGGGGGCCCAAGGCGGCGCCGCCTCGCCGACCAGGCCCGCGCCTACGCCTTCCTCCTCGGCGGCCTGATCTGCTTCGCCCTGTTCTCCTGGTACCCGGCGATCCGCGCGGTCGTCATCGCCTTCCAGAAGTACACGCCCGGCTCCGAGCCCCAGTGGGCCGGCACCGCCAACTTCACCCGCGTCTGGCACGACCCCGAGTTCACGGCCGCCTGGCGCAACACCCTCACCTTCACCCTGCTGGCCCTCCTCATCGGGTTCGCGATCCCCTTCGTGCTCGCCCTCGTCCTCAACGAACTGCGGCACGCCAAGGCGTTCTTCCGGGTCGTGGTCTACCTGCCGGTGATGATCCCGCCGGTGGTCAGCGCCCTGCTGTGGAAGTGGTTCTACGACCCGGGCGCCGGCCTCGCCAACGAGGCCCTGCGCTTCCTGCACCTGCCCACCTCGAACTGGTCCAACGGCGCCGACACCGCACTGATCTCCCTGGTCATAGTGGCCACCTGGGCCAACCTGGGCGGCACCGTCCTCATCTACCTCGCCGCGCTCCAGTCCATCCCCGGCGAGCTGTACGAGGCGGCCGAACTGGACGGCGCGAACCTGATCCAGCGCATCCGGCACGTCACGGTCCCGCAGACCCGGTTCGTGATCCTGATGCTGATGCTCCTTCAGATCATCGCCACCATGCAGGTGTTCACCGAACCGTTCGTCATCACCGGCGGCGGCCCGGAGAACGCCACCGTCACCGTCCTCTACCTCATCTACAAGTACGCCTTCCTCTACAACGACTTCGGCGGCGCCTGCGCCCTCAGCGTGATGCTCCTGCTGCTGCTCGGCGCCTTCTCCGCGGTCTATCTGCGGCTCACCCGCTCCGAGGGGGACACCGCATGAGCACCCGCACCCTGATCTCCCCGGCCACCCTCGCCCGCCCGCGCGGCAAGGCCGTCTACTGGACGGTGTTCACGGCTGCCGTCGTCCTCTTCGCGCTGGCCTTCCTCTTCCCCGTGTACTGGATGGTGACCGGCGCGCTGAAGTCCCCGGACGAGGTGGCCCGGACCCCGCCGACACTGGTTCCGAAGCACTGGCACACCGGCGGCTACACCGACGCCTGGGAGCTGATGCAGCTGCCGCGGCACCTGTGGAACACCGTGGTGCAGGCGGCCGGCGCCTGGGCGTTCCAGCTGGTGTTCTGCACGGCCGCGGCCTACGCCCTGTCCAAGCTGCGGCCCGTCTTCGGCAAGGTGATCCTCGGCGGCATCCTCGCCACCCTCATGGTGCCGGCGCAGGCCCTGGTCGTACCGAAGTATCTGACGGTGGCCGACCTCGGCCTCCTCAACGACCCCCTCGCCATCTGGCTGCCGGCGGTCGCCAACGCCTTCAACCTCTACCTGCTCAAACGGTTCTTCGACCAGCTGCCGCGCGATGTGCTGGAGGCCGCCGAGATCGACGGCGCCGGCCGGCTGCGGATCCTGTGGTCCGTCGTCCTGCCCATGTCCCGGCCGGTGCTCGGCGTGGTGTCGATCTTCGCGCTGGTCGCCGTCTGGCAGGACTTCCTGTGGCCGCTGATGGTCTTCTCCGACACCGGCAGACAGCCGATCAGCGTGGCCCTGGTCCAGCTGTCGCAGAACATCCAGCTCACCGTGCTCATCGCCGCGATGGTGATCGCGAGCATCCCGATGGTGGCGCTGTTCCTCGTCTTCCAGCGGCACATCATCGCCGGGATCACCGCGGGCAGCACCAAGGGCTGACGCCCCCGCCCCGTCCAGAGAAAGGCAAGCGCAGTGGGACAGCCCACCCATGCCCCGAACAACCCCGACTGGTGGCGCTCCGCCGTCATCTACCAGGTGTACGTCCGCAGCTTCGCGGACGGCGACGGCGACGGCACCGGCGACCTCGCGGGCGTCCGCGCCCGGCTGCCGTACCTGGCCGAACTCGGCGTCGACGCCCTGTGGTTCACCCCCTGGTACCTGTCCCCGCTGAAGGACGGCGGCTACGACGTCGCCGACTACCGGACCATCGACCCGGCCTTCGGCACCCTCGCCGAGGCGGAGAAGCTCATCGCGGAGGCCGGGGAGCTGGGCATCCGCACCCTCGTCGACATCGTGCCCAACCACGTGTCCGACCAGCACCCCTGGTTCCGGGCCGCACTCGCCGCCGGGCCCGGCAGCCCCGAGCGCGAGCTGTTCCACTTCCGGCCCGGACGCGGTCCGGACGGCGAACTCCCGCCGAACGACTGGCCGTCGCAGTTCGCCGGCTCCACCGAACCGGTGTGGACCCGGCTGCCCGACGGCGACTGGTACCTGCACCTGTTCACCCCCGAGCAGCCCGACCTCAACTGGGCCCACCCGGCCGTCCGCCAGGAGCACGAGGACATCCTGCGGTTCTGGTTCGAGCGGGGCGTCGCCGGCGTCCGCATCGACTCCGCGGCCCTCCTCGCCAAGGACCCGGACCTCCCCGGCCTCGCCGCGCACCCGGAGCCGCACCCGTTCGTGGACCGCGACGAACTCCACGACATCTACCGCTCCTGGCGGCGGGTGGCCGACGACTACGACGGCGTCTTCGTCGGCGAGGTCTGGCTCCCCGACCCCGAGCGCTTCGCCCGCTACCTGCGCCCCGACGAACTGCACACCGCCTTCAACTTCTCCTTCCTGGCCTGCCCCTGGGACCCGGCACGGCTGCGCGCCTCGATCGACACCACCCTCGCCGAGCACGCCCCCGTCGGCGCCCCGGCCACCTGGGTGCTGTGCAACCACGACGTCACCCGCACGGTCACCCGGTACGGCCGCGAGGACACCGCCTTCGACTTCGCCACCAAGGCCTTCGGCACGCCGACCGATCTCGCGCTCGGCACCCGCAGGGCCCGGGCCGCCGCCCTGCTGTCGCTGGCGCTGCCCGGCGTGGTGTACCTCTACCAGGGGGAGGAGCTGGGTCTGCCGGAGGCC
Organism: Streptomyces sp. NPDC046727; assembly: GCF_040645635.1. NCBI lineage: Bacteria > Bacillati > Actinomycetota > Actinomycetes > Kitasatosporales > Streptomycetaceae > Streptomyces > Streptomyces sp. NPDC046727. Next base: position 335,430 of record NZ_JBEYYR010000002.1, read on the forward strand.
GACATCCCGGTCGACTGCATCCAGGACCCGATGTACTTCCGGTCGCGGGGCACCGACCCCGGCCGGGACGGCTGCCGCGTGCCGCTGCCCTGGGCCGAGGGCCTGCCGTACGCGGGATTCGGCTCACGGGAGGAGCCGTGGCTGCCGCAGCCGGCCGACTGGACGTCGTACGCGGTCGACCGCCAGGAGCGGGACCCCCACTCCATGCTGACCCTCTACCGCGAGGCCCTCGCCCTCCGCCCGGAGTTCGGCGACGGCCCGCTCACCTGGCTGCCCGCCCCCGACGGCGTGCTCGCCTTCGCCCGCGCCGACGGAGCGCTGTGCGTGGTCAACCTCGCGGCCACGCCCGCCGACCTCCCCGCGCACTCCCGACTCCTGCTCAGCAGCGGCCCGCTGGACGACACCGGCCGGATGCCACGGGACACGGCGGCCTGGCTGCGCGCCTGAGCCGCGCCCGTACGCACCTTGCTGTCCCACGCACCCCCACCACGAAGGGATCAGCACATGCACAGCAGCAACGCCAGATATGTCAGGCGCATGCCGGCCATCGGGGCGGTCGTCGCCCTCGCCGCCGGCATGCTCACCGCCGTCGCCCCGGCCGCCCACGCGGCGGCCGGCGCCACACTCCCCTTCACCTCCGTGGAGGCCGAGTCGGCGACCGGTACCGGCACGAAGATCGGCCCGGACTACACCCAGGGCACCCTCGCCTCGGAGGCCTCCGGCCGGCAGGCCGTCCGGCTGACCTCCGGGCAGCGGGTGGAGTTCACCGTGCCGCGCGCGGCCAATGCCGTGAACGTCGCCTACAGCGTCCCGGACGGCCAGTCCGGTTCGCTCGCCGTGTACGTCAACGGCATCAAGCTCGCCAGGACGCTCCCGGTGACCGCCAAGTACTCCTACATCGACACCGGCTGGATCCCGGGCGCCAGGACCCACCACTTCTTCGACAACGCCCGGCTGCTGCTCGGGCAGAACGTCCAGGCGGGCGACAAGGTCGCCTTCGAGTCGACGGGCACCCAGGTCACCGTCGACGTCGCCGACTTCGAGCAGGTCGCGGGGGCCGCCGCCCAGCCCGCCGGCTCGGTGTCCGTCGTCTCCAAGGGCGCCGACCCCAGCGGCAACGGCGACTCCACCCAGGCGTTCCGGGACGCCATCGCCGCCGCCCAGGGCGGCACGGTCTGGATCCCGCCGGGCGACTACCGGATCACGTCCTCCCTCAGCGGCGTGCAGAACGTGACGCTGCGGGGCGCCGGCAGCTGGCACTCGGTCGTGCACACCTCCCGCTTCATCGACCAGTCCAGCTCGGCCGGCAACGTCCACATCAAGGACTTCGCGGTCATCGGCGAGGTCACCGAGCGCGTCGACTCCAACCCGGACAACTTCGTCAACGGCTCCCTCGGACCGAACTCGTCCGTCTCGGGCATGTGGATCCAGCACCTGAAGGTCGGCCTGTGGCTCATGGGCAACAACGACAACCTGGTGGTGGAGAACAACCGCATCCTCGACACCACCGCCGACGGCCTCAACCTCAACGGCACCGCGCGCGGGGTCCGCGTCCGCGACAACTTCCTGCGCAACCAGGGCGACGACTCCCTCGCCATGTGGTCGCTGTACTCCCCGGACACCGACTCCAGCTTCGAGAGCAACACCATCTCGCAGCCCAACCTCGCCAACGGCATCGCCATCTACGGCGGCACCGACATCGCGGTGCGGAACAACCTGATCTCCGACACCAACGCCCTCGGCAGCGGCATCGCCATCTCCAACCAGAAGTTCCTCGACCCCTTCCACCCCCTGGCCGGCACCATCACCGTCGACGGCAACACGCTGGTGCGCACCGGCGCGATGAACCCCAACTGGAACCACCCGATGGGTGCCCTGCGCGTCGACTCCTACGACAGCGCGATCAACGCGACCGTCGACATCACCGACACGACGATCACCGACAGCCCGTACAGCGCCTTCGAGTTCGTCTCCGGCGGCGGGCAGGGGTATCCGGTCCGGAACGTCAACGTGACCGGCGCGACCGTGCGGAACACCGGGACGGTCGTCGTCCAGGCCGAGGCGCAGGGCGCGGCCACCTTCAAGAACGTCACCGCCACCCAGGTCGGCGCCGCCGGCATCTACAACTGCCCCTACCCGGCGAACTCCGGCTCCTTCGCGCTCACCGACGGCGGCGGCAACTCCGGCTGGTCGAGCACCTGGTCGGACTGCTCCAGCTGGCCCCGGCCCGGCCAGGGCAACCCCGACCCCGACCCGGACCGCAACCTCGCCAAGGGCCGCCCGGCCACCGCGACCGGCTCCCAGGACGTCTACACGCCGGGCAAGGCGGTCGACGGCGACGCGAACAGCTACTGGGAGTCCGCCAACAACGCCTTCCCGCAGTCCTGGACGGTCGACCTCGGCTCCTCGTACGCCGTGCGCCGCCTGGTGCTGAAGCTGCCGCCGTCCTCGGCCTGGGGCGCCCGGACCCAGACCGTCAACGTGCTCGGCAGCACCGACGGCTCGAACTACTCCACCGTGGTGGGCTCCCAGGGCTACCGCTTCGACCCGGCCACCGGCAACACCGCGACCGTGTCCCTGCCGAGCGGTACGAACCTGCGCCACCTGCGCCTCACCGTCAGCGCCAACACCGGCTGGCCGGCGGGCCAGTTCAGCGAGGTGGAGGCGTACCTGAATCCCTGAGACGGCCACGCTGTGTGCCCCGGGCCGCCACCCGGTCCGGGGCACCATCACCCCTATGAGGGGTTTATGTGAAGAGTTCACGCGATCGTGTGGAGTTCGCCTCCTCCATGCGTCACGTTGGGTGAGCGTCTCATCGCAACCAGTGCTGCAGGGAGGCCGAGTTGAACGAGTCGGATGCAACGGGTGTGACGGTGCCGCCGGTGTTCACCGGATCCGCCCGGGAGGTCCCCAAGGCGACCCTGGTCCAGCTGCGGCTTCCGGCGCCCCCGGCCGGGCAGGCGCTGATCAAGTCGGCGTACGTCCGTCAGCTCGGACTGCGCCCGGACGAGGCGCACGCCGTCCGCGACCACCTCCGGCACGCCGACGAGGTCTCCGGCGACGTCTCCGACGAACTGGTCGAACTGCTCGCACAGTTCGAGCAGCGGACCCAGCCCTCGCTGATGCCGCCGCCCAGTGCCTTCGTGGACATCCCGGTCCCCGCACTGAAGGCGTTCGGGGACGCGCTGATCGAACTGCGACAGCGGCAGGCCGGGCAACTGGCCGACGGCCCGACGCGGGGACTGGCCGAGCAGGACGTGCGCGGCGCCGTCGTGGCCGTCCGCGGACTGCTGGCCAACACCCAGGCGACACCGCTCGGCATGCTGAACCTGGAGCGCCTGGAGATGGTGCCCGCCGGACTGGAGCGGGGCGAGCTGATCGCCACCATTCCGCTGGCCCCGCTGGAGGAGACGGCGGTCAGCCACAAGGAATGGTCGGTCCGCAGCAAGGAGTTCACGTCGATCGTGACCGACTCGCTGGAGACGGTCAGCGAGACCGGGGTGACCGACAACACCGAGCTGTCCCAGTCGACGTCGTCGCAGGCGCAGCACTCCAACCAGTTCAACGTCACCGCGACGGTCGCCGGCGGGATCCCGGTGATCAACGGCTCGGCCCAGTCGGGCTTCTCCTCGCAGGACTCCAAGTCGCAGTCCGCGACGGACAGCACCAAGCACGCCACCTCGCTGACCAAGAAGGCGTCGTCACGCGCCAAGCAGGAGCACAAGGTCACCATCTCCACGACCACGGTCACCGGCAGCGAGGAGACCTCGACCCGGGTGCTGAAGAACCCGAGCCAGGTCGCGGCGATGCGGGTCGACTACTTCAGCCTGATGCGCAAGTGGCGGGTGCGGCTCTACCGGTACGGGCTGCGGCTGACCTATGACCTGGTGATCCCGGAACCCGGCGCCGGGCTGCGCCGGATGCACAAGGAACTCGCCGACCTCAAGAACCAGTTGGGCCCGTTCCAGTTCGGTCTGCCGCATGCGGAGATCACCGACGCGGTCCTGCCGGGCGAGACTCAGCCGCACTACCGGGTGCTGGCCGAACGGTACGGCGCGGTGGTCCCCGATCCGCCGCTCGTGCCGTCGGCCCCGCAGTTCAGCGTGGGCGCCCCCTCCCAGGACGAGGGCTGGCACATCTTCACCCCGGACCCGCTGGAGGTCCCGGAGGGGTACCGCATCAAGACCCTGACCATGTGGTTCGCCACCACGAGCAAGACGGGAGACGAGAACAAGTTCAGCTTCAAGGTGCTCGGCACCCCGCTCTACGTCAAGGACCAGACGCAGGGCGAGTTCGGGCCGTTCGAGCTGACCTCCACCGCCTACAACAAGTTCATGCTGCACGCCACCGGCAAGGTCTACATCTCGTTCGAGATGATCAACAACCGCAACACGACGATCAGGGTCGCCTCCGAGATCGAGCCGATTCCCACCCAGCCCGACCCCGACCCGACCAAGCCGGCGCACAGCGACCGGATCCGGGACAAGTGGCAGTCGGACGTCTGGAACCTGCTGCGGGACGCGGCCCAGACCCAGTACTACGAGCGCCAGCAGGACATCGCGACCAAGGCCGCGGCGCTCCAGGAGCAGATCGAGCAGGTCGACACGCTCACCCTCCGCCGGGAGGAGAGCGAGGAGATCATGAAGGGGGTGCTGCGCTTCCTGCTCGGACCCGACTTCGCCTTCATGCCGCCGGAGGTCGTGGACGCCTTCGTCAAGGCCCGGGTCGACCTGGAGCACGGCATCGGCTTCGACGAGAACGGCCTCGGCCTGGATGCCACGGCGTGGGCCACCGTGCGCGAGCACGAGGACGTCGTCCGCTTCATCAACCAGGCCATCGAGTGGGAGAACGTGGTCACGTTCCTCTACTCGTACTTCTGGGACGTGCCGCAGAGCTGGAACTTCATCCGCCGGCTCCGGCATCCCGACGCGAACCGGCAGGCGTTCCTGCGGTCCGGCAGCGCGCGTGTCGTCCTGACCGTCCGCAAGGGCTGGGAGGAGGACTGGGTGAGGTTCGCCGAGGGCGGCTTCAAGTCCCAGCCGACGACGCCGAACTCGCAGTACCTCACCATCGCCAGGGAGATCGCCGCCTACGACGACCGCAACTACCCGGGCATCCCGCCGGCGAACCCGGCCCGCACCGCGGTCCGGCTGGAGGAGGCCGTCTACGCCACCTCCAAGGACGTCCTCGGCAAGACCGCCAACCCGGTGACCATCAGGGTCGATTCGAGCAAGGACTTCCTGGTCGGCGCCCAGGTCGTCATCGACTCCGCCGACAAGACCGATCCCGCCGACGGCCGGGTGGTCCAGGAGAGCCAGATCATCACCGCGATCCCGGACGCCACCCGCATCACGGTCGCCCGGCTGGACCGGGCCCACGACGGCTCGGTGACCCCGTTCGCCGTCCTCCAGCCCGGCACCAAGGGCGCCCTGATCGCCGAGTGGAACGAGTACACCCCGTCCTCGGGCACCGACATCGAGATCGGCTCCGACCTGGGCAGCGGGGTCTGACCCCCGTGGCCGTCCCGGCCAAGGAGGTGCGCTGGGGGCTCGTCGCCGAGGTGCTCACCTCCTACAAACACGCGGTGATGCTCGCCCGCGGCATCACCGCGGCGGAGCAGGCGGAGATCGACCAGAGCCCGAACAGGACGGAACGGCTGAGGGAGCGGGAGACCCGCAAGGTGCCGCGCGAGGACATGGAGGCGGCGTACCTGATCGCCACCGAGGTCCGGGCCGCGTTCGTGGAGTGGCAGAGCCGGTACTACACCGTTCCCTGGCCGGGCCACCGCGAGTTCGCCGTCCACACGACGATGAACGCCGCGTCCGATGCCACCCGGCACCTCGTGGAGCAGACCCGCTGGATCCTGGACGGCTCCCCTCCCGGCGCGGGCCAGGTCAGGTCGCTGCAGGGCGCCTGGCCGTTGATCTGGCTCCAGTGGCTCTACACGGCGTTCGAGCCGCTCCAGATCATCGAGGGCGAACTCCCGCTGCCGGAAGCGGCCATCGGGCAGCCGGACGAGGTGCTCCACGACTTCGCCGACTACGTGCTCAGTTCGATTCCCGTGATCGGCGAGTTCGTGCTGTCGTACGAGGCCCTCCTCGGCTATCAGTTCGTGGGCGGCCGGAAGCTGTCGAAGCCCGAGCAACTGCTCGCCTTCCTGGGGCTCGTCATCCCTCCCGTGCTCGGCGCGCTCGTCAAACAGATTCCGAGGGTGGGCATCGCCCTGCGGGCCTTCCGGGTCAACCTGGCGAGGCGCATCCCGGGTTCCGTGGCCTCGAAGCTCGACCGCTTCACGGTCGACATGGTGATCGCTCTGCGGGCGTTTCCCAAGGAGTCGTTCGACAAGTTCCTGGGGATCATCCGAACCGTGGGACGGCTCAGTCCGCAACAGCAGTCGGATCTCGCCTTCTATCTCTCACGCCTCAACTACGCCTCGCGTCTGGCCCAGTGGCTGAAGATCATCGAGCGGGACCTGGGGACGGGGTTCAGCGGCGTGCGCGCGCTCAAGCGCCCGCTCAAGCCCGTTCCCCGGCCGCACGAGCGGGCGATGATGGAGGATCTGAGCCGGCTGAGCAACAAGCGCGTCGTGTCGATTCCGGAGATGCATCCGCAGGACTACGACGGCTTTGCGGCGAAACTGGCGGTCGATCCGAAGGCCAAGATGCCCACCCAGGTCGACGGTGTCAAATACGCGGACACCGTCTGGGGCGCCGAATTCGCGGAGCTGTACCGAGCGGAGCGGGCCGACACGACGGACAAGGTCCTGAACGCCATCAGCAAGCAGGGCAAGGGCAAACAGGCGTCCACGCTGGTGGTGGCGAAGAGCCCCGAGCTGTCCGTCGACCTCGTCTCCGTGGTCGACAATCGCTTCTGGGCCAAGCCGAGTCTCCTGTGGATCGACAAGGTCGTCATCCTCCAGAACAACACCATCAAGATCATCGAACGTCCGGTCCGCTACATCACCATGGACCCTCGTGCCTACGCCCTCACGCGTGTCCTCATCGGCAACCCCGCCCACCTCGTCAAGACGGCCGACGAGGTCATCCGGGCCCAGGAGGAGGAAAGGCGGGCCACCCCGCACTGACCGCCGAGTTTCACATGGGCGCCACCAGACCCTTCCCTGACGTTTGCTGCTCTTGGAACACTCGCTCCGCGCAGATTCCGTCATCGGACGGCATCGGCTACGTCAGGACGAGAGGACCCTCACTCATGCCCGAAGTCAATCGGCGGCGCTTCCTCCAACTCGCCGGCGCCACCACGGCGTTCACCGCGCTGTCCAGCAGCATCCAGCGCGCCGCAGCCCTGCCGGCCCGCTACCGCACCGGATCGTTGGACGATGTCGAGCACATCGTCGTACTGATGCAGGAGAACCGTTCCTTCGATCACTACTTCGGTTCGCTCCGAGGGGTCCGCGGCTTCGGCGACCCCCGTCCGGTCACCCAGAACGGCCGGTCCGTCTGGAAGCAGTCCGACGGCACCAAGGACGTCCTGCCCTTCCACCCGGACGCCGACGACCTGGGCCTGGCCTTCATCCAGGACCTCCCGCACGGCTGGAACGACGGACACACCGCCTTCGACAACGGCAAGTACGACAAGTGGGTGCCCGCCAAGTCCGCGACGACGATGGCGTACCTGACCCGGGACGACATCCCCTTCCACTACGCGCTCGCGGACGCCTTCACCGTCTGCGACGCCTACCACTGCTCGTTCATCGGCTCCACCGACCCCAACCGCTACTACATGTGGACGGGCTTCACCGGCAACGACGGCAAGGGCGGCGGCCCGGTCCTCGGCAACGAGGAGAAGGGCTACGGCTGGACGACGTACCCCGAGCGCCTGGAGCGGGCCGGGGTCTCCTGGAAGATCTACCAGGACATCGGCGACGGCCTGGACGCGGCCGGCTCCTGGGGCTGGATCAACGACGCCTACCGCGGCAACTACGGCGACAACTCGCTCCTCTACTTCAACCAGTACCGGGGCGCCCAGCCCGGCGACCCCCTGTACGACAAGGCCCGCACCGGCACCGACGCCCGCAAGGGCGAGGGTTTCTTCGACCAGCTGAAGGCGGACGTCCAGGCGGACAGGCTGCCCCAGGTCTCCTGGATCGTCGCCCCCGAGGCCTTCACCGAGCACCCCAACTGGCCCGCCAACTACGGCGCCTGGTACGTCTCCCAGGTCCTGGACGCGCTCACCTCCAACCCCGATGTGTGGGGCAGGACGGCGCTGCTCATCACCTACGACGAGAACGACGGCTTCTTCGACCACGTCATCCCGCCCTACCCGCCGGCCTCGGCCGCCCAGGGCAAGTCGACGGTCGACCCCGCGCTGGACCTGTTCAAGGGCGACAGCAGCCACGTGGCCGGCCCCTACGGGCTCGGCCAGCGGGTGCCGATGCTGGTCGTCTCGCCGTGGAGCAAGGGCGGCTACGTCTGCTCCGAGACCCTCGACCACACCTCGATCATCCGGTTCATCGAGCGTCGCTTCGGTGTCCAGGAGCCGAACATCTCGCCCTGGCGGCGCGCCATATGCGGCGACCTGACCAGCGCCTTCGACTTCTCCCGCACGGACGCCGCGCCGGTGGCGCTGCCCTCCACGGCCGGGTACGAACCGGCGGACCGCAACCGCCACCCGGACTACGTGCCCAAGCCGCCCGCCAACCCCTCCCTGCCCAAGCAGGAGCCCGGCAGCCGGCCCACCCGCCCGCTGAAGTACGCCCCGCTCGTGGACGGCTCCGCGGACACCTCGGCCGGCAAGTTCACGCTCACGTTCGCCTCGGGGGCGAACGCGGGAGCGGCCTTCCTCGTCACCTCCAACAGCCGTACCGACGGCCCCTGGACGTACACCACGGAGGCCGGCAAGACGCTGTCGGACACCTGGAACTCGGCCTACTCCGGCGGCAACTACGACCTCGCCGTGCACGGCCCCAACGGCTTCCTGCGCGTCTTCAAGGGCCGCAACAAGGTCGCCGGCCCCGAGGTCACCGCCCGCCACACGGGTGACGACATCCAGCTCACCTTCACCAACAAGGGCTCCGGCACGGTGAAGCTCAAGCTGGCCGACGGCTACGGCGCCGCCCCGGTCACGGTGACCGTGCGGCCCGGGGCGACCGTGCGGCAGACCGTCGGCCTCGCGGGAAGCGACCGCTGGTACGACCTGACCGTGACCTCCGACGCCGACCCGGCGTTCCTGCGCGGCTTCGCCGGCCACGTGGAGAACGGGCAGCCCGGCGTCAGCGACCCGGCGATCGTCACGGGGTGAACGGGCGATGAACGACGCTCCGTGCGGACTGGTCAGGTACCGGTCACATCAGGGTAGTGTGCCCCGGTGACCACGCAATCGAACACTCCTGCAGGCTGGTACCCGGATCCGCACGGAGCGCCGCAGACGCTCCGCTACTGGGACGGCACGCAGTGGACCGAGCACACCAACCCGGCGCAGCAGCCCGCCGGGCAGGTTCCGCCGCAGCAGGCCCCCGCCCAGCAGGCCGCCTTCCCGCAGCAGCAGGCCGGTGACGCCAAGGTGCAGCGCCAGGTGCAGCAGCAGGCCGGTGTCGCGGCCGGCGGCGCCGGCGGCGGCACCCTCTTCACCGAGCCCGTCCTGGTCGTGAACCAGAAGGCCAAGCTGATCGAGCTGACCAACGAGTACAAGGTCATGGATCAGAACGGCCGGGAGATCGGATCGGTCACCCAGGTCGGGCAGGGCGTGCTGCGCAAGATCCTGCGCTTCGTCTCCAGCCTCGACCAGTTCCTCACCCACAAGCTGGAGATCCGCGACGCCTACGGCCAGCCGCAGCTGCTGCTGACCCGGCCCGCGAAGATCTTCAAGTCCCGGGTGATCGTGACCCGCCCGGACGGCTCGCCGGTCGGCGAGATCGTCCAGAAGAACATGATCGGCAAGATCAACTTCGCGATGATGGCGAACGGCCAGCAGGTCGGCGCGATCAAGGCGGAGAACTGGCGGGCCTGGAACTTCGCGATCGTCGACCACGCGGACAACGAGGTCGCCCGGATCACCAAGACCTGGGAGGGCCTCGCCAAGACCCTGTTCACGACCGCGGACAACTACGTCCTGCAGATTCACTACCAGCTCCCCGAGCCGCTGCTGAGCCTCGTGGTGGCGACGGCGCTGACCGTGGACACCGCCCTCAAGCAGGACGCGCGCGGCTGGGGCTGACAGGCCGCCGCGACAGGCGCACAGTACGGCGACGGCGGCCGGTGCACGCGGATCCTCCGCGCACCGGCCGCCGCCGTATGCCGTCACAGTGCCGTCAGATGCCCCGGCTGCTCCTTCTGTCGCGGCACCAGGACCGGTTCGGCCGTCGCCGTCGCGGGCTCCAGGGCCAGGACGGCCGCCACCGGGTGCTCTTCGTCGCTCTCGTCCGGCGGCCCGGCGCGGCGGGGTTCGGGGGCCGTCCGGCTGAGCAGCACCACGCCCCACGCGGCGAGCCCCGCACCGGCCAGGGCCAGCAGCACCCCGCCGGCCCCGCCCCGCAGGCCCTGCCCCAGCAGGGTGAGGCCGATCACGGCGGCGGCCACCGGGTTGGCGAGGGTGACCACGGCCAGCGGGGCACCGAGCCCACCCCGGTAGGCCGTCTGGGACAGCAGCAGCCCGCCGGCGGCGAACGCGGCGACGAGCACGGCGACCACGACGACCTCGGTGCTCAGCGCCGGTCCCGAGCGGTCCGTGGCCGCGACGGTCACCGTCTGGGTGAGCGCGGAGGCGACACCGGAGGCGAAGCCGGACGCCGTCGCGTGCCGCAGGCCCGGCCGGGCGCCGGGCCGGGACAGCAGGCCGATCGCGGCAGCGGTCGTACCCGCCACCGCGAGGGCCTCGGTCAGCGAGAGCACCCGGGCGGGCGCCGGTCCGGCGGCGGTGACCAGCAGCGCGGACAGCCCGAGCAGCGTGAGCGCCGTACCGCGCCACTCCACCGCGCTGACCCGCCGCCCGGCCGCCCGCGCGCCCAGCGGCACGGCCGCGACCAGGGTGAGCGCGCCCAGCGGCTGTACGACGGTCAGCGGGCCGTACTTCAGGGCGACGACGTGCAGCAGCGCGGCGGCGGCGTTCAGCCCGACCGCCGACCACCAGGCGCCGGTGCCCAGCAGCCGCAGCAGGCCGGTGTCGGCGCTGCGCGACGCGAGGCGTTCCTGGGCGACGGCGGCCAGCGCGTAGGCGACGGCCGACACGAGGGACAGGCCGAGGGCGGCCAGGGCGGCGGCGCTCATCGGCCGGCTCCCGCCAGGACGGGCTCGGGTGTGCCGAGCCGGCCGGTGCCGCGACCCGCCGTGGTGGCCGTGCGTCGCGGCGGATGGATGAGCGCGAGGGCGAGGGCGAGCATGGCTGTCGCGACGATCGCGTCGAGCCAGTAGTGGTTCGCCGTGCCCACGATCACCAGCAGAGTGATCAGGGGGTGCAGCAGCCACAGCGGGCGCCACCGGGACCGGGTGGCCGCGATCAGGCCGATCGCCACCATCAGCGCCCAGCCGAAGTGCAGCGAGGGCATCGCCGCGAACTGGTTGGAGAGGTGGTCGCTGGACGGCGGGCCGTACACGGACGGGCCGTAGATCCGGGCGGTGTCCACCAGGCCCGTGCCGGTCAGCATCCGCGGCGGGGCCAGCGGGAAGGTGAACGGCAGGACCAGCGCGGCCGTGGTGACGACCGCGAGGACCCGGCGGGCCCACACGTAGTGGGCGGGCCGGCGCAGGTACAGCCAGACCAGGAAGGCGAGCGTGGCCGGGAAGTGGACGGTCGCGTAGTAGGTGTTCGCCAGGTGGACGAGGGTGTCGCCGTGCAGCAGTGCGGACTGCACGGCGGTCTCGTGGGGGAGATGCGCGGCCCGCTCCAGGTGCCACACGTCGCGGGCGTTGCGGAAGGCCTCCGCGGTGTGGCCGGTGGCCAGCTGGCGGCCGAGTTTGTAGACGAGGAAGAGCCCGGCGACCAGCAGGAACTCACGTATCAGAGGCGGACGTGCCGGATTCTCCGGCTCCGTTTCCGCCTCCGCAGGCTCGGTTCGGGCATTCATCCCCCGGCCCCTTCGCTGACGGTGGTGCATGTGGTGCTGCGGGCGGTGGTGCGTGACGCAGCTCATCGATACGTTGTCGTACCGATACGCCAGTGTACCGATACGGTGGAGTACCGGTACACTTGCGTATCGATTGATATGCGCCACACTGGGGACAGGCACGAGTGAGGGGAAGCACCGCATGACGTCGCAGGCCGCGGACGGACCGGAGACGGTCGTCGCCTCGCGCCGCTCCAAGATCACGCCGGAGCGTGAGCGGGAGTTCTTCGACGCCGTGCTGGAGCAGATCCGCGAGTGCGGCTACGACTCGGTCACCATGGAGGGCGTCGCCGCCAGCACCCGCTGCAGCAAGTCCACGCTCTACCGGCAGTGGAAGACCAAGCCGCAGTTCGTCGCGGCGGCGCTGCGCGCCAGCCGCCGGGTGCGGTTCGCCGGGATCGACACCGGCTCGCTCGCCGAGGACCTGCGCCAGGCCGCGCGGGCCGCGGGCGACTGGTCCGGCAAGGACACCCGGCTGCTGCAGGCCCTGGGGCACGCGGTGACCTCGGACCAGGAGCTGGCCGAGGCGCTGCGCGACGCGCTGGTCCGCCCGGAGATCGCCGCGCTGGAGGAGATGCTCGCCCGGGGCGTGGCCCGGGGCGAGGTGCGGGCGGGCCACCCCGCGCTGGAGTACATCCCGGCCATGATGTTCGGCGTCCTGCGCGTACGGCCGGTGCTCAACGGCCAGTACGCCGACGGCGATTACCTGGCCCGCTTCGTGGAGGCCGCGGTGCTGCCCGCACTCGGGCTGAGATGAGACCCAGGCCGCCGTTCACGGGATGACTGAACGGTGACCTGCCCGCGCCGCACCGTGGGGACGGGGGCGGCGCGCACCCCCCGGCCGGGTGGGGTTCCTCTTGAGCGGAGGGGAATCCCACCCGGCCGGTCCATGTCTCAGACGTCCTGCCCGTTCCCGCCGCCGGACGAGACCTTGATTCCCTTGAGGATCTCGTCGATGACCGACAGCTCCTGGCCGGCGTCCACGCCGAAGCGGACCACCACGATCTGCTTCGGGTCGCCGGGGGAGGGGAAGGCGACCGACTCGACACAGCCGTCGGCGCCCTTGCTGGTGACCGCCTTCCAGCGCACCAGGTAGCCTTTCTGGCCGGCCACCGTCACCGCCTCGGAGGCCAGCACCTTGTGCGAGGTGATGCCGCCGTAGGTGTCGCCGCCGTACGACCGCTTGGCGTTGGCCGCGATGTCCGCCTTCGCGACCTCCTCGGCCGTGTCGTCCTCGATGCCCAGCACCGTCGCCGGAGCCGTGTAGGCGCCGCCCGCCGTGCACGTCTGGGCCGAGTTGCCCGGGCACTTGTAGGAGTCGTCCGAGGTCACCTGCGCCCCGATGCTGATGGCCTGCCCGGTCCAGCCCTTCGGCACCGGCAGGCTGATGCCGTTGACCGGGTCCGGCACCGAGCCACCGCCCGGGACCTTCGGTGCCTCGGACCGCTTCGGGGACGGCGAGGCGCCGCCGGACCCGCCGCCCGGACCTTCGGAGCCGCCGGGCGGGCCGCCCCGGCCGCCGCCGTGTCCGCCGTCCGGACCCTGCGACGAGCCCGCTCGGTCGTCGCCGCCGCCGTCGCCCTTGGTGAGGGCCCACGCGCCGACCCCGATGCTCGCCAGGACCGCGGCCGTCACCACGACGGCTATGCCCGTGCGCAACCCGCGCCGGGAGGGGGCCGGAGGCTCGGCGGGATACCCCGGGTACGCCTGGTACCCCGCGTTCGCCGGGTACGCGCCGTACCCGATGGGCGCCGGTGCGGGCGCCGGCGCCTGCGTCGGGGGACCCCACGCGGCGGCCGTGCCGGCGGGGCGGGTCTGGTCCGTCCAGGCCTTGCCGTCCCACCAGCGCTCGGTGGGCGGACCGTCGTTCGTCTGCCCCGGGTCGGGGTACCACCCGGGAGGAGTCACCTGCGTCATGCCCCCACCGTATGAGGCAACGGTGAAAGCGGGATGAGAGGATCCGCTCCCGAGCGGGGCGAACAGGAGCATTTCGCCCGGGATTTCTCCGTGACACCCCGCCGCAGCCGTGGTTGACGCTCCGTCCGCTGGTCGGGCGGGGCACGGTGTCGCCTGCCCGCACCCTCTTTCACCCGGCCGGGCAACAGCTGCCGCGACCGGCCACCAGAGGCTCCACCGGACGGCTACGCTCGGTGCCTGTACGTCATTCGGGCGACCTGGGGAGGTAACGGGATGACGGAGGGACGGCCGCCGGCGGCCGGCTCGGCTCCCCTGTGGGAGCGGGACGCCGAGATCGCCACCGTCGCGCAGGCTCTCGACGCCCTGTGCGCGGACCAGGCGTCCGCGGGCAGCCTGCTGGTCCTCCGGGGCGATGCGGGACTGGGCAAGACCGCGCTGCTGACGGAGACCCGGCGCATCGCCGAACGCCGCGGCTGCGTCGTCTGGTCCGCACGCGGCGCCGAGACACTGAGATCCGTCCCGTTCCACGTCGTACGACAGCTGCTCCAGCCGGCGCTGCTGTCCCTGATGCCCGAGGAGGCCCGCGAGTACCTCGGCGACTGGTACGACATCGCCGGCCCCGCCCTCGGTATAGCCGACCCCCAGGAGGGCAGCGCAGACCCGCAGTACGTCTGCGACGGACTCGTCGCCGCCGTGCGCCGGCTCGCCCGCCGCGAATGGCCGCTGGTGCTGCTCCTCGACGACGCGCACTGGGCCGACCAGGAGACCCTGCGCTGGCTCGCCGCGTTCGCCGAACGCCTGGACGACGTGTCCGTCCTCCTCGTGGTCGCCCGCCGCCCCGGCGACGTCAGCGGGGAGAGCGCCCGCCTGCTCGACACGGTGGCCGCCGCCGGCCGCCCCGTCACCACCCTCAGCGCCCTCACCCCGGACGCCACCGCCGGGCTCACCCGCGCCACCCTCGGCCGGCACGCCGACGACGCGTTCTGCCGCGAGGTCTGGGCCGTCACCGGCGGCAACCCCTACGACACCGTCGAACTCCTCGCCAAGGTGCAGGACAGCGAGCTCCAGCCGACCGAGGCGCAGGCCGGAGAGCTGCGCGCGCTCAACCGCGCGGCCCGCGGCGGCGGCCTGGTCGACCGGCTCAAGGGCCTCGGCCTGGAGGCCACCCGGTTCGCCTGGGCCGCCGCCATCCTCGGCACCGGCATCACCGTCGACATGGTCGCCCGCCTCGCCACCATGAACGACGACCTCGCCCGGAGCTGCGCCGAACTCCTCTGCACGGCCCGCATCCTCACCGAACCCGACCCGGCCTCCGGCACCGAACACGAGGCGGGCGAGCTGGAGTTCGTCCACCCGCTCATCGCCACCGCCGTCTACAACTCCATCCCGCCCGGCGTGTGCACCGCGATGCACGGCGTGGCCGCGCAGATCATCACCGAGCTGGGCCGTGGCGCCGCCGAGGCCGCCCGGCACCTGCTGAAGGTGCACCCGGACGACGACGAGGAACTCGTCGAGCAGTTGCGCGAGGCCGCCCGCGAACACCTCGCCGTCGGCGCGCCGGACGCGGCCCGCCGCTGCCTGGAACGCGCGCTGCAGGAGCCGCCCCGCCCCGAGGTGCACGCGCACGTCCTCTACGAACTGGGCTGCGCCACCCTCCTGACCAACCCCGCGGTCACCATCGACCATCTGCAGAGCGCGCTCGGCATGCCCGGCCTCGACGGGCACGACCGGGTCGACGCCGTCGTCCGCCTCTCCCAGGCGCTGCTCCACAACGACCAGCTGGAGGAGGCCGTCCGCACGGTCGAGGCCGAAGCGGCCCGGCACACGGCCGGTCCCGTCCGGATGCGGCTGCAGGCCTTCCAGTTCATGTGGGAGGGCATCCACGGCGAGACCGTCGCCCCGGCCCGCTCCCGGCGCCTCGCCGAACTGGCGAGCAGCTGCACCGGCCGCGACAACGCCGAACGCGCCCTGCTGATCCTGCGCGGCTTCGACGCGATGACCCACGGCGAGAGCGCCGACGAGGTCCTCGAACTGTGCGACCGCGCCCTCGTCAACGGCCGCCTCGCGCCCGGCCTCGGCTGGACCGACCCCGAGTGGGGCATGGAACTGCTGATGATGCTCGGCAGCGCGTACGCCTACGCCGACCGGCTCGACCGCGCGGAGAGCCTGTTCGCCGAGGCCCGCCGCGTCTACACCGGCGCCGGCTGGCGCGGCGGCCACCTCTCCCTGGCCAACGCCTTCCTCGGACTCGCCTACCGCAGACAGGGCAGACTGCGCGACGCCGAGTCCACCCTGCGCGAGGGCCTGCTCCTCGCCGAACGCGTCGGCCGCCGCCTGCCGCTGTACTGGTCGTCCACCTGCGGACTGGTCGACACCCTGCTGGCCCGCGGCCGGGTCGACGAGGCCTGGTCGGTCGCCGAACAGTACGGCTTCGCGCCGCCGTACCCGTCGACCATCGTGCTGCCCGACATCCGCTCCGTGCGCGGCCGGCTGCTGCTCGCCGTGGGCCGCACCGAGGAAGGCATCAACGAACTGGAGGCCGCCGAGAAGACCGCCGCCTCCCGCGGCGGCCACAACCCGGTCCTCGCGCCCTGGTCCATCGACCTGGCCAAGGCCCTCGCCGGGCAGGACCCGGCCCGGGCCGCCCAGCTCGCCGCCGACGCCCGCCAGCAGGCCGAGCGGTTCGGCACGGACACCGCCATCGGCGAGGCCCTGCGCTGCGCCGCCGCCCTGGAGACGGGGCAGCGGGCGGTCCAGCTCGCCGCCCGGGCCGTCACCTACCTGGAGGCCTCGCCCTGCCAGTACGAGCACGCGGCGGCCCGCGTCGAGTACGGCATCGCCGCCCGCTCGATCGCGGAACTCAGCCGGGGCCTGGACCTCGCTCGCGCCTGCGGCGCGGAGGGACTGGTGGCCCAGGCACGGGAGGTGCTGGAGACGGGACGCGGGTTGCGGTAGGTCCCGCGAGGGGGCGGACGGCATGCGGCACGCCGCGTGCCGTCCGCCTTCACCCGGCCAGGAGCCGCTCCGTCACCGCCGCCAGTCGCGCGCGCACCTCCGGGTCGTACGCGGACTCGTGCGCCCGCGCGGGCCGGGTGCCGTCGTAGTAGCCGCCGCTGCCCGTCTCCCGGGTGGCCAGCGCCAGGACGCCCGGCGCCCCGTCCGCGACGGAGTTCCACGGGGCGATCCCGCCCTCGCGGACCATCGCCGTGTCCATGAAGGTGGCGGGGTGCAGCACGTTCACCGCGACTCCGCTGCCCGTCAGCTCCTCGGCCAGCGTGAACGTGTACGCGGCGAGGGCGAACTTGCTGCGGCAGTAGGCCGACATCCCGCTGTAGCCGCGGGTGAATTCCGGGTCGGTGAAGTCGACGGGCTCCTGGCCCGCCGAGCCGACGTTGACGATCCGGGCCGGCGGATCGGCCCGCAGCACCGGCAGCAGCGCCCGGGTCAGCACCACGGGCGCGAGGTAGTTGACTGCGAGCCGCAGCTCGTGCCCGTCGGCGCTCGGTTCGCGTCCGGAACCGGGGGCGCCGGCGCCGACGCCCGCGTTGTTGATCAGCACGTCCAGCTCCGGATGCGCCCCGGCCACCCGGTCGCCCAGCTCGCGCACCTCGGCGAGCCGGGCCAGGTCGGCGACGAAGCCCTCGGCCGCCCCCTCCGTGCGCAGCTCCCCGACCAGCTGCTCGGTGCGGGCCCGGTCGCGGCCGTGGGCCAGGACGAGGTGACCGGCGCGGACCAGTTCGAAGGCGACGTAGCGGCCGAGGCCGGAGGTGGCGCCGGTGATCAGGACAGTCGACATGCCGCCAGCGTAGGCACACCGGAGCACCGGGAACGAGCTGCTGCCGGGGGTACGACCAGCAGGGTCACCCTCGGTCCGGCTCCTCCTCGGCAAGCACCCGCCGGTTGCGCAGCGCGGTCAGCACGGCCCGGGGGCACTCGGCCGGTGCCAGGTGGGAGGCCCCGGGCAGCTCCACCAGCGTCGCCGCCGGCACCGCGTCGGCGATCTCCCGCAGCCGCGCGGGCGGGGTGGCGCGGTCCTGCCGGCCCGCCACGAGGAGCGTCGGTACGGTGATCTCGGCGAGCCGGTCACGCAGGTCGAACGCGGCGAGCGCGTCGCAGCAGGCGGCGTACGCCTCCGGGTCGGCCTCCCGATGGTCCCGGATCAGCCTCGGCACGCTGAACCCCGGCGTGAACCAGCGCGCCTCGGCGCTCGCCACCAGCCACTCCAGTCCTTCGCGGCGCACCCGCTCCGCCCGCTCCCGCCAGGGCTCCTCCCCGCCGAAGTGCGCGGCGGAGCACAGGACCGCGAGCGAGGTCAGCCGCTCGGGGTGGTGGACGGCCAGGTGCAGGCCGACGGCGCCGCCCAGGGAGACGCCCGCGTAGGCGAAGCGGTCGATGCCGAGCGCGTCGGCGAGTTCCAGCACCAGCGCGGCCAGGTCGCCGACGGTCGCGCCCGGCCCGATCAGGTCCGCGGCCGAGCCCCCGTGCCCCGGCAGGTCCCAGCGGACCACCCGGTGGCCGGTCGACAGCTCGGGTGCGACCCGGTCCCACAGGGCATGCGAGGTGCCGAGCGACGGCCCGAGCAGCAGGGCCGGCGCGGAAGCCGCGCCCTCTTCCAGGTGGCTGAGGAGTTTCACGGTCAATGTCGCTCCAGGGCACGGTCGGTGAGGGTGCCGGCGAAACCGGTGTAGTGCGCGGGGTCGCCGAGGTCGTCCAGGTCGACCTCCTTCAACTCGGGCTGCTCGCCGAGCAGTTCACGCAGTGGCCGGTCCTCGGTGTGCGCGCGGCGGGCCAGCTCGGTCAGCAGCTCCTCGGCCCGCGCCCGGCCCAGGACGGGCGTGAGGGCGGCGGAGAGCCGTTCCGAGACGATCAGGCCGCGGGTGATGCCGAGGTTGCGGCGCATCGCGGCGGGGTGCACGCGCAGCCCCTCGGCCAGCTCGGCCGCGTGCGAGGCCGCGCCGCCCACCAGCCGCAGCAGGTCGCGCAGCGGCTCCCACTCGGCGTGCCAGGCGCCGGCCGGCCGCTCGTCCTCGGCGACGAGGGAGCCGTGGAGCACCGCCGCGAGCTGGGGAGCGCGCCGGGCGGCGGCCACGAGAAGCGTGGAGCGCACCGGGTTCGCCTTGTGCGGCATGGCCGACGAACCGCCGCCGCTGCCCTCGCTCACCTCGCCGATCTCGGTGCGCGACAGCGTCAGGACGTCCACGGCGAACTTGCCCAGCGCGCCCGCCGCGACGGCCAGGCAGCCGGCCAGGTCCGCGATCGGCGTGCGCAGCGTGTGCCAGGGCAACGCCGGGGCGGCGAGCCCGACTTCGCGGGCGTACGCCTGTGTCAGCGCGGCCGCGTCCGCCGCGCCGTACGCCTGGAAGGCCGCCAGCGTTCCGGCCGCGCCGCCGAGTTGGGCGGGCAGTGCGGCCCGTACGCGCGTGATGCGGTCGCGTGCGTCCAGGACCAGCGAGCGCCAGCCGGCCGCCTTCAGCCCGAACGTCGTCGGTACGGCGTGCTGGGTGAGTGTCCGTCCCGGCATCGCCGTGTCCCGGTGCTCGGCGGCGAGGTGGGCCAGCGCCCGCTCGGTGCGGCCGAGGTCGGCCAGCACCGGGCCGAGGGTGCGCACGGCGACCAGCATCGTCGCCGTGTCCATGATGTCCTGGCTGGTGGCGCCCCGGTGGACGTAGGGGCCGTACTCCGCGCCGACCGCCGCGGTCAGGTCGGCGACCAGCGGGATGACCGGGTTGCCGCCGGCCGGGGTCCGCGCCGCCAGGGAGCGCATGCCGAACCCCTCCGGGACGGCCGCCGCGGTCACCGCCGTCGCGGCCTCGGCCGGGGCGAGCCCCAGCGCGGCCTGCGCCCGGGTCAGCGCGGCCTCGGCGTCGAGCAGCGCCCGCAGATACGCGTGGTCGCCGGTCTCGGACGCGGCGCCCGACAGCCCCCACTCGGGGGCGAGCAGGCCGGTGTCGGCGTACGGAGGAGAGGAAAACGTCACTGGTACTCCAGGAAGACCGTCTCGCCCTCACCTTGAAGGCGGATGTCGAAACGGTAGGTGCCGCCGCCCTCGTCGCCCGCGATCAGCGTGTCGCGCCGGTCGCCCACCCGGGCGAGCAGCGGGTCGGCGGCCAGGGCGGTCTCGTCGCCCGGCAGGTAGATCCGGGTGAACAGGTGGACGAGCAGACCGCGCGCGAAGACACAGACACTGAGGTACGGCGCGTTCCCCCCGCGTGCGCCGGGGCGCAGGGTGCGGGCGTACCAGTGGCCGTTCGCGTCGGTCTGGCTGCGGCCCCAGCCGGTGAACTCCACGCCGTTGCGGCCCAGATGGCCACCGGTGGCCGGGTCGCGCCGGAGGGAGCCGTCGACCCGCGGCACCGTGCCGTCCGGACGCGGACCCCACAGCTCGACCAGCGCGTCGGGCAGGGGGTCGCCGTCGCCGTCGAGGACGTACCCGTGCACGGTGATCGTGTCCGGGTGGCCGCGCGGCGCGATCTCCTCGCCGTCGCGGAACGGCAGCGCGTAGCCGTAGAACGGGCCGACCGTGTGGGACGGGGTGGGCGGCACCCGCTCCGGGCCGTCGTGCGTGTCGGTGATCGTCATGGCGGTCAGTGCCCTTCTTCCGTCCAGGTGGCCGCCGGGCCGTCCAGCACGATGTCCCAGCGGTAGCCGAGGGAGAACTCCGGCACCGACAGACTGTGGTCGTAGGCGGCGACCAGCCGCTGCCGGGCCGCGTCGTCCGTCACCGACTGCAGGATCGGGTCGTACGGGAAGAGCGGGTCGTGCGGGAAGTACATCTGCGTCACCAGCCGCTGGGTGAACGCCCTGCCGAACACCGAGAAGTGGATGTGGGCCGGGCGCCAGGCGCCCACGTGGTTCCGCCACGGGTACGGGCCGGGCCGGACGGTGGTGAAGCGGTAGCGGCCGTCGGTGTCGGTGAGGGTGCGGCCCACGCCGGTGAAGTTCGGGTCCAGCGGGGCGTCGTGCTGCTCCCGGTGGTGGGCGTAGCGGCCGGCCGAGTTGGCCTGCCAGATCTCGATCAGCTGGCCGCGGACGGGGCGCCCGTGCCGGTCCAGCAGCCGCCCGGAGACGGTGATCCGCTCGCCGACCGGCTCCCCGGTGTGCTGCCGGGTGAGGTCGTTGTCGATCTCGGTGATGTCGCGCTCGCCGAAGGCGGGGGAGTGCAGCTCCACCAGCTCGGGGTCCTGGGCGGTGTCGACCGCGACCAGGGGCTGCTTCGGGTGGCGCAGCAGGGAGGAGCGGTAGGGCGCGTAGTCGCGCCGGGGGTGGTGCTCGACGGGCGCGCCGTCGGCCACGCGCTTCTCGTAGTCGGCGTGCCTGGCCGCGATCTCCTGGTCGATGTCGCGCTGGGTGAGAGTCATGGGCGATACCTGACGCTTCCTCGTAGCGGCCGTTGGGTGCGGACGGCGTCCACAGTGCGAACGGGGTTCACAGCACGTTCTCCCCGATCCTCATTTCGGCGTCGGTCCTGGTGACCACGTCCTCAACGGTCACGCCCGGTGCGGTCTCCACCAGGACGAGCCCGTCGTCCGTGACATCCAGCACGCCCATGTCTGTGATGACTCGGTTCACACACGCCGTGCCCGTGAGCGGCAGCGTGCACCGCTCCAGGATCTTCGCAGAGCCGTCCTTGGCGGTGTGCGTCATCACCACGATCACCCGCCGGGCGCCGTGCACCAGATCCATCGCGCCGCCGATCCCGGTGACCAGCTTCCCCGGCACGCTCCAGTTGGCCAGGTCACCCCCGGCGGACACCTGCATCGCACCCAGCACGGCCACATCGATGTGCCCGCCCCGGATCATCGCGAACGACAGCGCAGAGTCGAAGAAGGACGCACCGGGCAGGACCGTCACGGTCTCCTTCCCCGCGTTGATCAGATCCGGATCGACCTGGTCCTCGGTGGGGTAGGGGCCGGTGCCGAGGATGCCGTTCTCCGACTCCAGCACCACTTCCACCCCTTCGGGGAGGTGGTCGGGGATCAGCGTCGGCAGACCGATGCCGAGGTTGACGTACTGCCCGGCCCGCAGCTCCCGGGCCGCCCGCGCGGCCACCTCCTCACGCGTCCAGGCCATCAGCCGCGCACCGTCCGCCGCTCGATCTTCTTGTCGCCCGCCTGCTCCGGGCTGAGGGCGACCACCCGCTGCACGAAGACGCCCGGCAGATGCACCGCGTCCGGGTCGATCACGCCGGGCTCGACCAGCTCCTCCACCTCGGCGATGGTGACCCGCCCGGCCATCGCGGCCGGCGGGTTGAAGTTCCGGGCGGACCGGTTGAACACCAGATTGCCGTGCCGGTCGCCCCGCGCGGCCCGGACCAGCGCGTAGTCGG
This sequence comes from Streptomyces sp. NPDC046727, assembly GCF_040645635.1. Classification (NCBI taxonomy): domain Bacteria; kingdom Bacillati; phylum Actinomycetota; class Actinomycetes; order Kitasatosporales; family Streptomycetaceae; genus Streptomyces; species Streptomyces sp. NPDC046727. The sequence goes on from NZ_JBEYYR010000002.1 coordinate 357,731, forward strand.
TGCGGATGCCGCGCTCCAGGACGTACCGCACGCCGTCGAACTCCCGCACCTCCTTCGCCGGCGAGGCGAGGGCGACCCCGCCCGTGCCGTCGTAGCGCCAGGGCAGTCCGCCCTCGGCGACCTGGGTGCCGACCCCGGCCGGGGTGTAGAAGGCGGGGATGCCGGCACCGCCCGCTCGCAGCCGCTCGGCCAGCGTGCCCTGCGGGATCAGCTCCACCTCCAGCTCACCGGCCAGGTACTGGCGGGCGAACTCCTTGTTCGCACCGATGTAGGAGCCGGTCACCCGGGCGATCCGGCCGGCGGCCAGCAGCACGGCGAGGCCCGACTCCATCGCGCCGCAGTTGTTCGACACCACGCTCAGCTCGCCGACCCCGCGCTCGTACAGCGCCTGGATCAGCACGTTCGGCACTCCGCTCAGTCCGAACCCGCCCACCGCCAGCGACGCGCCGTCCGGCACATCGGCCACCGCCTCCACGGCCGTGGCGACCACCTTGTCCATCCGCGAAGCCTCGTCTCTCCGGTTCGTCAGGACCTGATAATCAGGGCACTGAGCATTTCAGCGAGTGCTGCTCACGCTGCCACCGGGGCAAGATGCCGTCAAGAGCCCGGGTAGAGAAGGGCATTCGTGGTGAGACAGACGGGTCCGGCGCCGGTATTGTTCAGTGCACCGACGAATCGACCAGGGGAGCGCACATGGCCGCGGTGGACCTCGCCACCCATCCCGGGCATCTGGCCCGGCGGCTCCAGCAGGCGCACTACCTGCTGTGGAACACGATGGTCTCGGAGGAGATCACCTCGCCGCAGTTCGCGGTCATGAACGCGCTCGTCGCCGAGCCCGGACTCGACCAGCGGACCGTGGGAGAGCGGGTCGGCCTGGACCGGTCGACCATCGCCGAGGTCATCAGCCGGCTCGACCGTCGCGGGCTGCTGGGCAAGGTGCGCGACCCGCGGGACGGCCGGCGCTTCCTGCTCCGGCTCACCGACGAGGGCCTGCGCACCCACCGCAGGCTGACCGTGCGCACCGCCCGGATGAACCAGGTGTTCCTCGCCCCGCTGTCCGCCGCGGAGCAGGCCGTGTTCCTCGACCTGATCCGCCGGGTCGCGGACGCGGCCGAGGGCCTGCGCAACCCGGCCGAGCCGCTGGCCGCCCAGGGCTGACCGCGCCCTCCCCGCGGCCGGATCACCGACGCCCGTTCCTAAGGCGCCGGGACGAACACCACCCACACCTGCCCGGCGGCGAAGTCCAGCCGGCTGCCGTCCGCCGCCGTGAAGGCCGTACCGTCCGTCGCGGCCGGCCGGGACCAGGAGGCGTCGTAGGACCGCCCGTCGCGCAGCACCTCGGCCCGGCCGGATCCGACCGTCTCGGTGTACGGCGTGCGGTTGCCGAGCACGTCGTGGTACCCGGAGGCACGGACCGTCACCTGCTGCAGGACGACCGTCGGCGGCGCCGGCCGGCCGCTGTCGGTGGTCACCGTGGGCTCGCCGTCCATCGCGACCAGCCAGCCGCCGCGCTCGGCGGACCAGGTGAAGGTGAGACGGGCGGCCGGGTAGCGGACCGTCCGCGCGGACACGGGTGCGCCACCGTCGGGGGCCGGGCCGTACCGGAAGCCCGTGGTCAGTGCCGCCTCGCCCGGGGCGGCGGGCAGCAGCGCGGCGGGGTGCAGATAGAGGTTGTGCGGGGCGGCCCGGCCGGGGTCACGGTCGTAGGCGCCGGGGATCGCGTCGGGGGACTGTGCGCGCAGCGGCGCCTGGTCGATCAGCGGCAGCAGCGCGCGCTGGGCGCCCGAGAAGGCGAGCGTCGGCCGAGCGAACTGGCGCAGCAGCTCCAGGTCCGACTCGCGGGCGCTGCGCACCGGCCCGACCGTCTCCGGCAGCCGTGTCGCGTACACCGCCATCAGCCGGGTCAGCCCGCCCTCCACCTCCTCCACGTACACGACGTCCGCAGCGCCGAGCCCGGTCTGCGGGCGGGCCGCGCGCACGTTGTCGATCTTCACGGCGAGCGGTGAGCCGGTCGCGGCCGACTTGCCCGGCGGCGACGGGACGTGGTCCGGGCCGCGGTCGTCGCCGTCCCGGCCGTGGCCGGTGCAGCCCGCCGCGAGGGAGGCCGTCAGCGCGACGGCCAGCAGCATCGCTGTCGGTGCGGCGCGCCGTGTGCGCGCCCGGTGCCTCATGCCCACCCTGGCCACCCCGTTCGTGTGGTCCGATTGTGCGCCCGTCGGGTCATCTCCGGCCATATCCGGTCGCTTCCGGTCTCATCCGGTCGGGCTGAAGGGTGCTTCCGGACAGGTCCGGGCCGTGGTTCGGCTGTGGCGCGCGGGGTACCCGGGCCCCACCGCGCACGGGCGCAGCCGTCCGGGACCAAGGGAGTGCGAGCCATGAAGGCGGTCACCTGGCAGGGCAAGCGGGACGTCCGCGTCGAGGACGTGCCCGACCCGCGGATCGAGGAACCCACGGACGCCGTCATCCGTGTCACGTCCACCGGACTGTGCGGCTCCGACCTGCACCTGTACGAGGTGCTCACTCCGTTCATGACGCCGGGGGACATCCTCGGTCACGAACCCATGGGCATCGTCGAGGAGGTCGGCCCGGGCGTGCCGGACCTCGCGGCCGGCGACCGGGTCGTGGTGCCGTTCCAGATCGCCTGCGGCAACTGCTGGATGTGTCTGACCGGACTGCCCACCCAGTGCGAGACCACTCAGGTCACCGGCGAGGGCATGGGCGCCGCGCTGTTCGGCTACACCCGCCTCTACGGCGCCGTACCGGGCGGCCAGGCCGAGTATCTCCGCGTCCCCCAGGCGCAGTTCGGCCCGATCAAGGTGCCCGAGGGCCCGCCGGACGACCGGTTCGTCTACCTCTCCGATGTGCTGCCCACCGCCTGGCAGGCCGTCGAGTACGCCGCCGTCCCGCCCGGCGGCACCCTCGCCGTCCTCGGCCTCGGCCCGATCGGCGACATGGCCTGCCGGATCGCCAGGGCGCGTGGCGCGGAACGGGTGTTGGGCGTCGACCTGGTGCCCGAGCGGCTCGCCCGGGCGGAGCGGCGCGGTGTCGAGACGTACGACCTCAGGGCCTTCGACGACGAGAAGGCACTGGTCCACGCGATCCAGGACGAGACCGGCGGCCGGGGTCCGGACGCGGTGATCGACGCCGTCGGCACCGAGGCGCACGGCAGTCACGCCGCCAAACTCGCCCAGACGGCCACCGCGCTCATGCCCCGCAAGCTCAGCGTGCCGCTCGCCGAACGCTTCAGCATCGACCGGATGGGCGCCCTCTACATGGCGATCGACCTGGTCCGCCGCGGCGGCACCCTCTCGCTCAGCGGCGTCTACGGCGGCATGGCCGACCCGATGCCGATGCTCACCCTCTTCGACAAGCAGATCCAGCTGCGCATGGGCCAGGCCAACGTCCGCCGCTGGACCGACGAGATCATGCCCTACCTGACCGACCAGGACCCCCTGGGCGTCGAGGACTTCGCCACGCACCGGCTGCCCCTGGCGGAGGCACCGCACGCGTACGAGATGTTCCAGCGCAAGCAGGACGGCGCCGTCAAGATCCTCATGCGACCGTAGGCGGACGGCGGCGCCCGCGCGGCGCGTCGCTCGGCCGCGGCCCCCTGGACACCCTCCTCCTCAGCCGTGGTCCTTCTCGCCGAGGATCTCCGCCAGGTCGTAGCGCACCGGCTCCTCCAGCTGGGCGTAGGTGCAGCTCTCCGGTGTACGGTCCGGGCGCCAGCGGCGGAAGCGGGCCGTGTGCCGGAACCGCTGCCCGTTCTCCATGTGGTCGTACGCCACCTCGGCCACCCGCTCGGGCCGCAACGGCACCCAGGACAGGTCCTTCTTGCCGGACCAGCGGCTCGGCGCGCCCGGCAGCCGGGCCGTCTCGTGCGCGGTCTCGTCCGTCCAGGCGGCCCAGGGGTGACCCGACACGTCGTCCATGCGCAGCGGCTCCAGCTCCGCCACCAGCTCGGCGCGCCTCTTCATGGCGAAGGCCGCCGACACGCCCACATGCTGGAGCCGACCGTGCTCGTCGTGCAGGCCGAGCAGCAGCGAGCCCACCACCGGGCCGCTCTTGTGGAAGCGGTACCCGGCGACGACGACGTCCGCCGTCCGCTCGTGCTTGATCTTGAACATCGCCCGCTCGTCCTGCAGGTAGGGGAGGTTGAGCGGTTTGGCGACGACCCCGTCGAGACCGGCGCCCTCGTACTCCTCGAACCACTGCCGGGCCACCTCGATGTCGGTCGTCGCGGGCGCCAGATGCACCGGCGGGGTCGCGTCGGCGAGGGCCCGGTCCAGCAGGGCGCGGCGGTCGGTCAGCGGTACGTCGAGCAGTGCGTGGTCGTCCAGGGCCAGCAGGTCGAAGGCGACGAAGGAGGCCGGGGTCTTCTCGGCCAGCATCCGCACCCGGGAGGCCGCCGGGTGGATCCGCTCGGTCAGCGCGTCGAAGTCCAGCCGGTCGTTCCGCGCGATCACGATCTCCCCGTCCAGCACGCACCGCTCCGGCACCCGCTCCTGCAGCGCCTCGACCAGCTCGGGAAAGTACCTGGTCAGCGGCTTTCCGGTGCGGCTGCCCAGCTCGACCTCGGCCCCGTCCCGGAACACGATCGACCGGAAGCCGTCCCACTTCGCCTCGTAGTGCATGCCCGGCGGGATCTTCGCCACCGACTTGGCGAGCATCGGCTTCACGGGCGGCATGACGGGGAGATCCATGACTCGATTCTGCTCGCATACATACCGCTTTGCCCGGTATGCGAGCTGTGCGGGGTGCGCCTACGGTGGCCGCATGGGTGCTGCGGTGGAAGTGGAGGTGGGCGGCCGGACCGTACGGCTGTCCAGCCCGGACAAGGTGTTCTTCCCGGAGCGGGGTTTCACCAAGCTGGACCTCGCCCGGTACTACGCCTCCGTCGCCCCCGGCATCCTGCGCGCCCTGCGGAACCGCCCCACCACCCTGGAGCGCTACCCGGACGGCGTCGGCGGCGAGTGGTTCTACCAGAAGCGGGCCCCGAAGGGCATGCCCGACTGGATCCCGACCGCCCACATCACCTTCCCCAGCGGGCGCAGCGCCGACGAGATGTGCCCCACCGAGGAGGCCGCCGTGGTGTGGGCCGCCCAGTACGGCACCCTCACCTTCCACCCCTGGCCGGTCCGCGCCACCGACGTGGACCACCCCGACGAACTCCGCATCGACCTCGATCCGCAGCCCGGCACCGACTACGCCGACGCGGCCCGCGCCGCCGGTGAACTGCGCGCCGTCCTGGACGAGTTCGGCGGACTGCGCGGCTGGCCGAAGACCTCGGGCGGCCGGGGTCTGCACGTCTTCGTCCCCATCGAACCGCGCTGGACCTTCACCCAGGTGCGCCGCGCGGCGATCGCGGTCGGCCGGGAGATGGAACGCCGGATGCCCGAGCAGGTGACCATCAAGTGGTGGAAGGAGGAGCGCGGCGAACGCATCTTCCTGGACTACAACCAGACCGCCCGCGACCGCACCATCGCCTCCGCCTACTCCGTACGCCCCCGCCCGCACGCCCCCGTCTCGGCACCGCTGCGCTGGGACGAGGTCGGTGTCGTCCACCCCCGCGACTTCGACCTCGCCACCATGCCGGCCCGGTTCGCCGAACTCGGTGACGTGCACGCCGACATGGACGACCACGCCTACTCCCTGGACGCCCTGCTGGAACTGGCCCGCCGCGACGAGCACGACCACGGCCTGGGCGACCTCCCGTACCCGCCGGAGTACCCGAAGATGCCCGGCGAACCGAAGCGCGTCCAACCCAGCCGGGCCCGGCGGGAGCCGTCGTCCTGACGGGGGCGGGGGTCCGGTCAGCCGGTTATTCGGTGCTCTTCCGGCCGCTCGCCGAAACCCTCCAGGACGCGTCGGCAGTCGGTCAGGAGGGTGACGTCGGAGGAGACGTCATAGCGGACGCCGGGCCGGGCGTCGGCGTTCCGGTGGCGCCGGGGCGAGGCCAGTTCCCCGCGGACCAGGGGCAGGGCCGGGGCCGCCGCCGACCACCGGGTCCTCGCCGTGGTCGGCGCCGGCGCGCAGGCCGAGTTGACGCTGCGCGGCCTGGCGAGCGGGCGCCGGCCACGGGACCTCGTCGTCCACGACACGGACGCCGGGCGGGCCGCCGCGTTCGCCGCCCGGCACGGCGGCCGGGCACTCGACTCGGCCCGGGCGGTGGCCGCGGCGGCCGACGTCGTGCTGCTCGCCACCTGGTCCCGCGCACCGCTGCTCACCCTCGCGGACACCCGGGCCGGACAGTACTTCACCAGTCTCGGCACCGACGAGCCCGGCAAGCGGGAACTCGCCGCCGACCTGCTGGACGCGGCGCTCCTCGTCGTCGACGACCTGGAACTGGCGGCGGTGATGGGCGCGTTGTCAGCCCCCGACCTGGCCCGGACGGCCGCCGACGCCCACCCTCACCGACGCCCTGCGCGGCACGCGACCCGGCCGGACCTCGGCCCGGCAGCGCACGGTGTACGCCCCCGTCGGACTGCCCTGGCAGGATCTCGCCGTCGCCTGGTACGCCTTCCGGGAGGCGGAGCGCCGGGGCGTGGGGACGGCGGTCGACCTGCTGGGCTGAGCCGGTCGGGTCCGGTCCGCACCGGCACCGGCCCGACGGGCGCCCCGCGGCTATCCTGATCGCCAGCCGCGGAGGAGGAGTCCGAAGTGACCGAGGCAGTGTCGCGTCCCACGCTGGAGGCCGTGGCCGAGCGGGCCGGCGTGTCCCGGGCCACCGTGTCCCGTGTGGTCAACGGCGGCGACGGGGTCCGTGAGCCGCTGGCCGAGCGGGTCCGGCGGGCCGTCGAGGAACTGGGCTACGTCCCCAACCAGGCGGCGCGCAGCCTCGTCACCCGGCGGCACGACGCCGTCGCGGTCGTCATCGCCGAGCCCGAGACCCGGGTCTTCGCCGACCCCTTCTTCGCCCTCCAGCTGCGCGGCATCAGCAAGGAGCTGACCGCGCACGACAACCAGCTGGTGCTGCTGCTCACCGAGGGCCGGGCCGACCACACGCGCGTGGCCCGGTATCTCGCCGGCGGCCATGTCGACGGCGCGCTCGTCTTCTCCCTGCACCTGGACGACCCGCTGCCCGGTCTCATCCGTGACGCCGGCGTCCCCACCGTGTTCGGCGGCCGCCCCCACTGGGACGAGGTCACCCCGGCCACCGGCTCCGCACGCGCGCGTGCGGGGGAGAACCAGGGCGTGGTGTACGTCGACTGCGACAACCGGGGCGGGGCGCGCGCGGCCGTACGGCACCTCCTGGACCTCGGTCGGCGGCGCGTCGCGCACATCACCGGTGCGCTGGACCAGACCTCGGCGGTGGACCGGCTCGACGGCTACCGGGAGGTCATGGCCGACGCCCTGGGCGCGAGCGATCCCCGGCTGGTCGTGGAGAGCGACTTCACCCCGTCCGGCGGCGAACGCGCCATGCGTGAACTCCTCGACCGCTGCCCGGACGTCGACGCCGTCTTCGCCGCCAACGACCTCACCGCGCTCGGCGCCCTGCGGGTGCTGCGCGAGCGGGGCCGGTGCGTGCCCGAGGACGTGGCAGTCGTCGGCTTCGACGACATGGTGCCGGTCACCGAACAGACCGACCCGCCGCTGACCACGGTCCGTCAGGACATCGAGGAGATGGGCCGGCTGATGGCCCGCCTGCTGCTGCAGGGCCTGGCCGACGGCCGGCACCGGGAGCGCGCGACGACCGCCGCCCAGGGCACCCCGGCGACGGGCGTGATCCTGCCGACCACCCTGATACGCCGCGCCTCCGCATAGCCGCCGGGCACTCGGTGGTGCTCAGCCCTGCGGCGGCTCGCTCCTGATCACCGCGAAGCGGGCCCCGTACGGATCGGCGAGCTTGGCCATGCGGCCGACGCCCGCCACGCTCGTCGCGTGCATCCGCACCTTCCCGCCCAGGCGCTGCGCCTGCTCGACCACGGCGTCGGTGTCCGCCACCTCGAAGTACGGCAGCCAGTACGGACCGCCCTCCGCCTCGGCGGGCGCGTCCGCCATCGGCACCATCCCGCCGAACATCGCGTCCTCCCCGGCACCACCGGGATTGACGCTGGTGTACGTCCCGCCGGGGAACGACACCGCGCAGGTCTCCAGGTCGAGCACCTTGTGGTAGAAGGCGGCGGCTGCCGCGATGTCCGGCGTGTACAGCTCGACCCAGCACAGCGCGCCCGGCTCGCCCGTCACGTCCACGCCCTCGGTCTGTCCGGGCTGCCAGATCCCGAACGGCACGCCCGCCTGGTCGGCGATGAGCGCCATGTGGCCCTGGCCCATCACGTCCATCGGCGGGAGCAGCACCCGGCCGTGGGCCTGTTCGGCCGCCTCGGCGGTCGCCCGGGCGTCCGTGCTCCGGAAGTACACCGTCCAGGCCGGCGGGCCCTGCCCGGGATCGCTCTGCATGCCGCCCGCCACGGTCCTCCCGTCCAACTGGAAGAAGCCGTACCCGCCGGCGTCCGGCCCCGCCGACCGGAACTGCCAGCCGAAGAGGGCGCCGTAGAAGGACGTGGCGCCGTCGATGTCGGGACTGCCGACGTCGATCCAGTTGGGGGCGCCGTTGACGAACCGGGTGGTGAGCATCTCGGCCCTCCTCGGAAGGGGTCTCGTCCTGTGCACTGCCGAGTCTGGCACCGCCCACTGACAATCGCCGCAGGGAGCATCGCGACGCGCCGGGCCGCCGCTGCCCTCACCCACCGTGACAGCGGGCGTTCTCCCGGTTTTCACACCGCTCCGCGCGCCGCCGTGCGCGTGCCGGGTCCGGCGGAGCATCATCGGTTTTGCGGGAGGCCCCGTGCCCGCCGTTGATCCGGCGTTGATCGAACGTTTTTCGGCGTGCGGCAGGCTCCTGGCCATGCACTTCGAAACCATCACCCCGGCCGACGAGACCTGGCAGGCCCAGGCCCTGTGCGCGCAGACCGGGCCGGACTTCTTCTTCCCCGAGCCCGGCAGCTCGGTGCGCGAGGCGAAGCGCATCTGCGCCATGTGCGAACTGCGCCCCGCCTGCCTGGAGTACGCGCTGGCCAACGACGAACGGTTCGGCGTCTGGGGCGGCCTGTCGGAGAAGGAGCGCCTGGCCCTCCGCCGCACCGCCCACTGACGCGGTCCGCGGGTTCCGCCGGAGGACCGGCCGCCCGGCCCGCGCGCGCGGGGTGTCAGCCGCCGGCGCGTGCCGCCATGCGGGCCTTGCGCGCGGCCAGCTTCTCGTCGAACTTCGTGGCCTCCGCGTCGAGCCCGCCCATGAACAGGCCGAGTTCCTCCTGCGCCTGGCGGCCCTCGGGGCCGAGGCCGTCGATCTCCATGACCTTCAGGAAGCGCAGCACCGGCTGGAGCACGTCGTCGTGGTGGATGCGCAGGTTGTAGACCTCGCCGATCGCCATCTGCGCGGCGGCCCGCTCGAAGCCGGGGATGCTGTGACCGGGCATGCGGAAGTTCACCACGACGTCGCGGACCGCCTGCATGGTCAGGTCGGGCGCGATCTCGAAGGCGGCCTTGAGCAGGTTGCGGTAGAAGACCATGTGCAGGTTCTCGTCGGTCGCGATGCGGGCCAGCATGCGGTCGCAGACCGGGTCCCCGGACTGGTGGCCGGTGTTGCGGTGCGAGATCCGCGTGGCCAGCTCCTGGAAGGCGACGTAGGCGACCGAGTGCAGCATCGAGTGCCCGTTGTCGGACTCGAAGCCTTCGCTCATGTGTGCCATACGGAAACGTTCCAGCTTGTCCGGGTCCACCGCGCGCGAGGCCAGCAGGTAGTCACGCATCACGATGCCGTGCCGTCCCTCCTCGGCCGTCCAGCGGTGCACCCAGGTGCCCCAGGCGCCGTCGCGGCCGAAGAGCGTGGCGATCTCGTGGTGGTAGCTCGGCAGGTTGTCCTCGGTCAGCAGGTTGACGACGAGGGCGATACGGCCGATCTCGGTCACCTGGGACTGGTCCTTGTCCCAGGCCTCCCCGTCCTCGAACAGGCCCGGGAAGTTGCGGCCGTCGCTCCACGGCACGTACTCGTGCGGCATCCAGTCCTTGGCGATCTTGAGATGCCGGTTCAGTTCGGTCTCGACCACTTCCTCGAGCGCGTACAGCAGCCGCGCGTCGGTCCAGGCGGACGGGCTGCCGAGGTGAGGGGAAGTGATCGTCACAGGAACTCCAGAGGGACGCCGAACAAAGGGGGGAGGAAAGGGGAGGGTCCGGCGAGCGGTGCCGGGGAGCCTACGAGATCGTAGGCTACGAATCCGTAGGTTACGAAGCCGTAGGTTAAGGCGGCCATAAAGAGCGCTGATCAGCCCACCCGTACGGGCGTTTCATGGGCATGCCGAACAGCCCCGGGACCCGCAGGTCCCGGGGCTGTTCGGAATAACGGGATCACCCGATCAGGCGTACAGCTCCCGCAGGCGCACCGAGAGGCAGGTCACACACCCCTCCAGCTTCTCGAACTCGCTGATGTCGACCGTCACCACGTCATGGCCGAGATCGGTCAGCAGCTCCGCGGTCTTCGGGGCGCTCGCCGCCATCAGCAGCTTGCTGCCGCCGAGCAGCACCACGTGCGCGCCGGACTCCTCCGGCACCGACAGGAAGCCCGGGAACAGCGACGGCCGGTCGATCTTCGGGATGTGCCCGATCACCGTGCCGTCGGGCAGCGCGGTCACCGCCGACTTCAGGTGCAGCACCCTGCTCACGGGCACGGCGACCACCCGGGCGCCCAGCGGCTCGAAGGCCGCCCGCACCTGCTGCACGCCGGCCGCGTTGGTCCGCCCGCCGCGGCCGACGTAGACGGTGTCGCCGACCTTCAGGACGTCACCGCCGTCCAGCGTGCCCGGCTCCCAGATCCAGTTCACCGAGCAGCCGAGGCGGGCCACCGCCTCCTCGACGCCGGCGGTCTCCTCGCGCCGGGAGTCCGCGCCGGGCCGGGTGATCAACGCCACGTTCTTGTACATGACGACGGTGTCCTCGACGAACACCGAGTCCGGGCAGTCGTCGGCCGGTTCGACCTCGATCGTCTCCCAGCCGTGCGTACGCAGGGCCGCCACGTAGGCCTCCCACTGCTCGCCGGCCAGCCCGACATCGACCTTCTCCCGCTCGATGTGCGTCACCAGGCCGTCGGCGAGGCGTGGGCTGGGGCGGCGGACGAGGGCCTTCTTGCTGGGCACGAGGGACCTTTCGAATCGGTGGTGCGATGGTGCGGCTGCCGGCGCCGGTCACAAGGCGCCGGTCCGTCATCATGCAGCGCGCTCCGGCCAGGGTAAAACCCTCGTCGTCGGGCTGTGCCTCTCCTGGGACCCCGCCGGGCCGGTCAGACCGGATCCCCGAGCGCCTCCGGTGTCGTCTCCGTCAGCTCCCCTCCCTCCATCAGCAGCCACCGCGTGATCCCGATCGACTGAAGGAACGGCAGGTCGTGGCTGGCGACGATCAGCGCGCCCTCGTACGACTCCAGGGCCGTGGTCAGCTGCCGGACGCTGGCCATGTCGAGGTTGTTGGTCGGCTCGTCGAGCAGCAGCAGCTGGGGCGCGGGCTCGGCCAGCATCAGCGCCGCCAGGGCCGCCCGGAACCGCTCACCGCCCGACAGGGTGGCCGCCTTCTGGTCGGCCCGCGCGCCCCGGAACAGGAAGCGGGCGAGCCGGGCCCGGATCCGGTTGTTGGTGGCGCCCGGCGCGAACCGGGCCACGTTCTCGGCGACCGACAGACCGTCGTCCAGCACGTCCAGCCGCTGAGGCAGGAACCGCAGCGGGACGTGCGCCGTCGCCGCCCCGCCCACCGGTGCCAGCTCCCCGGCGACGGTCCGCAGCAGCGTCGTCTTGCCCGAGCCGTTGCGGCCGACGAGCGCGATCCGCTCCGGCCCGCGCAGATCGAGGATGCCCTTCACGCGCGCGTGGTGGGCCATGACGAGGTTCTCCAGGGTGAGCACCTGCCGACCGGGCGGTACGGCCGTGTACGGCAGTTCGACGCGGATCTCGTCCTCGTCCCGTACGGCCTCCGCCGCCTCGTCCAGCCGCTCCCGGGCCTCGGCGAGCCGCTCCTCGTGCATGATGCGGTGCTTGCCCGCGGACTCCTGGGCGGCACGCTTGCGGGCGCCCATGACGATCTTCGGCTCGCGTTTCTGTTCGTACATCTTCTGCCCGTACCGCTTGCGGCGGGCCAGCTTGACCTGGGCGTCCGCCAGTTCCCGCTTCTGCTTGCGCACATCGGCCTCGGCGACGCGCACCATGCGCTCGGCCGCCTCCTGCTCGACGGCCAGGGCCTCCTCGTAGGCCGAGAAGTTGCCGCCGTACCAGGCGACCTCCCCGGAGCGCAGCTCCGCGATCTGGTCGACCAGGTCGAGCAGTTCCCGGTCGTGGCTGACCACGACCAGCACGCCCGGCCAGGAGGCGACGGCCTGGTACAGCCGCCGGCGCGCGTACAGGTCGAGATTGTTGGTGGGTTCGTCGAGCAGCAGGATGTCGGGGCGGCGCAGCAGCAGCGCAGCGAGCCGCAGCAGCACCGACTCGCCGCCGGACACCTCGCCGACGGTCCGGTCCAGGCCGATGTGGCCGAGGCCGAGTTCGCCGAGGGTGACCAGGGCGCGCTCCTCGACGTCCCAGTCGTCGCCGAGGGTCTCGAAGTGCTCCTCGGCGACGTCGCCCGCCTCGATGGCGTGCAGGGCGGCCCGCCGGTCGGCGATGCCGAGGGCCTGGTCGACGCGGAGCGAGGTGTCGAGCGTGACGTTCTGCGGGAGGTAGCCGATCTCGCCGGCCGCCTTGACGGTGCCGTCGGCCGGGAGGAGTTCGCCGGCCAGCAGCTTGAGCAGGGTTGACTTGCCCGATCCGTTGACGCCGACGAGCCCGGTCCTGCCGGGGCCGAAGGCGATGTCCAGGCCGTCGAAGACGGCGGTGCCGTCGGGCCAGGTGAAGGACAGGGACGTAGAGGTGAGGGATGCAGACATGGGCGCCTCGCGAGGGGGATGCGGTCGGGTGAACGCGTATCGAGACACCGCGAGGCGGAAACCGAAGGGCCTGGCACGAAGAGGCCATGCGAAAAGGCCTGTGCCGGAGGACGGCTCGGACGCCGAGGTCGTACGCCGCGCACACCTCACCGGTGCGACGCGATGTCTCAGGACCTCAGACGAGCAACGTCCTTCTCCAATCGACGGCAACAGAACCGCTGTACACCGTAGGAGGGGCCGGGAGGGGTGTCAACGCAATTAACCGCGCTCCTCGGGCGGGGCCGCGCTCCTCACGCGCGCGTGGCGCTCAGCAGGCGTCCCGCATCAGCTCCGCCAGGTCGTGGTCCAGGTCGAGCTGGAGGTGCTCCAGGCCGACGGGCACCAGGGCGTCGGCCGCCTCCAGGAACCGCCGGATCTCGCCCGAGCGCACATGCACGATCGCGGTGCCCTCCGGGGCGTGGAACTCCAGCACCGTGCGGTCGTACCCGTACGGCCGCACGCGGACGTCGCCCTGGCCCTCGGGGCGCTGGAGCCCGGCCGCGAGCAGCTCACGGGAGAAGGTCCAACAGACCTCGACGCCCTCCAGGGTGGCCGGGGCCGGGAACGTCATGCGGACCGCGAACGGGTCGCGCCGGTCGTAGCACAGCGTGGCGGGAATGCTCGGCATGCGCGGTGCGGCGGCGACGAGGCGGGCCTCTACGGGCTGCTCGATGACGGTGGACAACGCCTTGCTCCCTCGTGACGGCTGGACTACGCCCGGGTGTGCGGCACCCGGCACTGGAAGAGACGACGGAAACGGCCGATGCGTGCACACGGCCGACGAGTGACCTCGGTCACCGTGTTCATGCACGGGGAACGTGCGCTCGATCCCGCCTGTCCCGCACAGCCGGGCCGGGGGCGGCCCTCTGGACGGGGCCGGGGGAGTGGGGCTAGCTTCGCCCGCCATGAGGCGCTTGGGGAGCACGCGACGCAGGGGACGGGCCGGCCGGCTGGTGGCGGCGGGGGTGGCGTGCGCGGCGGCGCTGGCCGCTCTGACGGTTCCGACGGCCGAGGCCCTGCCGTCGGGGCAGGCGAACACGGGCCGGGGGAGCGTGCACTGGGCGGCGAAGGACCCCGGCACCCCGCAGATCCGGTTCCGGGGCCTCGCGGCCGTCGACCGGCGCACCGCCTGGCTGGCCGGCACCGGCGGCACGGTGCTGCGCACCACGGACGGCGGCGCGCACTGGCGGAACGTCTCTCCGCCGGGGGCGGCCGACCTGCAGTTCCGGGACGTGACGGCGTTCGACGCGCGACGCGCGGTGGCCTTGGCCATCGGTGAGGGCGAGTCGTCCCGCGTCTACCGCACGGGCGACGGCGGCACGACCTGGACCGAGTCCTTCCGCAACACCGACCCGAAGGCCTTCTACGACTGCCTCGCCTTCTTCGACCACCGCCACGGCCTCGCCCTGAGCGACCCCGTGGAGGGAAAGTTCCGCCTCCTGTCCACCGCGGACGGCGGACGCACCTGGCGCGTGCTGCCCTCGGACGGCATGCCGCCCGCACTGGACGGCGAGGCGGGCTTCGCCGCGAGCGGCCAGTGCCTCATCACCTCCGGTCCCCAGGACGTCTGGCTGGCCACCGGCGGCGGCGCCCACGCGCGCGTACTGCACTCCGCCGACCGCGGGCTGACGTGGACGGCCGCCGACACGCCGGTCCCCGCGGGCGATCCGGCGAAGGGCGTCTTCGCCCTCGCCTTCCGCGACCGCACCCACGGCATAGCGGTCGGCGGCGACTACCGCCCCGACCGGTCCTCGCCCCGGTCCGCCGCGGTCACCGCCGACGGCGGCCGTACCTGGCGGCCCGCCGCCGCTCCGCCGCCCGCCTACCGCTCCGGTGCCGCCTGGCTCCCGCACAGCCGCACCGCCGCGCTGGCCGTCGGCCCCACCGGCACCGACCTGACCACCGACGGTGGCGACAGCTGGCGGACGATCGACACCGGCTCGTACGACACAGTGGCCTGCACCCCCGACCTGAGCTGCTGGGCGGCCGGCGAACAGGGGCGGGTGGCGCGGCTCGAACGGTGAGGTGAGCGCCCGGAATGCGGGTACTCGTACGCTGCCGCAGAGGAAGGGAGCGATCATGCCAGCCGGTTCCAGTGCCAAGCGCGAGCGTCAGTACGAGCACATCAAGAAGAGCGCGCAGGACCGGGGCGAGAGCACCGGGCGCGCCAAGGAGATCGCCGCGCGGACAGTGAACAAGGAACGCGCCCGCTCCGGCGAGTCCAAGACCGCCAGCCGCAGCTCGACCCAGGACATGTCGTCCAGCAAGCGCGGCGGTCAGCGGTCCGGCAACCGGGTCGGCTCGCAGGGTCCGACCCGCGATCAGCTGTACAACGAGGCCAAGCAGCGTGGCATCGAAGGCCGTTCGAACATGAACAAGGACCAGCTGCAGCGCGCGCTGAACGCGAAGAAGGGTTGATCGGTTCGAGGACGGCTCCCGATCGGCCCGCCGGCATCCCCGGTGCGCTCCCGACCGCCGGCCCTCGGCCGGGCGCCCGGGGGCTCAGTCGAGGGTCTGCCGGTGGCGGGCCAGTTCGGGGGCCGTCTTCGTGGCGATGAACTCCGTGACGCGGTAGGCGCACACGCCGGCGACGGCGAACGGGTCGCTCGCGACGAGACGCTCGATGAAGGCGCGGTCCTCCGCGACGGCCATGATCACCCCGCCGTCGCGGGGGTTCTTGCGTCCGGAGGCCAGGAAGACGCCCTTCTCGTACTGCTCCTCCAGCCAGGCCACATGGTCCGGCAGGACGGCGTCCACGGCGTCGAGCGGCGCGGTGTAGGTCAACTCCAGCACGAACATGATCGCGAGCCTACCCCCACCGGTCCGGCGGTGCGCGGCGGACCCGTACAGTCGCCCGTCATGACGATCGTTGGCGTACCCGCGGGCTGGCCCGCGACCGAGGAAGAGGCCCGCGCCGTACAGGACGAGCTGCGCGGACGCGTGGTCGTCGACGAGC
This sequence comes from Streptomyces sp. NPDC046727, assembly GCF_040645635.1. Taxonomy (NCBI): domain Bacteria; kingdom Bacillati; phylum Actinomycetota; class Actinomycetes; order Kitasatosporales; family Streptomycetaceae; genus Streptomyces; species Streptomyces sp. NPDC046727. The sequence goes on from NZ_JBEYYR010000002.1 coordinate 373,627, forward strand.
CGGGACCGCCGCCGGGGACGGGCCGTGTCACGGGCGTCGACGTCGCCTACGACGACGAGCTGGACCTGGTCGCCGCCGCGGCCGTCGTGCTGGACGCCGCCACCCTGGACGTCGTGGCCGAGGCGACGGCCGTCGGCCGGGTCTCCTTCCCGTACGTGCCGGGGCTCCTCGCCTTCCGGGAGATCCCCACCGTCCGCGCCGCCCTGGACCGGCTGCCGTGCCCGCCGGGCCTGGTCGTGTGCGACGGCTACGGCCTGGCCCACCCGCGCCGCTTCGGCCTGGCGAGCCACCTGGGCGTGCTCACGGACCTGCCGACCATCGGTGTCGCCAAGAACCCGTTCACGTTCACGTACGACGACCCGGAGCCGGCGCGGGGCAGTTCCGCGCCGCTGCTCGCCGGGACCGAGCAGGTCGGGCGCGCCCTGCGCACCCGGGACGGCGTGAAGCCGGTGTTCGTCTCGGCCGGCCACCGGGTGAGCCTCGGCAACGCCCTGGCGCACACCCTGGCGCTGACTCCGCGGTTCCGGCTGCCGGAGACCACGCGCCGGGCGGACGCCCTGTGCCGGCGGGCGCTGCGGGAGGCGGCACAGGGCCTGGCCTGCGGCGGGGTTCAGGACTCGACGACGCGCCAGGCGCCGACCTCCTGATACGCCGAGTCGTAGACGGCCGAACCGTCGCCGGCTTCGAGGGCGTGATGGCGCAGGTTGCCACCCCAGTACCGCAGGATGCGCTCCAGCTCGGCCACTCGGTCCTTGGCCACCGCGCCGTCGTCCATGGTCACTTCGAGCACGAACTTCACGTCCGCTCCGCCTCCTTGGGCCGCTCCGGTATGGGCCGCCATTGTCTCAGCGGCCTCTTCCGCCTCGGTCACCCCTTGGACGCCCATAAGCCGGCGGCCCTCGGCTAGCGCTCCGCCGCCACCCGGAAGGTGATGCCGGCGGCGCGCAGCCGCTCGGTCAGGGCGTCGCCCATCGCCTGGGCCGTGGTCACCTGACCGGCCGTCGGCGGGAGGTCGTCGAAGGCCAGGCACAGCGCCGCCTCGGCGAACATCTTCGCCGTCTCGTCGTATCCGGGGTCGCCGCCCGTGACCTCGGTGTACACGCGCCGCCCGCCGCCCTCGCCGACGAACCGCACCGTGAACCAGCTCTTCGCCCGCTTCTCCGCGCTCGGTCCGTCGCCCGGCCTGAGCCGGTCCGACAGCCAGCGCCGCGCGGGCGGCAGCTGGGCCGCGGCGGCCACCGCGCCGACGGCGGCGACCCCGCCGAGGGCCACCGGAAGGTGCTTCACGGCGGCGTAGTGCCGGTAGCGGAACTCCGGGCCGTACCGCTCCAGCGCCCGCGCCGAACGGCGCACGATCTGCGGGTCGATGGTGGGCAGCGGCACCGCCCACGCGCCGACCTCCGCGGCGAACCTCGGCGTGCCCGTCGGCGCCGTCACTCGGCGGCCCGGCAGCCGCGGCTCGTGCCGGGCCCGCTCGCGCGAGGCGGCCAGCATCCGCCGCCCGCGGGCCAGCTGGTTCAGCGCCGAGGCCAGGGTCCCGCCGGAGAAGGCCGCGTCGGCGGTCACATAGCCGTCCACGGTCAGCGGCACGCCCTCGGGCAGCTGCCGGACCGTGAAGTACGCGCCCAGGTCGTGCGGCACGGAGTCGAAACCGCAGGCGTGCACCAGACGCGCGCCCGTCTCACGCGCGCGTGCGTCGTGCCGGACGTACATCAGGTCCACGAACTCCGGCTCGCCGGTGAGGTCCAGGTAGTCGGCACCGGTGTCGGCGCAGGCGGCGACGAGTTCCTCGCCGTGCAGCACGTACGGCCCCACGGTCGTGGCGACCACGCGCGCGTGCTCGGCGAGGGCGCGCAGGGTGGCCGGTTCGCCCGCGTCGGCTCGCAGGACACCGACGTCGGCGCCGCCGGGCAGCTCCTCGCGCAGCTCCTCCAGCCGCCGTTCGTCGCGGCCGGCGACCGCCCAGCGGAGGTCGCGCGGCGCGTGCGCGGCGAGGTAGTGGGCCGTGAGTGCGCCGACGAAGCCCGTGGCTCCGAAGAGCACGAGGTCGTAGGGACGGTCCGTCCTGCTCATCCTGCTCATGACACCCCTCGCTTCGTGCAGCCCGCGCCGCCGTGGGTGGCCGAGGCTAGCGTGAGGAGAGCCCAGCCCGACGACCAGCCCGGAGGAAGAGGTGGCGGTGGCCAGGAATGCCCTGAAGAAGCGGGAGATAGCCGCCCGCGTTCGCGGATCCGCGGGCCTCGGTCACCCGGACGGGTGATGATCGGGGCATCGGGCACTTGGCTAAGCGCTTGCTCGTTGAGGTCTTGTGTCCGGTGGAACGCGTTCTTAGCATCACCGGTGTTACATCAGTTGTGTCACACATGGTTGGGGGCTGGACGCATGACAACGGCAGAGACGCCGACGCCGGGTACCGGCCCGCTGTCCGGCGTGCGCGTGGTCGAGCTGGCCGGCATCGGGCCGGGCCCGTTCGCCGCGATGCTGCTCGCCGACCTCGGTGCCGACGTGGTCCGGGTGGACCGGCCGGGCGGCACGGATCTCGCCGTCGACCCGGCCTACGACGTCACCAACCGCAACAAGCGCTCGGTCGTGGTCGACCTGAAGGCGCCGGACGGCCCCGCGCGCGTCCTGGACCTCGCCGAGCGGGCCGACATCCTCATCGAGGGCTACCGCCCGGGCGTCGCCGAGCGGCTCGGCATCGGCCCCGAGGACTGCCACGCCCGCAACCCCCGCCTGGTCTACGGCCGCATGACCGGCTGGGGCCAGGACGGGCCGCTCGCCCACCGCGCCGGCCACGACGTCTCCTACATCGCGCTCACCGGCACGCTCGGCATGATCGGCCGCCCCGACGAGCCCCCGGCCGTGCCCGCCAACCTCCTCGGGGACTACGCGGGCGGCTCCCTCTACCTGGTCGTCGGCGTCCTCGCCGCCCTGCACCACGCGCGCGCGACCGGCACCGGTCAGGTGGTCGACGCGGCCATCGTGGACGGCACGGCCCACCTGTCCACGATGATCCACGGCATGCTCGCCGCCGGCGGCTGGCAGGACCACCGTGCCGCCAACCTCCTGGACGGCGGCTGCCCCTACTACGGCACCTACGAGACCGCCGACGGCCGCTACATGGCGGTCGGCGCCCTGGAAGGCAAGTTCTACGCGGAGTTCCTGCACCTGCTCGGCCTGGACGACCTGGCATCCGCCCGCAAGGACTGGACCCGCTGGGGCGAGCTGCGCGAGCGGATCGCCGCCGCCTTCAAGTCCCGCACCCGGGCCGAGTGGACCGCCGTCTTCGAGGACTCCGACGCCTGCGTGGCGCCCGTACTGAGCCTGCGCGAGGCCCCGGACCACCCGCACCTCGCCGCCCGGGGCACCTTCACCGACCACGGCGGCATCACCCAGCCCGCCCCCGCCCCCCGGTTCTCCGCGACCCCCACCGCCGTCCGCACCGGCCCCGCCCTGCCCGGCGCGGACACGGAGGCGGTCGCCCGGGACTGGGGCATACCGGCACGCCGGACCGACGACCGCGACGACCTGGTCACCGACGGCGGCTGACCCCGCCCACCCCGCTCGGCCCACCCTCCCGAAAGGCACACCAGTGAGCACCGAAGCGTACGTGTACGACGCGATCCGCACCCCGCGCGGCCGCGGCAAGGCGAACGGCGCCCTGCACGGCACGAAGCCCATCGACCTGGTCGTCGGTCTCATCCACGAGATCCGCGACCGCTTCCCCGGCCTGGACCCGGCCGCGATCGACGACATCGTGCTCGGTGTCGTCGGCCCCGTGGGCGACCAGGGTTCGGACATCGCCCGGATCGCCGCCATCGCCGCCGGGCTGCCGGACACGGTCGCGGGCGTGCAGGAGAACCGCTTCTGTGCCTCCGGTCTGGAGGCCGTCAACCTGGCCGCCGCCAAGGTCCGTGCGGGCTGGGAGGACCTGGTCCTCGCGGGCGGCGTCGAGTCCATGTCCCGGGTCCCGATGGCCTCGGACGGCGGCGCCTGGTTCAACGACCCGATGACCAACCTCGCCGTCAACTTCGTGCCGCAGGGCATCGGCGCCGACCTGATCGCCACCATCGGCGGCTTCTCCCGCCGGGACGTCGACGAGTACGCGGCCCTGTCCCAGGAGCGCGCCGCCACCGCCTGGAAGGAAGGCCGCTTCGACCGCTCGGTCGTCCCCGTCAAGGACCGCAACGGCCTGGTCGTCCTCGACCGGGACGAGCACATGCGCCCCGGCACCACCGCCGACTCCCTCGCCAAGCTGAAGCCGTCGTTCGCGGACATCGGCGACCTGGGCGGCTTCGACGCGGTCGCGCTGCAGAAGTACCACTGGGTCGAGAAGATCGACCACGTCCACCACGCGGGCAACTCCTCCGGCATCGTGGACGGCGCCTCCCTCGTCGCCATCGGCTCCCGGGAGGTCGGCGAGCGCTACGGCCTCACCCCGCGCGCGCGGATCGTCTCCGCCGCCGTCTCCGGCTCCGAGCCGACCATCATGCTCACCGGCCCCGCCCCCGCCACCCGCAAGGCCCTGGCGAAGGCCGGCCTCGCCATCGACGACATCGACCTGGTCGAGATCAACGAGGCGTTCGCCGCGGTCGTGCTGCGCTTCGCGACGGAGATGGGCCTGCCCCTGGAAAAGATCAACGTCAACGGCGGCGCCATCGCCCTCGGCCACCCGCTCGGCGCCACCGGCGCCATGATCCTCGGCTCGCTCATCGACGAACTGGAGCGCCAGGACAAGCGGTACGGCCTCGCCACGCTGTGCGTCGGCGGCGGCATGGGCATCGCCACCATCGTCGAGCGCATCTGAACTCCCCGCGGAATCACGAGACTTCAACGGAGACGACTGTCATGACCGAGAGCACCACCATCCGCTGGGAGCAGGACGACACCGGTGTCGTCACTCTCGTCCTCGACGACCCGAGCCAGTCCGCGAACACCATGAACCAGGCGTTCCGCGACTCCCTCGCCGCGATCACCGACCGGCTCGAAGCCGAGCAGGACTCGATCCGCGGCATCATCTTCACCTCGGCCAAGAAGACCTTCTTCGCGGGCGGGGACCTGCGCGACCTCATCCGGGTCACGCCCGAGACCGCACAGGAGCTGTTCGACGGCGGACTCGCCATCAAGCGCAACCTGCGCCGCATCGAGACCCTCGGCAAGCCGGTCGTCGCGGCGATCAACGGCGCGGCACTCGGCGGCGGCTTCGAGCTGGCCCTCGCCTGCCACCACCGGGTCGCCCTCGACACCTCCGGCACGAAGATCGGCTGCCCCGAGGTCACCCTCGGCCTGCTCCCCGGCGGCGGCGGAGTCGTCCGCACCGTGCGGCTGCTCGGCATCGCGGACGCCCTGCTGAAGGTGCTCCTCCAGGGCCAGCAGTACAACGCGCGCCGCGCCCAGGAGAACGGCCTCGTCCACGAGGTCGCCGCCACCCCCGAGGAACTGCTCGCCAAGGCCCGGGCCTTCATCGACGCCAACCCCGAGTCGCAGCAGCCCTGGGACAAGCCGGGCTACCGGATCCCCGGCGGCACCCCGGCCAACCCGAAGTTCGCCGCCAACCTGCCCGCCTTCCCGGCGAACCTGCGCAAGCAGACGGGCGGTGCCCCCTACCCGGCGCCGCGCAACATCCTCGCCGCCGCCGTCGAGGGCTCCCAGGTCGACTTCGAGACCGCGCAGGTCATCGAGGCCCGCTACTTCGTGGAGCTGGCCGCCGGGCAGACCTCGAAGAACATGATCCAGGCGTTCTTCTTCGACCTCCAGGCGGTCAACTCGGGCGCCAACCGCCCCCAGGGCATCGAGCCCCGCCAGGTCCGCAAGGTCGCCGTCCTCGGCGCCGGCATGATGGGCGCCGGCATCGCCTACTCGTGCGCCCGCGCGGGCATCGACGTCGTCCTGAAGGACGTCTCCCCGGAGGCGGCCGCCAAGGGCAAGGGCTACTCGGAGAAGCTGTGCGCCAAGGCCGTCGCCAGGGGCCGCACCAGCCAGGAGAAGGCCGACGCCCTGCTCGCCCGGATCACCCCCACCGCCGAGGCGGCCGACCTCGCGGGCTGTGACGCGGTCATCGAGGCCGTGTTCGAGGACACCGCCCTCAAGCACAAGGTGTTCCAGGAGATCGAGTCGGTCGTCGCCCCCGACGCCCTGCTGTGCTCCAACACCTCCACCCTGCCGATCACCACGCTCGCCGAGGGCGTGGAGCGCCAGACCGACTTCATCGGCCTGCACTTCTTCTCGCCGGTCGACAAGATGCCCCTGGTCGAGATCATCAAGGGCGAGCGCACCGGCGACGAGGCCCTCGCGCGCGCCTTCGACCTGGTCCGGCAGATCAACAAGACGCCGATCGTCGTCAACGACTCGCGCGGCTTCTTCACCTCCCGGGTGATCGGCCACTTCATCAACGAGGGCGTCGCCATGGTCGGCGAGGGCGTCGAGCCGGCCTCGGTGGAGCAGGCCGCCGCCCAGGCCGGCTACCCGGCCAAGGTGCTGTCCCTCATGGACGAGCTGACCCTCACCCTCCCGCGCAAGATCCGGAACGAGACGAAGCGGGCCGTGGAGGAGGCCGGCGGCACCTGGACTCCGCACCCGGCCGAGGCGGTCATCGACCGCATGGTCGACGAGTTCGGCCGCCCCGGCCGCAGCGGCGGCGCCGGCTTCTACGACTACTCCGAGGACGGCAGGCGCGCCGGGCTCTGGCCGGGCCTGCGTGAGCACTTCGGCGGGTCCGGACAGGACATCCCGTTCCGGGACATGCAGGAGCGGATGCTCTTCTCCGAGGCGCTCGACACCGTACGGCTCCTCGAAGAGGGCGTGCTGACCTCGGTCGCCGACGCCAACATCGGGTCCATCTTCGGGATCGGCTTCCCGGGCTGGACCGGCGGCGTGCTCCAGTACATCAACGGCTACGAAGGCGGCCTGCCCGGATTCGTAGCCCGCGCGCGTGAGCTGGCCGAGCGGTACGGCGAGCGGTTCACCCCGCCCGCGCTGCTCGTGGCGAAGGCCGAGCGGGGTGAGGTCTTCACCGACGCCCGCTGAGGCACCTCACACGGACGGCGTGCCCCGGGACTCCGCTTCCGGGGCCGCCGTGCCGTCCAGCCACTGACGCAGCTCCTCCTTCAGCGACCGCTGGAACGTGGTGAGCAGCGCCTGCACCACCAAGGGGTGCATGTGCGCCGACAGGGACTTCACATCCCGGGCGTCACGCTCCGCCACCTCGCCGCGGAAGAGCTCGGCCAGCTCGTGGGCCGCGGCACGCGAGTGCTCCATGAGCACCTTGCGCGCCGCGAGGATCGCGTCCTGCGACAGCGGTACGTCGAGCAGCCGGACACCGAGCCGGAGCAGTCCGGAGTCGACGCAGAACGTGTCCCCCTCCTCCGGGAGAGCGACGCCCATCGCCGTCAGCCGCTCGATGTCCTCGGCGGCCAGCGGCCGTCCCGCCCGCCGCTCCAGCTCCTGCCTGGACACCGTCTCCCTCAGGTCCGGCGCCCACGACGCGACCACCGCGCGGTGGATCGCCAGGTCGTGCGGGGTGAGATCCGGCGGCAGCTGCCCCAGGTACCGCTCGATCGCCGCGAGCGTCATGCCCTGCTGCTGCAACTCCTCGATCAGAGCCAGCCGCGCCACGTGCCCGGCCCCGTAGCGGCCCACCCGGCGCGGACCGATCACCGGCGGCGGGAGAAGCCCCTTGCTGCCGTAGAAGCGGACGGTGCGGACCGTGACGCCGGCCCGGGCGGCCAGCTCGTCGACGGTGAGGATCGGCTCCTCGGCATCGGTCGTCATGTGCAGCAGTATTGCTGTCTCACCAATGGTGTGAAAGCCGGGATGAACATCACGTGGACCCTGTATGGACCGTGTGAGAAGCAACGCTCTGTGATGTGGGCCACCGCGTATCCCACGATCCATCTGGGAAGGTGCTGTCTCGGTCTGTGCCGCGACACATAAGGGTGGTGCGGGCCGAGAACGTACGGACACCTGGGCCCACGAGGCCCGGGCGCACCAGGAAGTGGTACCACCCGTGAGCAAGGACGCCGTACAGGCGGCACAGGCCGCAGCACCTCCCCAGACGGCGCAGACGCCCGCGGACGCGGGCGACGCCGGTTACAGCAAGGACCTCAAGGCCCGCCACGTCAACATGATCGCCATCGGCGGAGCCATCGGCACCGGACTCCTCCTGGGCGCCGGCGGACGTCTCCACAACGCGGGACCGGCGCTCGCCCTGGCCTACCTGGTCTGCGGCGTCTTCGCCTTCTTCGTCGTCCGGGCCCTCGGCGAGCTGGTCCTGTACCGCCCGTCGTCGGGTTCCTTCGTGTCGTACGCGCGCGAGTTCCTCGGTGAGAAGGGCGCCTACGTCGCCGGCTGGATGTACTTCCTGAACTGGTCGACCACCGGCATCGCCGACATCACCGCGATCGCGCTCTACACGCACTACTGGAGCATGTTCACCTCCATCCCCCAGTGGGTGCTGGCGCTGATCGCCCTCGCGGTCGTCCTCGCCGTGAACCTGATCTCGGTGAAGATCTTCGGCGAGATGGAGTTCTGGTTCGCGATCATCAAGGTCGCCACCATCGTCGGCTTCATGCTGATCGGCATCTTCCTGCTCGCCACCCAGCACAAGGTCGGCGGCCACACCCCCGGCCTGAGCGTCGTCACCGACCACGGTGGCGTCTTCCCGCACGGCCTGATGCCGGTCGTCCTCGTCATGCAGGGCGTGATCTTCGCCTACGCCGCCCTGGAGCTGGTCGGCGTGGCCGCTGGCGAGACCGCCGAGCCGCAGAAGGTCGTCCCGCGCGCGGTGAACTCGATCATGTGGCGTGTCGGCCTGTTCTACGTCGGCTCCGTCGTGCTGCTCGCCCTGCTGCTGCCCGGCTCGGTGTACTCCGCCGACCAGAGCCCGTTCGTCACGGTCCTGTCGAAGATCGGCGTGCCGGCGGCCGGTGACGTGATGAACCTGGTCGTGCTGACCGCCGCCATGTCCTCGCTCAACTCCGGCCTGTACTCCACCGGCCGCATCCTGCGCTCGATGGCCATGGCCGGCTCCGCGCCGAAGTTCACCGCCCGCATGAACCGCAGCCAGGTGCCCTACGGCGGCATCCTGCTGACCTGCGCGGTCTGCGTCCTCGGCGTCGGCCTGAACTACCTGATGCCCAGCCAGGCCTTCGAGATCGTGCTGAACATCGCCTCCCTCGGCATCATCAGCACCTGGGTGATCATCATGCTGTGCCACATGCTCTTCGTCCGCCGCGCCCGCGCGGGCCTGGTGGCCCGGCCGCACTTCCAGCTGAAGTTCAGCCCGGTCACCGAGATCGCCACGATCGTCTTCCTGCTGGTCTGCCTCGGCATGATGTGGAACGACGCCGAGGTCGGCCGCAAGACCCTGCTCCTCATCCCGGTGATCGCCCTCATGCTGGTCGCCGGCTGGTTCGGCGTCCGCCGCCGGGTGTCCAAGAACGCCGAGCAGGAGCTGACGGAGATGTCGGAGTCCGCGAAGTAGCAGCTCAGCGCCACTGTCAGTGGCATCGCCTACGGTGGCGTCATGTCGGAGATCACATATGTCCGGGGTGACGCCACCGTGCCGTCGGTCAAGGGCGCCAAGGTGATCGCCCATGTCTGCAACGACATCGGCGGCTGGGGCAAGGGCTTCGTCCTGGCCCTCTCCCGGCGCTGGCCGGAGCCCGAGGCGGCGTACCGCGCCTGGCACCGCGACCGCGCGAAGAACGACTTCGGGCTCGGCGCCGTCCAGCTGGTCCGGGTCGGCCCGCACGTGTGGGTGGCCAACATGATCGGCCAGCGCGGCACCAGGACCGGCAGCAAGGGCGTCCCCGTGCGCTACGAGGCGATCGACACCGGCCTCGCCCGCCTCTCCGGCGAAGTGATCGAACTCGGCGCGTCCGTGCACATGCCCCGCATAGGCTGCGGCCTGGCGGGCGGCAGATGGTCCCGCGTAGAGCCGCTCATCACCGAACGGCTGGTGCGGCGGGGCATTGCGGTGACGGTGTACGACCACGGAGAGGGCGGGGGATGACCGTGCAGGCGGACGCGACCGATGTGCTGGTGCTGGGCGGGGCCGGGGTGGACACGATCATCCCTGTCCCCGAGCTGCCCCTGCCGTACGCCGACAGCTACATGATCGACTCCGGGATCCGCACCCGCGCGGGGCAGACCGGCGACTTCGTCGCGCTGGGCCTGGCCGCGCTCGGCCTGCGCACCCACCACCTGGACCTGCTCGGCGACGACCCCGAGGGCCGTCTCGTCCGCGCCCTGCACCACGAGCACGGCATCGCCCTCACCGCCCTGCCCCAGCCGGCCGGGACCAAGCGGGCGGTCAACCTCGTCGCCCCGGACGGCCGCCGCCTGTCGCTGTACGACACGAGCCGCGCCCGCCCCGACGACCGCTTCCCCGAGGCGACCCTGCGCGAGCTGGCCACCACGAGCCGGCATGTGCACGTGACCATCACCCAGCCCTGCGCCCACGCCCTGCCGGTCCTGTGCGAGGCGGGCGTGCCGCTCTCCACGGACCTGCACGACTGGGACGGCGAGAACCCGTACCACGAGCCGTTCGCGTACGCGGCCGACGTCGTCTTCCTGTCGGCCGCCGCCCTCACCGACCCCGAGCGGACCATGCGGCGGATCGCCGAGCGCGGCCGGGCCGAGGCCGTCGTCGCCACCGCCGGCGCCGAGGGCGCGTATCTGCTGGCCGACGGCGAGCTGACCCGGATCCCGGCTGCGGCCCCGCCCGCGCCGGTGGTGGACTCCAACGGCGCGGGCGACGCCTTCGCCGCCGCGTTCCTCTACGGCCGCCTGGCCGGCGAGCCGCCCGCCCGGTGCGCCCGGTACGGAGCGCTGGCCGGCGCGTACGCCTGCACCGTCCCGGCCTCCCGCGCGGACGCGATAGGCCGGGAGGACCTCCTCGAACAGGCGGCCACGCCGGACCCGTGAGGCGTCAGTGCGTGTGCACCTCGTTCGTCGCCTCGATCTTCTTCCACGACTTCGGCTGCGCCACCGCCGTGCCCGTCCTCACCAGGGCGCGGGCCGCGGGCGCGGCCGGCTTCGACGGCTGGAAGAGCCAGGTGTCGAACAGCGCGGACAGGGGCTTGCCGGACACCTTCTCGGCGTAGGTCCGGAAGTCGGCCACCGAGGCGTTGCCGTACGCGTGCTCCTTCGGCCAGCCCTTCAGGATCGCGAAGAACGCGTCGTCACCGACGGCGTTGCGCAGCTCCTGGATCGCCAGGGCGCCACGGTCGTAGACGGCACCGTCGAACTGGTGGTCGGCACCGGGGTCGCCGGGCTCGACCGTCCAGAACGGGTCGTCGGCCGGGTGCGCGGCGTACACGTAGTCGGCGAGTTGCTGCGCGGTGCCCTCGCCCTCGTGCTCGGACCACAGCCACTGCGCGTACCGGGCGAAGCCCTCGTTGATCCAGATGTCCTTCCAGCCCTTCAGCGACACATAGTCGCCGTACCACTGGTGGGCCAGCTCGTGCACGACCACGGAGGTGTTGGAGCCGTTCGCGAACTGCTTCGGGCTGTAGTAGATGCGGGACTGCGTCTCCAGGGCGTACCCGGTGGTGGTGTTCGGCACATAGCCGCCCGCCGAACTGAACGGATACGGCCCGAAGTAGCCGCTCAGCCAGTCCACAATCTCCCCGGTGCGCTCCACGCTGGCCCGCGCGGCCCCGTCGTGGTCGCCGAGGTCCTTGCTGTAGGCGTTGATGACGGGCACGCCGCCGTCGGAGGTGCTGGTGGTGACGTCGAACTTCCCGAGCGCGAGCGTGGCCAGATAGGTGGCCTGCGGCTTGTTCTGCCGCCAGTTGTAGCGGGTCCAGCCCAGCTTCGAAACGGTGGACTGGAGCGTGCCGTTGGAGATGGCCTGGGTGCCGTCCGGCACGGCCACCGACACGTCGTAGGTGGCCTTGTCGGTCGGGTGGTCGTTGCTCGGGAACCACCACCAGGCGGCCTCGGGCTCGTTGGCGGCCACGCCGCCGTCGGGCGTGCGGTGCCAGGAGGTGAAGCCGTAGGCGCTCTTCGCCGACGGCACTCCGCTGTAGCGCACCACGACCGTGACGGACGTGCCCTTGGCCAGCGGCGTCTTCGGGGTGACGACGAGTTCGTGCTCGCCGGACGTCGTGAAGGACGCCTTGGCGCCGTTGACCCGCACCTCGCTCACGTTCAGCAGGAAGTCCAGGTCGAAGCTGGACAGGTCCTGGGTGGTCTTCGCCAGGATCGTCGCCGTGCCCTGCAACTCGTCCGACTTCGGCTGGTACTGGAGCCTCAGGTCGTAGTGCGAGACGTCGTAGCCACCATTGCCGTAGTTCGGGTAGTAGGGGTCGCCGATGCCCGGTGCGCCGGGGGAGTAGCTCGCGGCCGATGCCGGGATCGCCAGCAGGAGGGAGGCCGCCGCCAGGGTGCCCGGCGCGATGATTCTGCGGTGCACGTCAGCTCCAAGTCGTCAGGACTGCGAGTCCGTTCGTCAGAAGTCTGTTCGGAGCCTATTCAGTCCCTGAGGCCACTGGCCTGTCCATGGGCCCCACTGTCACACGATCGCCATTCAGCCGTCACGAGCACCGGAAAGCCCTCTTTTGTGCGGCAGTTGGCCGGAGTACCGTCCGCGCATGCCGATTCGCATGCGCTCGACGTACTGGAGAACGCTGGTCACGGCGGCCGTCGTCACTCTGACGGCCGTCTTCCTCACCCCGTCAGCCGCCCGGGCGGCCCCCCGGGAGAGTGAACCCGTCTACTCCTATGCCCAGGCCATCCGTGAGTCCGTCTGGGTGGACACGGGGCTCGACGAGGACGGCGACGGAAAGGGCGACCGGGTCGCCGCCGACATCGTCCGGCCCGCCGAACCGGCCCGGCAGGGCCGCAAGGTGCCGGTCATCATGGACGCCAGCCCGTACTACTCCTGCTGCGGGCGCGGCAACGAGAGCCAGCTCAAGACGTACGACGCACAGGGGCATGTCGTCCAGATGCCGCTGTTCTACGACAACTACTTCGTGCCCCGCGGCTACGCCTTCGTCGGCGTCGACCTCGCCGGCACCAACCGCTCCGACGGCTGCGTGGACGTCGGCGGACGGTCCGACATCCAGTCGGCCAAGGCCGTGATCGACTGGCTGAACGGCCGCGGCAGGGCGTACACCAGCCGGACGGGCGGCACCCGGGTGCGGGCCGGCTGGACCGACGGCAGCACCGGAATGATCGGCAAGAGCTGGGACGGCACCATCGCCAACGGCGTCGCCGCCACAGGGGTGAAAGGCCTGAAGACGATCGTCCCGATCAGCGCCATCTCCTCCTGGTACGACTACTACTTCGCCCAGGGCGCCCCGCTCTACGACGGCGGCCCCGACGAACTGGCCGGCTACGTCGAGAGCGCCGGCGCGCAAGCCCACTGCGCCGCCGTACAGAAGAAGCTCGCCGACGGCAGCCCCCGCAGCGGCGACTGGACCCCGCTGTGGACCGAGCGGGACTACGTCAAGGACGCGGCCAAGGTGCGCGCCAGCGTGTTCCTGGTGCACGGCATGCAGGACCTCAACGTCCGCACCAAGCACGTCGGCCAGTGGTGGGACGCCCTCGCCCGGCACGGCGTCGAGCGGAAGATCTGGCTGTCCCAGACCGGGCACGTCGACCCGTTCGACTACCGGCGCGGAGCCTGGGTCGACACCCTGCACCGCTGGTTCGACCACGAGCTCCTCGGCTACGACAACGGCATCGACCGCGAACCGATGGCCGACGTCGAACGCCACCCCGACCAGTGGGTCACCTCCGCTGTCTGGCCCCCGCGCGGTACCGGCACCGCCGTCCTGCACCCGGCCGCCGGCAGCCAGGCCGGCGTCGGCACCCTCGGCCTGCGCCCCGCCGCCGGCACCGAGACCTTCACGGACGACCCCGGGCTGAGCGAGACCGACTGGGCCGCGCACCTCACCACGTCCACCCCCGAGAAGGCCGGCTTCCTCACCGCACCCCTCACCCACGCCGTACGGCTGTCCGGCTCGTCCAGGGTCACGGTCACCGCGACCCCGACCACGACATCGGCCCACCTGTCCGCCGTCCTGGTCGACGTCGGCCCGGACACCATCCGCGACTACGCCGACCGCGCCGAGGGCATCACCACCCTCACCGACCGGACCTGCTGGGGCGAGAGCACGGCCGGGGACAGCGCCTGCTTCAAGGAGACCAAGGCGAAGACGGCCGCGGTCGACTACACCGTGGTCAGCCGTGGCTGGGCCGACCTCGGTCACTACGCCTCGGCGACCGGGGGCGTCCCGCTCACACCGGGCAAGGCGTACACGATGACCCTCGACCTCGCGGCCACCGACCATGTCGTCCCCGCGGGCCACCGCCTGGCGCTGATCGTCGCCGGCACGGACAAGGACCTCATCGACCCGCCGTCCACCAAGCCGACACTCACCCTGGACCTGTCCCGTACGACGGCGAAGGTCCCGCTGGTGGGCGGGGCGGCGGCGTTCGCCCGGGCCACCTCCGGCAAGGCCACGGCCCCCGCGCCGACGGTCCTGGACGGCGTCCGCGCACCGCGTGCCACGGGGCACCTCCCGGCGGGCTGACGGCTGCCTGCGGCGCCGGTTCGGGCTGGCTGGGCGGGGTGCCCGGCCGCGGGCGGGCGCGGGGTGCTCGCGCAGTTCCCCGCGCCCCTTGGGGGGTGCCGTGCCGCGCGTCTGATTGCTGGGGCGGTCGGGAGCCTCCCCGGTCCTGGTGCGGTGCGGCTGCCTGCGGCGCCGGTTCGGGGTCGCCGGTCGGGGTGCCCGGCCGCGGGCGGGCGCGGGGTGCTCGCGCAGTTCCCCGCGCCCCTTGGCTGATTGCTCGGGCGGTCGCCTGGGGCGTTCCCGGTGCCCGTCCGGCCGGGTGCTCAGGGTGTGGGGAACGCCAGCTCTGTTGTCTCTCGTGCGCATCCCCAGGCCACCGTGACGCCGGCCCCGCCGTGGCCGTAGTTGTGGACCAGCGTCCGGCCGTCGGGCAGGGGCTGCCGTTCCAGGCGTACCGCCTCCCGGGCCGGCCGTAGCCCCACCCGGTGGGCGAGTACCCGCGCCCCGGCGATCTCCGGCCGGACGGCCGCGCAGCGGGCGACGATCGCCGCGGCCGTCGCCGGGTCCGGCTCCAGGGACCAGTCGTCCTCCTCGGCCGTGCCGCCCAGGAGCAGCCGGTCCGGCTGCGGAATGAAGTAGGTGGAGGCGGCCGAGGAGTGGTCGACGGAGGTGAACCAGCTGGTGACGCCCGGGTTCTCCACCACGACCAGCTGCCCGCGCACGGGATGCACCGCGGGGTCCGGCACCAGCGGACGGGCCCCGAGCCCCGTACAGTTGACCACCACGGCGGCGGGTACGGCGGCGAGGTCGGTCACCTCACGGATCTCGACGGTGCCGGCGGCCTTCTCCAGCCGCTGCACCAGCCACGCCAGATGCACCGGCATGTCGATCACCGGCAGCCGCGCCGCCAGCCCCTCGGCCACCGCCCGCAGCCCCGGCACCCGGCCCGCCCACGTACCCAGCTCGTCCAGTCGGGCCCCCTGGTGGACCCCCTCGACCAGGCGGACTCCCGTCTCCTGAGGCCGGGCCGCCAGCTCCTCGTACACGCCGAGGGACTCCAGCGCCCACGCGCCCGCCAGCGGTTCCGGTTCGATGCGGTACGGCCACCACAGGCCGCCGGCGACCGCGGAGGTCGTCCGCTCGGCGGGCTCCCGGGTCCACACCCGCACCCGGCGCCCGGACTCGGCCAGCAGCACGGCCGTCGTCAGCCCGGCGATCCCGCCTCCGACCACGATCACTTCGTCACTCGGCTCACTGTCCACGCCAAGGACGATAGGCGAGAGGCCCCGCGTGGGTGGCTCCGTCAGGCCGCGGGACCGGCGCCATTAGGATCGGCCTCCTGATGACTGCCACCCTCGTTGCCAAGAACCTCGCCGCCGGGCATGGCGACCGCTCCCTGTTCACCGGGCTCGACCTGGTCGTCGCGCCCGGAGATGTGATCGGGCTGGTCGGCGCCAACGGCGCGGGCAAGTCGACCCTGCTGCGGATGCTCGCCGGACTCAGCGCGCCCGAGGAGGGCGAACTCCGGCTGTCGCCGCCGACCGCGACCGTCGGCCATCTGCCGCAGGAGCCGGAGCGCCGGCCCGGGGAGACCGTCCGGGAGTTCCTGGCCCGCCGCACGGGTGTCGCCGAGGCCCAGCGGGTCATGGACGAGGCGACCCAGGGGCTGGTCGACGGCGCGCCCGGCGCCGACGACGCCTATGCGACCGCCCTGGAGCGCTGGCTGAACCTCGGTGGCGCCGACCTGGAGGAGCGCGCGGAGGAGGTCGCGGACTCCCTCGGCCTGGCCGTGGACCTGGGCCGGCCGATGACCGCGCTCTCCGGCGGCCAGGCGGCCCGCGCCGGCCTCGCCTCCCTCCTCCTCTCCCGCTACGACGTCTTCCTGCTGGACGAGCCCACCAACGACCTCGACCTGGACGGCCTGGAGCGCCTGGAACGGTTCGTCACCGGCCTGCGCGCGGGCACGGTCGTCGTCAGCCACGACCGCGAGTTCCTCACCCGCACGGTCACCGGGGTCCTCGAACTCGACCTCGCCCAGCAGCAGATCAACCTCTACGGCGGCGGCTACGAGGCCTACCTGGAGGAGCGGGAGGTGGCCCGCCGGCACGCCCGCGACGACTACGAGGAGTACGCCGACAAGAAGGCCGCCCTCCAGGAGCGCGCCCAGACGCAGCGGGCCTGGATGGACAAGGGCGTGAAGAACGCCCGGCGCAAGGCGGGCAACGACAACGACAAGATCGGCCGCAAGTTCCGCAGCGAGTCCAGCGAGAAGCAGGCCGCCAAGGCCCGGCAGACCCAGCGCATGATCGAGCGCCTTGAGACGGTCGAGGAGCCGCGCAAGGAGTGGGAGCTGCGCATGGAGATCGCGTCCGCGCCGCGCTCGGGCGCGGTCGTGGCGACGCTGCGGGACGCCGAGGTCCGGCGCGGCGACTTCACCTTCGGCCCGGTCTCGCTGCAGATCGACTGGGCGGACCGGATCGCGGTCACGGGGGCCAACGGCGCCGGGAAGTCCACCCTGCTCGGCGCGCTGCTGGGCCGGGTCCCGCTCGACTCCGGGCACGCGGCCCTCGGCTCCGGTGTCCTGGTCGGCGAGGTGGACCAGGCCCGCAAGCTGTTCCACGGCCCCGATTCCCTGCTCGACGCCTTCTGCGCGGCCGTCCCCGACACCGAGCCGGTGGAGGTCCGCACCCTGCTCGCCAAGTTCGGCCTGAAGTCCGACCACGTCCTGCGCCCGGCCGCGACCCTCTCCCCGGGCGAGCGCACCCGCGCCGCGCTCGCCCTGCTCCAGGGCCGGGGCGTGAACCTGCTGGTCCTCGACGAGCCCACGAACCATCTGGACCTGCCCGCCATCGAGCAACTGGAGTCGGCCCTCGACTCCTACGAGGGCACCCTCCTGCTCGTCACCCACGACCGCCGCATGCTGGACGCGATCCGGGTGACGCGGCGCCTGGAGGTGGCGGACGGCAAGGTGACGGAGCGCTAGCTCTCGCGCGCCGCCGCCTCCTTCGCCGCCCGTTCGACCCGGTCGAGGTGTGCCGGGTCGTGGGGAGCCACGTTGAGGCCGTCCGGGCGCTGCCCGACGGCCCCGTCGACGAGTTCGCGCACGATGTCCGCGTGGCCGGCGTGCCGCTGGGTCTCGGCGACCATGTGGGTCAGGATCCGGTGCAGCGTCGTCTCACCCGGCGCACCCGGTATCCGGCCGACCGCGTCCAGGGGGAGCGCGGCGATGGTCTCGTCCGCGTGGGCCCACGCACGCCGGTACAGCCCGACGACGTCCTCCCGCGTCTCGTCGGCCCGCGCCCACAGGTCCGCGTCCGGCTCGGCGTCGCCCGTGATCCACAGAGGCGTACCGGGGAAGGGGCGGCCGAAGGTCGCGCCGAAGTACAGCGCCTCGGCACCTGCCAGGTGCTTGACCAGGCCCAGCAGGTTGGTGCCGGTGGGTGTCAGGGGACGCCGGATGTCGTACTCCGGCAGGCCGTCGAGCTTCCAGAGCAGCGCGTCGCGGGCGTCCTGGAGATACACCTGAAGGTCGGTCTTGGGGTCTGATCCGGTCATGGGACGAGTCTGGCGACCGGACGATCCCTGTCCACGGGTTTTCGGGGCCGGGCGAGGTGAGTCCCCGCCCGGCCCCGGTCGTCAGCGCTTCTTCGGATCCAGCAGGCCCGCGCGCCGCAGCGCGTCCGCCATCGCGCTGTTGGCCGGTGCCGCGGCCTGCCGTCCGCCCCGGTCACCGCCTCGGTCGCCGCCACGGTCGCCGCCACCGCGGCCCTGCCGCTGGCCGCCGCCCTGCCGCTGCTGGGGCGGGCGGGCGCCGCCGCCGCGCTGCTGCCGGCCGCCGCCCTGCCCCTGCGGGGCGGCCTCGTCGTCCAGGCGCAGGGTCAGCGCGATCCGCTTGCGCGGGATGTCCACGTCCAGGACCTTCACCTTGACGATGTCACCGGGCTTCGCGACATCGCGCGGGTCCTTGACGAACGACTTCGACATCGCCGACACGTGCACCAGGCCGTCCTGGTGGACACCGACGTCCACGAACGCGCCGAACGCGGCCACGTTGGTGACCACGCCCTCCAGGACCATCCCGGCGGACAGGTCGGAGATCTTCTCGACGCCCTCCTTGAAGGTGGCCGTCTTGAACGCGGGTCGCGGGTCGCGGCCCGGCTTCTCCAGCTCCTTGAGGATGTCGGTGACGGTCGGCAGACCGAAGGTGTCGTCCACGAAGTCGGCCGGCCGCAGCGAGCGCAGCACGCCCGTGTTGCCGACGAGGGACGCCACCTCCTGGCCCGTGGTCTTCACCATGCGGCGGACCACCGGGTACGCCTCGGGGTGCACGCTGGAGGCGTCCAGAGGGTCGTCGCCGCCGCGGATCCGCAGGAAGCCCGCGCACTGCTCGTACGCCTTCGGGCCGAGCCGCGCCACCTTCTTCAGCTCCGAGCGGGACGTGAACGGGCCGTTCGCGTCCCGGTGCGCCACGATGTTCTCGGCGAGACCGGAGGAGATGCCGGACACCCGCGCCAGCAGCGGCACCGACGCCGTGTTGACGTCCACGCCGACGCCGTTCACACAGTCCTCGACGACCGCGTCCAGCGAGCGGGACAGCTTCACCTCGGACAGGTCGTGCTGGTACTGGCCGACGCCGATCGACTTCGGGTCGATCTTCACCAGCTCGGCCAGCGGGTCCTGGAGCCGGCGGGCGATGGACACGGCGCCGCGCAGCGACACGTCCATGTCCGGCAGTTCCTGCGAGGCGTACGGCGACGCCGAGTACACGGACGCGCCCGCCTCGGACACCATCACCTTGGTGAGCTTCAACTCCGGGTGCTTCGCGATGAGTTCGCCGGCGAGCTTGTCGGTCTCGCGGGACGCCGTGCCGTTGCCGATGGCGACCAGCTCGACCGCGTGCTCCTTCGCCAGCCGCGCCAGCTTGGCGAGCGCCTCGTCCCACTTGTTGGCCGGGACGTGCGGGTAGACCACGTCCGTGGCGACGACCTTGCCGGTGGCGTCGACCACGGCGACCTTCACACCCGTACGGAAACCGGGGTCCAGGCCGAGCGTCGCGCGGGTGCCGGCCGGGGCGGCCAGCAGCAGGTCGCGCAGGTTGGCCGCGAAGACGTTCACCGCCTCGTCCTCGGCGGCCGTGCGCAGCCGCAGCCGCAGGTCGATGCCGAGGTGGACCAGGATGCGGGTGCGCCAGGCCCAGCGGACCGTGTCCGAGAGCCACTTGTCGGCCGGGCGGCCCCGGTCGGCGATCCCGAACCGCGACGCGACGATGCCCTCGTACGACGAGGGGCCCTCCGTGGCCTCCTCGGGCTCCAGGACGAGGTCCAGGACCTCCTCCTTCTCACCGCGCAGCATGGCCAGGATCCGGTGCGAGGGCAGCTCGGTGAACGGCTCGGCGAAGTCGAAGTAGTCGGCGAACTTGGCGCCCGCCTCCTCCTTGCCGTCCCGCACCTTCGCCGCGAGCCGCCCGCGCACCCACATGCGCTCGCGCAGCTCGCCGATCAGGTCGGCGTCCTCGGAGAACCGCTCGGTGAGGATCGCCCGCGCGCCCTCCAGCGCGGCCTGCGGATCGGCGACGCCCTTGTCCGCGTCCACGAACGCGGCGGCGGCGGCCAGCGGTTCGACCGTCGGGTCGCCCAGCAGGCCCTCCGCGAGCGGCTCCAGGCCCGCCTCGCGCGCGATCTGCGCCTTGGTGCGCCGCTTGGGCTTGTACGGGAGGTAGACGTCCTCCAGCCGCGCCTTGGTCTCGGCGCCGCGGATCCGCGCCTCCAGCTCCTCGGTGAGCTTGCCCTGCTCCCGCACCGACTCCAGGATCGCGCTCCGCCGCTCCTCCAGCTCCCGCAGATAGCGCAGCCGCTCCTCGATCGTGCGCAGCTGCGCGTCGTCGAGCATCTCGGTCGCTTCCTTGCGGTAGCGCGCGATGAAGGGCACCGTCGAGCCGCTGTCGAGCAGCTCCACCGCGGCCCTCACCTGCCGCTCCCGTACGCCGAGCTCCTCGGCGATCCTGCCTTCGATGGACCCTGCTCCGAGGGACCCGGGTGTCGTCACGATCCCGTACCGCCTTCTCCACTGAGGTTGCGCGGCAATTGTGGCAGGTGACACCGACAACCGGGGATCAGGGCGGCACGCGGCGGGCCGCCGGTCACCGAACCGCGCATGGCCGAAAAGGTGGGAAGAGCGTCATTGCGGCCATCCAGGGGCACGCGAACAATCGACACCATGGCGCAGCGAACCGTCCTCCTCACCGTCTTCGACGGCCTCCAGAGCCTCGATGTCACCGGCCCGATGGAAGTCTTCGCCGGTGCCGAGCTGCACACCCCGGGCTCGTACCGGATCCGCACGGCCTCCGTGGACGGCGGGCCCGTGCGGACCTCCAGCGGGCTGACCCTCGTACCGGACGGACCCCTGGCGGAGGCCGGGGATCCGCACACCCTGCTGGTCCCCGGCGGGGAAGGCACCCGCGATCCGGACCCGAGGCTGGTGGAGTGGCTGCGCGTGCACGGCCCGCGGGCTCCGCGCCTGGTCTCCGTCTGCACCGGCGCCATTCCGCTGGCCCGGGCCGGGCTCCTGGACGGCCGGCGCGTCACGACCCACTGGGCCTACTGCGACCGGCTCGCCCGGGACCATCCCGACGTCCGGGTCGACCCCGACCCGATCTTCGTCCGGGACGGGCACGTGGCCACCTCGGCCGGAGTCACCGCCGGCATCGACCTCGCCCTCGCGCTGGTGGAGGAGGACCTGGGCCGGGAGACGGCGCTGACCGTGGCCCGCCACCTCGTGGTGTTCCTGCGCAGGCCGGGCAACCAGGCCCAGTTCAGCGCCCAGCTGGCCGCCCAGACGGCCCGGCGCGAACCCCTCCGGGACGTCCAGCAGTGGATCACCGAGCACCCGGACGGCGACCTGGGCGTCGAGGCGCTGGCCGCCCGCGCCGCCCTCTCCCCGCGCCACTTCGCCCGCGCCTTCCAGGCCGAGACGGGCATGACACCCGGCCGGTACGTCGACCGGGTCCGCCTCGAACACGCGCGCCGCCTGCTGGAGGACACCACCGACGGCATCGAGCAGATCGCCCGCGCCAGCGGCTACGGCACGCCCGAGGCCATGCGCCGCGCCTTCCTCCGCACCCTCGGCACCTCCCCGGCCGAGTACCGCCGCCGCTTCCGCCCGGCACCGGTGCCCTGACCCGACGTCACCGACACGCGCGGCGACGGCAGAGACCCGCGCACCCACTCCGAGAGAAGAGGGAACCCCATGCAGATCGCCATCGTCCTCTACGACCGCTTCACCGCCCTGGACGCCGTCGGCCCCTACGAGACCCTGGGCCGGCTCCCGGACTCCGAGACCGTCTTCGTCGCCGAGCGGACCGGTCCCGTCCGTACCGACACCGGGAACCTGGCGCTCACCGCCGACCGGACCCTCGCCGACGTGCCGTCCCCGGACATCGTGGTCGTGCCGGGCGGACCCGGGCAGACCCCGCAGATGGAGAACCCCGTGCTGCTGGACTGGCTGCGCGCGGCCGACGCCACCAGCACCTGGACCACCTCGGTGTGCACGGGCTCGCTGCTGCTGGCCGCCGCCGGGCTGCTGCGGGGCCGCCGCGCCACCTCCCACTGGCTCGCCCTGGACCACCTGCGCGACTTCGGCGCCGAGCCGACGGGGGAGCGGGTCGTCGTGGACGGCAAGTACGTCACCGCCGCGGGCGTGTCGTCCGGCATCGACATGGGCCTCACGCTCCTCGGCAGCATCGCCGGCGACGAACACGCCCAGGCCGTCCAGCTGCTGACCGAGTACGACCCCCAGCCGCCCTACGACGCCGGCTCGCCGGACAAGGCACCCGCGCACCTCGTCGCGGAGTTCCGTGGCCGGAGCCGTTTCATCCTGACGTAGACACGCTCCACGTGAAGCGCGGCTGCCTGCGCTCCAGGAACGCGGCGATGCCCTCCGTGGCGTCGCCGTTGCCGCGTGCCCGCTCGGCCCAGTGGGCGTCCCGGTCCGCCCTGCCGTTCACGAACTCCTTGGCCGCGGCCTGGGTGAGCTGCGAGCGGGAGACGAGCACCCGGGTCAGCTCGGCGACGCGGGCCTCCAGCCCGCCCGGGGGCAGCACCTCGTCCACCAGCCCGGTGCGCAGCGCGCGCCCGGTGTCGATCAACTCCGCGGTGAACAGCAGATACTTGGCGGTGGACGGCCCCACGAGCGAGGCCAGCCGCCGGGTCGAGGCGGCCGGGTAGACCAGGCCCAGGCGCGCCGGTGTCACCCCGAACCGGGCCCCTTCCTCCGCCAGCCGCAGATCACAGGCCACCGCGAGCTGCGCCCCGCCGCCCACGCAGTGCCCGCGTATCGCGGCGACGGTCGGCTTGGGGAAGGCGATGAGGGCCTCCTCGGCCGCCTTCGCGAGGTTCTGCGGCTCCTCGGGCTCCTGCCGCAGGGCGGTGATGTCGGCGCCCGCGCAGAAGGTGTCGCCCGCTCCGGTCAGCACCAGCGCCCGGACGTCCGGGTCGCGCGCGAACCGGTCGAGCAGGGGCGGCAGGGCCCGCCACATCGCGGCCGTCATGGCGTTGCGCCGGGCCGGATGGCGGATGACCACGGTGGCGACGGAGTCGGCGACCTGGTGCGACAGCTGGGGCTCCATGCCGTGATCGTATCCGTGCGTCCGGGAGAACCGGATGAGTTATGGATCTCCCACCAGAGGGGACAAAGAGGAGAGAGGGTGACAAAACCGCGTCATCCGCGACCGGGGGATCCAGGAGGTGGCGATGGCCAGGTCCGGCACACGCAAGGACGGAGCGGCGAAGATGCACCGCGGCTTCAGCTGGCTCGCGGCGCTCGGCGTGATCCTCGTACTCGCCGGAATCGTCGGACTCGTCTACACCGGCGTCGCCACGCTGACCTCGATGCTGCTGTTCGGCTGGCTGCTGCTGATCGGCGGGATCGTGGGCCTGCTGCACGCCGTCCAGGCCCGTGGCACGAGCTACTTCTGGCTCGGCGTGATCGTCGCCGCCCTGAACATCGCCGCCGGCGTCGTCGTCATCCGCCTGCCCCACGCGGCGGCCGCCGCACTGACCATGTTCGCCGCCCTGCTGTTCCTCTCCGCCGGGATCTTCCGGCTGGTCGGCAGCCTGGTCGTGCGCGGTGCCCAGTTCGGCTGGACCCTGCTGCTCGGCGCCTTCGACCTGCTGCTCGGGATCCTGGTCCTCGCCTCCTGGCCGAGCAGCAGCCAGTACGTCATCGGCGCCTTCTTCTCGCTCGCCCTGCTCTTCGACGGCCTCGGGCTGATCGCCGCCGGCTACGCCGGACGCCGTGTCGTCGGTCTCGTCTCCGAAGAGCGGCAGGCATGATCCGTACAACCCGACTAGTTCGGGAACCGGCGCCCGGGGATCAGGAAACAGTCCCACCCGCGACCAGCTCATGCGCAGTCGGTCAGAAACCGTTCGATACCCGCTGACTTGTGTTCAGGTATACGGGCGGGAGCGCCTCGTTACCAACACTCGACGTGTGGTGACAATCGAGCGCGAGGGTGGCGACCGGACGATGGACAACCACGGGCGCGGGGACGGCCCGCGCCCAGCGGGGGGCGGCCGACGACCGCCGGATCCACTGCCTTACGAAGGTGTCTGGCGGTTCACCGCGGCCGCGGTGGACGCCTCGGTCCCGCAGGCCCGGCACGCGGTACGGGACCTGCTGCTGCGCCAGGGTGTGCCGGTCTCCGACGACCTGGTGCACGGGCTGCTGCTGATCGTCTCCGAGCTGGTCACGAACGCGGTCCGGCACGCGGCGCTGCTGTCGCCGGTGCTCGCCGTGGAGGTGGCCGTGGGAGCCGAGTGGGTGCGGGTGTCCGTGGAGGACAACCACCCCTACCGCCCGACCGCGCTGGAGGCCGACCACGGCCAGACCGGCGGCCGGGGACTGCTGCTGGTCCGCGAGGTGGCCCGGGAGGCGGGCGGGGTGGTCGACGTCGAGCACACCGCGAGCGGCGGCAAGGTGATCTGGGCCGCCCTGCCGCTCAAGCCCGCCACCCTGACGTAGCGCCTACCAGCCGGCCGAGGGGCCCGTCAGCTCCCTGATCGCCGGACGGGCCGCGTCCAGCACGGTCATGAACCAGGCCGAGAACGGCTCCCGGCTGTGCCGTTCGGCCAGCTCGGCCGCCGTCACGAAGGCGGCCTGGGCGACCTCCTCCGGGTCCGGCCCGAGCGGTGCCTGCACCAGGCCGACGAACAGGTGGTTGAACTCCTGCTCCACCAGGCCCGAGGCGGGGTCCGGGTGGTTGTAGCGGACCGTGCCGGCCTCCGCGAGCAGCGACGGCGACACGCCCAGCTCCTCGTAGGTGCGCCGGGCCGCCGCCGCGAAGGGCGCCTCGCCCGGGTACGGGTGACCGCAGCAGGTGTTCGACCACACACCGGGGGAGTGGTACTTGCCGAGCGCGCGCTGCTGGAGCAGCAGCCTGCCCTGCTCGTCGAAGAGGAACACCGAGAACGCCCGGTGCAGCTGCCCGGGCGGCTGATGGGCGGCGAGCTTCTCCGCCGTACCGATCGTCACACCCTTCTCGTCGACCAGTTCCAGCAAAATCGCCTCTGCGGTGCCCTCCGACGAGCTGTGCGTCGCGGTGGCAGGTGTGATCGGCATACCCATCCTTCGCCTCGGTCTTCGCACCCCAAGTCTGCCGTACGAATCCGGCACTCCCGGCACGTCCGCATGCCCGCGCGCGGCGCGGGCACCGGGAGTCGGACCCGGTAGATCATCGTGCCCGGCGCCGGCCGACGGGAACCGTCCGGGGGTGCGCCGAACGGAAGTACGGACCGTCAGTGGCAGAACCCCGCCTCGTGCTCCGCGTGCCCGCCCGGCTCCAGCTGGAAGGTGCAGTGCTCCACGTCGAAGTGGTGCCCCAGGCAGCCCTGCAGCTCGTGCAGCATCTTCTCGTACCCGATGGCGTTCAGCACCTCGGAGCTGACCACCACGTGCGCCGACAGCACCGGCATGCCCGAGGTGATCGTCCAGGCGTGCAGATCGTGTACGTCCTCCACACCGTCCAGCGCCAGGATGTGTGCCCGGACCTCAGCCATGTCGACACCCTTCGGCGCCGCCTCCAGTAGCACGTCCAGCGTCTCGCGCAGCAGCTTCAGCGTGCGCGGCACGATCATCAGGCCGATGACCAGCGAGGCGACCGGGTCCGCCGCCTGCCAGCCGGTGGCCAGGATCACGGCCGCCGAGATCAGCACCGCCACCGAGCCCAGCGCGTCCGCGGCCACCTCCAGGAAGGCGCCGCGCACGTTCAGGCTCTCCTTCTGCCCGCGCATCAGCAGGACCAGCGAGACGGAGTTCGCGACCAGGCCGACCAGACCGAACACGACCATCAGGCCGCCCCGGGTCTGAGCGGGCTCCACGAACCGCTGGACCGCCTCGTACAGCACGTACCCGCCGACCCCGAGCAGCAGCAGACAGTTGGCCAGGGCCGCGAGGATCTCGGCGCGGGCGTAGCCGAAGGTGCGGTTGGTGCTCGCGGGGCGGCTCGCGATGTGGATGGCGAACAGCGCCATGCCGAGGCCGACCGCGTCGGTCGCCATGTGTGCCGCGTCCGCGATCAGCGCGAGCGAGTCCGCGACCAGACCACCGACGATCTCGACCACCATGATCGTGAGCGTGATGCCGAGCGCGATCCGCAGCCGGCCCCGGTACGCCGCCGTGGCCGTACCCGGGGCGGGCGCGTGGGAGTGCGCGTGCCCGTGGTCGTGCCCTGCCCCCATGACTACCGCCTTCCGTGTGCCTGCCCGGAGGCCCAGTGAACTACGGGTGGGGGGTATCTGGCAACGCGGTACTGAACACCGTTGTCATGTGCCCTGACCTGCGGAAACGTTCCGCAGGTCAGGGCGGTGGAGGCCCTCCTCCGGCCGGACCGGCTCACCGGCCGTGGTGCAGCCGCCAGCCCTCCCACGCCGACTCGACCATCTCCCGTACCCCGCGGCGGGCCCGCCAGCCGAGGGCCTCGGCGGCGCGCTCGGCCGAGGCCACCGCGCGGGGCGCGTCGCCCGGGCGGCGGCCCTCCACCAGGGGCGCCCGGCGGTCGCCGGTGACCTCGCCGATGACCGAGATCAGCTCGCGCACCGAGACGCCCTCGCCACGGCCGATGTTCAGCGTCAGATCGCCGGTGAGGTCCCCGTCGGCGAGCCGCCGGGCCGCCGCCAGGTGGGCCTCCGCGAGGTCGGCGACGTGGATGTAGTCCCGCACGCAGGTGCCGTCCGGCGTCGGATAGTCGTCGCCGAAGATCCGCGGGGCCTCGTCACGGGTGAGCCGGTCGAAGACCATCGGCACGATGTTGAACACCCCCGTGTCCGCCAGCTCCGGGGCCGCCGCGCCCGCCACGTTGAAATAGCGCAGACAAACCGTGGAGATCCCGTGCGCCCGGCCCGCCGCCCGCACCAGCCACTCCCCGGCCAGCTTGGTCTCGCCGTACGGGTTCACCGGGGCGCACGGGGTGTCCTCCGTGATCAGGTCCGCGTCCGGGTTGCCGTACACCGCCGCCGACGACGAGAACAGCAGCCGGCCGATGCCCGCCTCCGCGATCGCGTCCAGCAGGGTGGCCAGGCCGCCCACGTTCTCCCGGTAGTAGCGGGTGGGCTGGGCCACCGACTCCGCGACCTGCTTGCGCGCCGCGAGATGGACGACGCCGGTCACGCCGTACTCCGCGAAGACCCGCTTCAGCAGCGGCCCGTCCAGCGTCGAGCCCTGGACGAGCGGCACCTGGGACGGCAGCCGCGCCGGCACGGCGGCCGACAGGTCGTCCAGCGCCACGACGCTCTCCCCGGCGCCCGCCATGGCCCGTGCCACATGCGCCCCGATGTATCCGGCTCCGCCGGTGATCAGCCACGTCATGGTCGCCCACCCTATGCCGAGCCGCCCGGTGTCCCGGTTGCCCGGGTCTGCCCCATGGGTTTGTGGGCCGGGCCCCGGATCCCCGATGATGATCGCGGCAAAGGCCGGGTCAGCCCCCGTGGACCGGGCCGTGAACGGCTGGTGAACACGGACTCCGGACCATCGGATAGCCTCTGCCGACATGCCGCCCGGGTGCCGCAGGCAGGGGCGCCCCACCACGCAGAAGACCGGCGCCCGCGCGCCGGCACCCAGGGAGTGAGTTCGGTTGTCGACGGCCATCGTCACCGGTCAGCCGGTCCCCGGATCGTCACTGGAGAACGATCTGCGGTCCCTCGGCTTCGACGTGCGCGGGGCCGCCGACGCCGCCGAGACAGAGTCCCTGCTCGCGGCCGTGCCCGCCGACCGGCGCGTGGCCCTGGTCGACGCCCGCTTCGTCGGCCACCTGCACGCGCTGCGCCTCGGTCTCACCGACCCGCGCTTCCCGCTCGCCGCCGTCCCCGGTGCCGTCACCGCCCAGCCGGCCGCCCGCCAGGCGCTCATCCGGGCCGTGGCCCGCGAGACCTCCGCGGACCGCGGTACGGCCGCGGGCGCCCCGGGCGACGCCTCCGCGCCCGCCGCGGACAGCCTCGCCGACCGCGTCGGCACCGCCCTCGACACCGACGGCGACGCGGTGCACCGGCCCGAGCTGGGCAGCCTGGTCGCCGCCGTGCCGGCCGACCCGCAGGCCCGCAACGAGGCCCGCCAGGCCGTCGCCGCCGTGGACGACGAGGCCGTACGCCTGAGGTCGGCCGTGAAGTCCCGGGACGGCTTCTTCACCACGTTCTTCATCAGCCCCTACTCGCGCTACGTCGCCCGCTGGTGCGCCCGCCGCGGCCTGACCCCGAACCAGGTCACCACGGCCTCGCTGCTCACCGCGCTGATCGCGGCCGGCTGCGCGGCGACCGGCACCCGCGGCGGCTTCGTCGCGGCCGGCGTCCTGCTGATCGCCTCCTTCGTCCTGGACTGCACCGACGGCCAGCTCGCCCGGTACGCCCTGAAGTACTCCACACTCGGCGCCTGGCTCGACGCCACCTTCGACCGGGCCAAGGAGTACGCGTACTACGCCGGCCTCGCCCTCGGGGCAGCCCGCGGCGGCGACGACGTGTGGGCCCTCGCCCTCGGCGCGATGATCCTGCAGACCTGCCGGCACGTGGTCGACTTCTCCTTCAACGAGGCCAACCACGACGCCACCGCCAACACCAGCCCCACCGCCGCTCTCTCCGACAAGCTCGACAGCGTCGGCTGGACGATCTGGGTGCGACGGATGATCGTCCTGCCCATCGGTGAGCGCTGGGCCATGATCGCGATCCTCACGGCGGCCACCACCCCGCGGATCACCTTCTACGCCCTGCTCATCGGCTGCGCCTTCGCCGCGACCTACACCACGGCGGGCCGCGTGCTGCGCTCCCTGACCCGCAAGGCGCGGCGCACCGACCGGGCCGCGCAGGCGCTCGCCGACCTCGCCGACACGGGTCCGCTCGCGGAGGCGGTCGGGCGCGGCCTGAGGCGCGGCCTGCCCGGTCTCGCCGTGCCCGCCGTGGCCCTCCTCGGCGGCGCCGCGGTGGTGGCCTGCTCGGCCCTCACGGACTTCGGCGGCGTGCTCCCGGTGGTGGGTGCCCTCGTGTACGTGCTCACCTCGGCCCTCGCCGTGGCGCGCCCCCTCAAGGGCGCCCTGGACTGGCTGGTCCCGCCGTTCTTTCGGGCCGCCGAGTACGGCACCGTGCTCGCCCTGGCCGGTAAAGCCGGGGTGAACGGCGCCCTTCCTGCTGCTTTCGGGCTGGTGGCCGCCGTCGCCTACCATCACTACGACACGGTGTACCGCATCCGCGGCGACGCCGGAGCGCCTCCGGCCTGGCTGGTGCGCGCCATCGGGGGGCAGGAAGGGCGGACGCTGCTGGTCACCGTGCTGGCAGTGGTGCTCACCGCCACGCAGTTCACGGTCGCGCTCACGGTCCTCGCCGTGGCCGTCGGCCTGCTGGTGCTCGTCGAGAGCATCCGCTTCTGGGTGTCCGCCGGGGCGCCCGCCGTACACGATGAAGGAGAACCCGCATGATCGGCCTCGTGCTGGCGGCCGGCGCCGGACGGCGTCTGCGCCCCTACACCGACAGCCTCCCGAAGGCGCTGGTGCCGGTGGGGCCTGCGGGCATAGAGGACTCGATCACGGTGCTCGACCTGACCCTCGGCAACTTCGCCGAGATCGGGCTGACCGAGGTCGCGATCATCGTCGGCTACCGCAAGGAGGCCGTGTACGAGCGCAAGGCGGCCCTGGAGCGGAAGTACGGCCTCAAGCTCACCCTCATCGACAACGACAAGGCCGAGGAGTGGAACAACGCCTACTCCCTGTGGTGCGGCCGTGACGCCCTCAAGGACGGCGTGATCCTCGCCAACGGCGACACCGTCCACCCGGTCTCCGTCGAGAAGACGCTGCTCGCCGCCCGTGGCGACGGCAAGAAGATCATCCTCGCCCTGGACACGGTGAAGAACCTGGCCGACGAGGAGATGAAGGTCGTCGTCGACCCCGAGAAGGGCATGACGAGGATCACCAAGCTGATGGACCCGGCCGAGGCCACCGGCGAGTACATCGGCGTCACCCTGATCGAGGGCGACGCCGCGCCGGAGCTGGCGGACGCGCTGAAGACGGTCTGGGAGACCGACCCGCAGCAGTTCTACGAGCACGGCTACCAGGAGCTGGTCAACCGCGGCTTCCGCATCGACGTGGCGCCGATCGGCGACGTCAAGTGGGTGGAGATCGACAACCACGACGACCTCGCCCGCGGACGGGAGATCGCGTGCCAGTACTGACCCGGCTGATCCCCTCGCCGGTCGTCGTGGACATCCGCCCGGGTGCCCTGGACGACCTGGCCTCGGTCCTCGCCGACGAGCGTGTCTCGCAGTCCGGCCGGCTCGCCGTCGCCGTCAGCGGCGGCTCGGGCGCCCGGCTGCGCGAGCGGATCGCCCCCACGCTGCCCGGCGCGAGCTGGTACGAGGTCGGCGGCGGCACCATCGACGACGCGGTGCGGCTGGCGAGCGACATAAAGGCCGGCCACTACGACGCGGTCGTCGGCCTCGGCGGCGGGAAGATCATCGACTGCGCCAAGTTCGCGGCGGCCCGGGTCGGCCTGCCGCTGGTCGCGGTCGCCACCAACCTCGCCCACGACGGCCTGTGCTCGCCGGTCGCGACCCTCGACAACGACGCGGGCCGCGGCTCGTACGGCGTGCCGAACCCGATCGCGGTCATCATCGACCTCGACGTGATCCGTGAGGCCCCCGTCCGGTTCGTGCGCTCCGGCATCGGCGACGCCATCTCCAACATCTCCGCGGTCGCGGACTGGGAGCTGGCCAACCGGGTCAACGGCGAGAAGATCGACGGCCTGGCCGCCGCCATGGCCCGCCAGGCCGGCGAGGCGGTGCTCCGGCACCCCGGCGGAGTCGGCGACGACGGCTTCCTCCAGGTGCTGGCCGAGGCGCTGGTCCTCACCGGTATCGCGATGTCCGTGTCGGGCGACTCCCGCCCGTCCTCCGGCGCCTGCCACGAGATCAACCACGCCTTCGACCTGCTCTACCCCAAGCGAGCCGCCGCCCACGGCGAGCAGTGCGGCCTCGGCGCCGCCTTCGCGATGTACCTGCGCGGCGCCCACGAGGAGTCGGCGTACATGGCCGAGGTGCTGCGCCGGCACGGGCTTCCGGTGCTGCCGGAGGAGATCGGCTTCACGGTGGACGAGTTCGTCCGCGCGGTGGAGTTCGCCCCGGAGACCCGGCCCGGCCGCTACACGATCCTCGAACACCTCGACCTCAAGACGAACCAGATCAAGGACATCTACGCCGACTATGTCAAGGCCATCGGTAGCTGAACTCCGTCCGGTCGTCCACCCCGCGGGGGTGAAGGACCGGCGCAGCGGTGAGCACTGGGCGGGACGCCTCTACATGCGTGAGGTGTCCCTGCGCGTCGACCGCTACCTGGTGAACACCAGGGTCACGCCCAACCAGCTCACGTACCTGATGACCGTCTGCGGTGTGCTCGCCGCCCCGGCCCTGCTGGTGCCGGGGATCGCGGGCGCCGTGCTCGGCGTGGTCGCCACCCAGCTGTACCTGCTGCTGGACTGCGTGGACGGCGAGATCGCCCGCTGGAAGCAGCAGTACTCGCTCGGCGGGGTCTACCTGGACCGCGTCGGCGCCTACCTGACCGACGCGGCCGTCCTGGTCGGCCTCGGGCTGCGCGCCGCCGACCTGTGGGGCAGCGGCCGTATCGACTGGCTGTGGGCCTTCCTCGGCACCCTCGCCGCGCTCGGCGCCATCCTGATCAAGGCGGAGACCGACCTGGTCGGTGTCGCCCGGCACCAGACCGGCAAGCCCCCGGTGCAGGAGGCCGCCTCCGAGCCGCGCTCCTCCGGCATGGCGCTGGCCCGGCGGGCCGCCTCGGCGCTGAAGTTCCACCGGCTGATCCTCGGCATCGAGGCCTCGCTGCTCATCGTGGTCCTCGCGATCGTCGACCAGGCCCGCGGCGACCTGTTCTTCACCCGCCTCGGCACGGCCGTCCTCGCCGGCATCGCGATGCTGCAGACCCTGCTGCACCTGGTGTCCATCCTCGCCTCCAGCAGGCTGAAGTGAGCGCGCCCATGAAGGTCGGCGCGGTGATCATCACCATGGGCAACCGGCCCGAGGAGCTGCGGGCCCTGCTCGACTCGGTCGCCAAGCAGGACGGCGACCCGGTCGAGGTGGTCGTCGTCGGCAACGGCTCGCCCGTCCCGGACGTGCCCGAGGGCGTACGGACCCGGGAGCTGCCGGAGAACCTGGGCATCCCCGGCGGGCGCAACGTCGGCATAGAGGCGTTCGGGCCCGGTGGCCGCGATGTCGACATATTGCTCTTCCTCGACGACGACGGCCTGCTCGCCCGCCACGACACCGCCGAGCTGTGCCGCGAGGCCTTCGCCGCGGACAGCGATCTCGGCATCATCAGCTTCCGCATCGCCGACCCCGACACCGGCGAGACCCAGCGCCGGCACGTGCCCCGGCTGCGCGCCTCCGACCCGATGCGCTCCTCCCGGGTCACCACCTTCCTCGGCGGCGCCAACGCCGTCCGTACCCGCGTCTTCGAGGAGGTCGGCGGACTCCCGGACGCGTTCTTCTACGCGCACGAGGAAACCGACCTGGCATGGCGGGCCCTCGACGCGGGCTGGATGATCGACTACCGGTCCGACATGGTGCTGTACCACCCGACGACCGCGCCCTCGCGGCACGCGGTGTACCACCGCATGGTCGCCCGCAACCGCGTCTGGCTCGCCCGCCGCAACCTCCCCGCCCCGCTGGTCCCGGTCTACCTCGGCGTCTGGCTGCTGCTCACCCTGCTCCGCCGCCCCTCGCGGCCGGCCCTGAAGGCATGGTTCGGCGGCTTCCGGGAAGGCTGGACCACGCCCTGCGGTCCCCGTCGCCCGATGCGCTGGCGTACCGTGTGGCGACTCACCCGACTGGGCCGTCCCCCGGTGATCTGACAAGCTCGACCCTGAGCGGTCGCTACTGTCGAACAGCTCATGAACGCGCGTTCGCCCCCCGGGTGGGACGGCACGCGGCAGACGAACCCGAAGACGAAAGTTTCCACCTGTGAGTGAGACCACGCACGACGGCACGGTCGCCACGACCGCGGCCCCGTCGCCCGACGCGGGACTGACGGCGGCCGAGCTGGCCGCCAAGTACGGGCTCTCCGTGAGCGGCGCCCGGCCCTCGCTCGTGGAGTACGTCCGTCAGCTGTGGGGGCGCCGCCACTTCATCCTGGCCTTCTCCCAGGCGAAGCTGACCGCTCAGTACAGCCAGGCCAAGCTCGGCCAGCTCTGGCAGGTGGCCACGCCCCTGCTCAACGCGGCCGTCTACTTCTTCATCTTCGGGCTGATCCTGCACGCCAGCCGCGGCATGTCCCAGGACGTGTACATCCCGTTCCTGGTCACCGGCGTGTTCGTGTTCACCTTCACGCAGAGTTCGGTGATGTCGGGCGTCCGCGCGATCTCCGGCAACCTCGGCCTGGTGCGCGCCCTGCACTTCCCCCGCGCCTCCCTGCCGGTCTCCTTCTCGCTCCAGCAGCTCCAGCAGCTGCTGTTCTCGATGATCGTGCTGTTCATCGTGGCGGTCGGCTTCGGCAGCTACCCGAGCCCGTCCTGGCTGCTGATCGTGCCGGTGCTGGCGCTGCAGTTCCTGTTCAACACCGGGCTCGCGCTGATCGTCGCCCGCATGGGAGCCAAGACGCCGGACCTCGCGCAGCTGATGCCGTTCATCCTGCGCACCTGGATGTACACCTCCGGCGTCATGTTCTCGATCCACAAGATGCTGGAGGGGCGCTCCGAGTGGATCGTCCGGCTGCTCCAGGTGAACCCGGCCGCGGTCTACATGGACCTGATGCGGTTCGCCCTGATCGACGGCTACGGTGCCTCGAACCTGCCGCCGCACGTGTGGGCCATCGCCCTGTTCTGGGCCGTGGCCGTCTTCGCCGGCGGCTTCGTGTACTTCTGGAAGGCGGAGGAGCGGTACGGCCGTGGCTGAGCAGAACACCACCCAGGACCCGCGCCCGACGGTCATCGCGGACGAGCTCCACATCGTCTACCGGGTCAACGGCGCCAAGACCGGCAAGGGCAGCGCGACCGCGGCGCTGAGCCGGATCCTCAAGCGCGGCGAGGAACGGGGCGTGCGCAAGGTGCACGCCGTGCGCGGCGTCTCCTTCGTCGCCTACCGCGGCGAGGCCATCGGCCTGATCGGCTCCAACGGTTCCGGCAAGTCCACCCTGCTGCGCGCCATCGCCGGCCTGCTGCCCGCGGAGAAGGGCAAGGTCTACACCGACGGCCAGCCGTCCCTGCTGGGTGTGAACGCGGCCCTGATGAACGACCTCACGGGCGAGCGGAACGTCATCCTGGGCGGTCTCGCCATGGGCATGTCCCGGGAACAGATCAAGGAGCGCTACCAGAGCATCGTGGACTTCTCGGGCATCAACGAGAAGGGCGACTTCATCACGCTGCCGATGCGTACGTACTCCTCCGGAATGGCGGCCCGGCTGCGGTTCTCCATCGCCGCCGCCAAGGACCACGACGTGCTCATGATCGACGAGGCGTTGGCCACCGGTGACCGCAAGTTCCAGAAGCGCTCCGAGGAACGGATCCGGGAACTGCGCAAAGAGGCAGGAACGGTCTTTCTGGTCAGCCACAACAACAAATCCATCCGCGACACCTGCAACCGCGTGCTGTGGCTGGAGCGCGGTGAACTGCGCATGGACGGACCCACCGACGAGGTCCTCAAGGAGTATGAGAAGTTCACGGGCAAGTGACCCGTTTCGGCCAGGGCCCCGCCGGAATTCCTCCGGCGGGGCCCTGCGTCTGCAAAGGAAACGTCAACTCGCGCTGGCGTTAGGAATCTTGGAGCCAATCGGTGTGTTGTTGTGATGTGCAGG
Organism: Streptomyces sp. NPDC046727; assembly: GCF_040645635.1. Taxonomy (NCBI): domain Bacteria; kingdom Bacillati; phylum Actinomycetota; class Actinomycetes; order Kitasatosporales; family Streptomycetaceae; genus Streptomyces; species Streptomyces sp. NPDC046727. The sequence goes on from NZ_JBEYYR010000002.1 coordinate 408,472, forward strand.
ACACCCCGACGGTCCGTGCTGCGTTGTACAACGTAAGCTGTACCGGTGCCGGAAACCGGCAAGTGGGGCGATAATGCGCGACACCCTCCGTGGGGGCGTCCCCGCGCGTGGCGGGGCGGCGTGTCCGAAATACTGTGTATTGGGTCGGCAGTGTAGAACGGGAGATGTGACGGCAATGGCTACGGAAACTCCCCTGCTCAGCGCAGCATGTGCCGTCCCCGCGCCGGGCAGCGCCCGATGACGCGCACCGACGCGGCGCCCTCTCTGGAACGCGCCACGCTGGACAAGGCCACGAGCGAGAACTTCCCCGTGGCCCCCTTCTTCCTGCCCAGGGCCTGGCGCGACGACCTCATGGCCGTCTACGGCTTCGCCCGCCTCGTGGACGACATCGGCGACGGCGACCTCGCCCCCGGCGGAGCCGACGCCCGGGCGCTCGGCGTGTCGGCCACGGATGCCGCGGACCGGCTGGTCCTGCTCGACGCCTTCGAGACCGACCTGCGCCGCGTCTTCGACGGCACCCCGCGCCACCCCCTGCTGCGCCGCCTGCAGCCCACCGTCCGCCGCCGTGCCCTCACCCCCGAACCGTTCCTCGGACTGATCGCCGCCAACCGCCAGGACCAGCTCGTCACCCGGTACGAGACCTACGACGACCTCCTGGCCTACTGCGAACTGTCGGCCAACCCCGTCGGCCGGCTCGTCCTCGGTGTCACCGGCACCTCGACCCCCGAGCGGATCCGGCTGTCCGACGCGATCTGCACGGCCCTGCAGATCGTGGAGCACCTCCAGGACGTCGCCGAGGACCTCGGCCGCGACCGCATCTACCTTCCGGCCGCGGACATGAAGCGCTTTCATGTCCAGGAAACGGACCTCTCCGCAAAAACCGCGGGCGCATCGGTGCGCGCCCTGGTTGCATACGAAGCACAACGCGCCCGCGATCTGCTGAATGAAGGCGCCCCCCTGGTGGGTAGCGTCCACGGCAGGTTGAAGCTGCTGCTCGCGGGGTTCGTGGCGGGGGGAAGGGCGGCGATCCGGTCGATCGCCGCCGCCGAATACGACGTACTTCCCGGCCCGCCCAGACCCGGCAAGGTCCAGTTGCTGCGTGAGGCGGGCGTGATCCTGCGAGGAGAGGGGTGATCCGGACCGTGGATTCTCCGCCGCACGTGTCCGCACCGGTACTCGCCGCCTACAGCTACTGCGAGGCCGTCACCGGGCAGCAGGCCCGTAACTTCGCGTACGGTATCCGGCTGCTGCCGACGGCAAAGCGCCGCGCCATGTCGGCGCTGTACGCGTTCTCCCGGCGCGTGGACGACATCGGCGACGGCGACCTGCCCGGCGAGACCAAGCTGGCGCGGCTCGAGGACACCCGGGCACTGCTCGCCCGGGTCCGCGAGGCCGAGGTCGAGGAGGACGACACCGACCCGGTGGCCGTCGCCCTCAGCCATGCCGCGCGGGCCTTCCCGATCCCGCTCGGCGGCCTGGACGAGCTGATCGACGGCGTCCAGATGGACGTACGCGGGGAGACCTACGAGACCTGGGACGACCTGAAGGTCTACTGCCGGTGTGTCGCCGGTGCCATCGGCCGCCTCTCGCTCGGCGTGTTCGGCACCGAACCGGGGGCCCGCGGCGCCGAACGCGCGGCCGAGTACGCCGACACGCTCGGTCTCGCGCTGCAGCTCACCAACATCCTCCGCGACGTCCGCGAGGACGCGGCGGGCGGCCGTACCTATCTGCCCGCCGACGACCTCGCCAAGTTCGGCTGCTCGGCCGGCTTCGACGGGCCGACCCCGCCGGACGGCTCCGACTTCGCCGGCCTCGTCCACTTCGAAGTGCGGCGCGCCCGGGCCCTGTTCGCCGAGGGCTACCGGCTGCTGCCCATGCTCGACCGGCGCAGCGGCGCCTGCGTCGCCGCGATGGCCGGCATCTACCGCCGGCTGCTGGACCGCATCGAGCGCGAGCCGGAGGCCGTGCTGCGCGGCCGGGTCTCGCTGCCCGGACACGAGAAGGCGTACGTCGCCGTGCGCGGCCTGTCCGGGCTCGACACCCGCCATGTGACCCGCCATGTCTCCCGGCGCTCCGTCCGGAGGCGCGCCTGATGGACCTCACCGCACCAGACGGCATGCGGCAGGCAACCCTCCGCTGCGGCGTGGCGTCCCTGACTGCGACGGCCGGGCGTGCACCGTTCAACCAGCACGCTCGGCACGCACGGAAGGACGCACGATGAGCGACGGCTCACCCTCCGCACAAGAACACGCCGGCACCTCGCGGCAGGCAGGCCGCAGTGCCGTCGTGGTCGGCGGTGGCCTCGCCGGGATCACCGCGGCGCTCGCTCTCGCGGACGCGGGCATCCGGGTCACCTTGCTCGAAGGCAGGCCCAGGCTGGGCGGCCTCGCCTTCTCCTTCCAGCGCGGCGGACTGACCGTCGACAACGGCCAGCACGTGTACCTGCGCTGCTGTACCGCCTACCGCTGGTTCCTCGACCGGATCGAGGGCACCGCGCTGGCACCGCTGCAGGACCGCCTGGACGTGCCCGTCGTCGACGTCGCCAAGCCCGAGGGCAGGCGGCTCGGCAGGCTGCGGCGCGACCCGCTGCCCGTCCCCCTCCACCTGGGGCGCAGCCTGGCCGCCTACCCGCACCTCTCGCTCGCCGAGCGCGCTTCCGTCGGGCGTGCCGCGCTCGCGCTGAAGGGACTCGACCTCGCCGATCCGGCCCTGGACACCCAGGACTTCGGCAGCTGGCTGGCCGCGCACGGCCAGTCGGCGCGCGCCGTCGAGGCCCTGTGGGACCTGGTCGGCGTCGCCACCCTCAACGCGGTCGCGGGCGACGCCTCGCTGGGGCTCGCCGCGATGGTGTTCAAGACCGGTCTGCTGTCCGACCCGGGCGCGGCCGACATCGGCTGGGCCCATGTCCCGCTGGGCGAACTGCACGACCGGCTGGCCCGCAAGGCGCTCGACACCGCGGGCGTCCGTACCGAGGTCCGTACACGCGTCACCTCCGTCTCTAACAACGAGAACGGCGCCTGGAGCGTTCAGGTTCCCGGCGAGACGCTGTCCGCGGACGTCGTCGTCCTCGCCGTACCCCAGGGCGAGGCCCACGGACTGCTGCCGCCCGGCGCCCTGGACGCCCCCGAGCGGCTGCTGGAGATCGGCACCGCGCCGATCCTGAACGTCCATGTCGTCTACGACCGCCCAGTGCTCGCGCGGCCCTTCTTCGCGGCCCTCGGCACCCCGGTGCAGTGGGTGTTCGACCGTACCCACGCTTCGGGGCTGGGCAACGGCCAATATCTCGCGCTGTCCCAGTCCGCCGCGCACGACGAGATCGACCTGCCGGTCGCCGACCTCCGCGAGCGCTACCTGCCCGAGTTGGAACGACTGATCCCGGGTACACGCGCGGCCGAGGTGCTGGACTTCTTCGTGACCCGGGAGCGCACGGCGACGTTCGCCCCCACCCCTGGCGTCGGGCGGCTGCGGCCCGGCGCCCGCACCAAGGCCCCCGGCCTGTACCTGGCCGGAGCGTGGACCGCCACCGGGTGGCCCGCGACCATGGAGAGTGCGGTCCGCAGTGGAGTGAGCGCGGCCGACGCCGCGCTCGGCGCCCTGGGCCGGCCCCGCCCCCGCCGCCTCTTCGAGTTCGAGGAGGCGGCCTGATGCCCCATCAGCAGGCGGCCGGCCCCCGCACCCCCGGTACCGCAACAAGAGGAGAGACTGTGCCCACTGTGCCCCCGGCCGCGACGCCCGATCGGAGGCCCGCGGTGGACGTGACCGCGCTCCTGGAGCGTGGCCGGACCCTGGCCACGCCGGTGCTGCGCGCGGCGGTCGACCGCCTGGCGCCTCCCATGGACACCGTCGCCGCCTACCACTTCGGCTGGATCGACGCCGCCGGCAACCCGGCCGACGGCGACGGCGGCAAGGCCGTCCGCCCCGCGCTCGCCGTGCTCTCCGCCGAGGTCACCGGCGCCGCACCCGAGGCGGGCATCCCGGGCGCCGTCGCCGTCGAACTCGTGCACAACTTCTCGCTGCTGCACGACGACCTGATGGACGGCGACGAGCAGCGCCGGCACCGCGACACCGTCTGGAAGGTGCACGGACCCGCCCAGGCCATCCTGGTCGGTGACGCCCTGTTCGCCCTCGCCAACGAGGTCCTGCTGGAACTCGGCACGGTCGAGGCCGGCCGCGCCACCCGTCGGCTGACCACCGCCACCCGCGCCCTGATCGACGGTCAGGCCCAGGACATCTCCTACGAGCACCGCGACCGGGTGAGCGTCGAGGAGTGCCTGGAGATGGAGGGCAACAAGACCGGTGCCCTGCTCGCCTGCGCCTCCTCCATCGGCGCGGTCCTCGGCGGCGCGGACGACGCCACCGCCGACGCGCTGGAACGGTACGGCTACCACCTCGGCCTCGCCTTCCAGGCCGTGGACGACCTGCTCGGCATCTGGGGCGACCCGGAGGCCACTGGCAAGCAGACCTGGAGCGACCTGCGCCAGCGCAAGAAGTCCCTGCCGGTGGTGGCCGCGCTCGCGGCCGGCGGCCCCGCCTCCGAGCAGCTCGGCGAGATCCTCGCCGCCGACGCCAAGAGCAGCGACTTCGAGAACTTCTCCGAGGAGGAGTTCGCGGCCCGCGCCGCCCTCATCGAGGAGGCCGGCGGCCGTGAGTGGACGGCCGAGGAAGCCCGCCGTCAGCACGTCATCGCCATCGAAGCCCTCGACGCCGTCGACATGCCCGACCGGGTGCGGGAGTCCTTCACGGCGCTCGCCGACTTCGTCGTCGTACGGAAGAGATGAGCACTATCGGCCACACACGCCGCGCGTAGTCGCCGGCCGGTGCAGCACGGGCACCGGCCGACGGCGGACCCACAGCAGCACGACTCGCACGACTGCACGAAGGGGAAGCCATGACAGCGACGACCGACGGAAGCACCGGGGCGACCTTGCCGTCCCGCGCTGCCGCGGCCAGCGACACCACTCTCACCACCCCCGAGGCGGCCGGGGTACAAGAAGCCGCCGCGCGCGCCGCACGGCGCGCCACCGACTTCCTGCTCGCCCAGCAGGACACCGAGGGCTGGTGGAAGGGCGACCTGGAGACCAACGTCACCATGGACGCCGAGGACCTGCTGCTCCGTCAGTTCCTGGGCATCCGGGACGAGAAGACCACACAGGGCGCCGCGAAGTTCATCCGCGGCGAGCAGCGCGAGGACGGCGCCTGGGCGACCTTCTACGGCGGGCCCGGCGAACTGTCCACCACCATCGAGGCGTACGTCGCCCTGCGCCTGGCCGGCGACGCGCCCGACGCCCCGCACATGGCGAAGGCCTCCGCCTGGGTCCGCGAGCGCGGCGGCATCGCCGCGGCCCGGGTCTTCACCCGGATCTGGCTCGCCCTGTTCGGCTGGTGGAAGTGGGACGACCTGCCCGAACTCCCCCCGGAGCTCATCTACTTCCCGACCTGGTTCCCGCTCAACATCTACAACTTCGGATGCTGGGCCCGGCAGACCATCGTCCCGCTCACCGTCGTCTCCGCGAAGCGCCCGGTGCGCCCGGCGCCGTTCCCGCTGGACGAACTGCACACCGACCCGGACCGGCCCAACCCGCCCCAGCCGCTCGCCCCCGTGGCGAGCTGGGACGGGCTCTTCCAGCGGCTCGACAAGGTTGTCCGCGGCTACCGCAAGGTCGCCGTGCGCAGGCTCCGCAAGGCCGCGATGAACTCGGCCGCCCGCTGGATCGTCGAACGCCAGGAGAACGACGGCTGCTGGGGCGGCATCCAGCCCCCGGCCGTGTACTCGGTCATCGCCCTGCGCCTGCTCGGCTACGACCTGGAGCACCCGGTGCTGCGCGAGGGCCTCGCCTCGCTGGACCGTTTCGCCGTCTGGCGCGAGGACGGCGCCCGGATGATCGAGGCCTGCCAGTCCCCGGTGTGGGACACCTGCCTCGCCACCATCGCCCTCGTGGACGCCGGTCTGCCCGTCGACCATCCGCAGCTGGTCAAGGCGGCCGACTGGATGCTCGGCGAGGAGATCGTCCGGCCCGGCGACTGGGCCGTCCGGCGACCCCAACTCCCTCCGGGCGGCTGGGCGTTCGAGTTCCACAACGACAACTACCCGGACATCGACGACACCGCCGAGGTCGCCCTCGCGCTGCGCCGGGTCCGGCACCACGACCCCGACCGCGTGGACGGGGCCATCGGGCGCGCCGTCCGCTGGAACCTCGGGATGCAGTCGAAGAACGGCGCCTGGGGCGCCTTCGACGTCGACAACACCAGCCCCTTCCCGAACCGGCTGCCGTTCTGCGACTTCGGCGAGGTCATCGACCCGCCGTCCGCGGACGTCACCGCGCACGTCGTGGAGATGCTCGCCGCCGAGGGCCTGGCCCACGACCCGCGCACCCGGCGCGGCATCGACTGGCTGCTCGCCGAGCAGGAGTCCAACGGCTCGTGGTTCGGCCGCTGGGGCGTCAACTACATCTACGGCACCGGTTCGGTGGTCCCCGCGCTCACCGCGGCCGGACTGCCCGGCTCGCACCCGGCGATCCGGCGGGCGGTGACCTGGCTGGAGAGCGTCCAGAACGACGACGGCGGCTGGGGCGAGGACCTGCGCTCCTACAAGTACGTCAAGGAGTGGAGCGGCCGGGGCGCCTCCACCGCCTCGCAGACCGCGTGGGCGCTGATGGCCCTGCTCGCCGCGGGGGAGAAGGGCTCCAAGGCCGTCGAGCGGGGTGTCCAGTGGCTGGCCGAGACCCAGCGGGAGGACGGCAGCTGGGACGAGCCGTACTTCACCGGCACCGGCTTCCCCTGGGACTTCTCCATCAACTACCACCTCTACCGGCAGGTGTTCCCGCTCACCGCGCTCGGCCGGTACCTGCACGGGGACCCCTTCGAGCGGAACCTGCTCGCCCCGGCCCGGCAGGCCTCGTCGCCGGGCGAGGGGAGCTGACTTGACCCACCAGCCCGCCCCGGCCCCGCTGCTGATCGCCTGCGCGCTCGGCATCGAGCACCTCGCCCTGCGCACCGGCGACCGCAGCGGTGCCGGCGGGCCGGTGGCGTTCGTCCGTACGGGCATGGGGCCCCGTGCGGCGGAACGGTCCGTCACCCGGCACCTCGCCGGCCCGGCACCGGCCGACACGGCCGTGCTGGCCACCGGATTCTGTGCCGGGCTGGCACCCGGAATGCACCCCGGCGACCTGGTCGTCGCCGAGGAGACCCGGGACCCGCGCGGGACCGTCCCGTGCGTGGGCACCGAACTGCTCGTCAAGGAACTCGCGCGCCTGCTGCCCGGACGCACGGTCCACACCGGGCCGCTCACCGGCTCCGACCACGTCGTCCGCGGACCGGAGCGGTCCGAGCTGCGCGCCACCGGCGCGATCGCGGTCGACATGGAGTCGGCGGCCACGCTCCTGGCCGCCGTCCGGACGGGCGAACACCCCGTTGCGGCCGTCCGGGTGGTCGTGGACGCCCCGGAACACGAACTCGTCCGGATCGGAACCGTGCGCGGTGGAATATCAGCTTTCCGTGTTCTTCGTTCCATCCTTCCTGCATTTTTCGAATGGCACCGTTCTTTGCCGCTCCCTCGGAGGTGAGCCAGATGGCCATGCCGTTGCGTCAGTCCATCAAGGTCGCTACATACCTGGCTGAACAGAAGCTCCGCAAGCGGGACAAGTTCCCGCTCATCGTCGAGCTGGAACCGCTGTTCGCCTGCAATCTGAAGTGCGAGGGCTGCGGCAAGATCCAGCACCCGGCCGGTGTGCTCAAGCAGCGCATGCCGGTCGCCCAGGCCGTGGGCGCGGTGCTGGAGTCGGGCGCGCCGATGGTGTCCATCGCCGGCGGCGAGCCCCTGATGCATCCTCAGATCGACGAGATCGTGCGCCAGTTGGTGGCGAAGCGGAAATACGTCTTCCTGTGCACCAACGCCATGTTGCTGCGCAAGAAGATCGACAAATTCAGGCCCTCGCCCTACTTCGCGTTCGCCGTGCACATCGACGGACTGCGCGAGCGGCACGACGAGTCCGTTGCGAAGGAAGGCGTGTTCGACGAGGCGGTGGAGGCCATCAAGGAGGCCAAGCGGCGCGGCTTCCGGGTGACCACCAACTCCACCTTCTTCAACACCGACACCCCGCAGACCATCGTCGAGGTGCTCAACTTCCTCAACGACGACCTCAAGGTCGACGAGATGATGATCTCGCCCGCCTACGCCTATGAGAAGGCCCCCGACCAGGAGCACTTCCTCGGCGTGGAGCAGACCCGCGAACTGTTCAAGAAGGCCTTCGCGGGCGGCAACCGGCGCAAGTGGCGGCTCAACCACTCCCCGCTCTTCCTGGACTTCCTGGAGGGCAAGGTCGACTTCCCGTGCACCGCGTGGGCGATCCCGAACTACTCGCTCTTCGGCTGGCAGCGCCCCTGCTACCTGATGAGCGACGGGTACGTGCCGACGTACCGCGAACTCATCGAGAAGACCGACTGGGACAAGTACGGCCGCGGCAAGGACCCGCGGTGCGCCAACTGCATGGCGCACTGCGGCTACGAGCCGACCGCCGTCCTCGCCACCATGGGTTCCCTGAAGGAGTCCCTGCGGGCGATGCGCGAGACCGTCTCCGGAAACCGGGAGTGACGCGATGACCGCCGTTCCCTTGGGCGTTCCCGAGGTACCGGTCCGTCCGGTGGCGCCGCGGCGGCTGTCGCGGCAGATCCACGTCGGGCCGGTGGCGGTCGGGGGCGGAGCCCCGGTGTCGGTGCAGTCGATGACGACGACCCGTACGTCGGACATCGGCGCCACCCTCCAGCAGATCGCCGAGCTGACCGCGTCCGGCTGCCAGATCGTCCGTGTCGCCTGCCCCACGCAGGACGACGCGGACGCCCTGGCGACCATCGCCCGCAAGTCACAGATCCCGGTGATCGCGGACATCCACTTCCAGCCGAAGTACGTGTTCGCGGCCATCGAGGCCGGCTGTGCGGCGGTCCGCGTGAACCCCGGCAACATCAAGCAGTTCGACGACAAGGTGAAGGAGATCGCGCGCGCCGCCAAGGACCACGGCACGCCGATCCGGATCGGCGTCAACGCCGGCTCCCTGGACCGGCGGCTGCTGCGGAAGCACGGCAAGGCCACCCCCGAGGCGCTGGTGGAGAGCGCCCTGTGGGAGGCGTCGCTCTTCGAGGAGCACGACTTCCGCGACATCAAGATCTCCGTGAAGCACAACGACCCGGTCGTCATGATCGAGGCGTACCGGCAGCTCGCCGAGCAGTGCGACTACCCGCTGCACCTCGGCGTGACGGAGGCGGGTCCGGCGTTCCAGGGCACGATCAAGTCGGCCGTGGCCTTCGGGGCGTTGCTCTCGCGCGGCATCGGGGACACCATCCGCGTGTCGCTGAGCGCGCCGCCCGCCGAGGAGGTCAAGGTCGGCATCCAGATCCTTCAGTCCCTGGGGCTGCGGCAGCGACGCCTGGAGATCGTCTCCTGTCCGTCCTGCGGCCGGGCCCAGGTGGACGTGTACAAGCTCGCCGAGGAGGTCACCGCGGGCCTGGACGGCATGGAAGTGCCGCTGCGGGTCGCGGTGATGGGGTGTGTGGTCAACGGTCCGGGCGAGGCCCGCGAGGCCGACCTCGGCGTCGCCTCCGGCAACGGCAAGGGACAGATCTTCGTCAAGGGCGAGGTCGTCAAGACCGTCCCCGAGTCGAAGATCGTGGAGACCCTCATCGAGGAGGCCATGAAGCTCGCCGAGCGGACGAGCCCCGCAGACCAAGTGAGTTGAGGCAAGGCACGGACCGAGAGGGGGCCCGAGCGTGACCATTCTGGAGAGCATCCGGGGACCACGCGACCTGAAGGCGCTGTCCGAGGCGGAACTCGGCGAACTGTCCGAAGAGATACGTGAGTTCCTGGTCCACGCGGTGTCGCGGACCGGCGGACATCTCGGGCCCAATCTGGGCGTGGTGGAACTCTCCATCGCGCTCCACCGGGTCTTCGAGTCACCGGTCGACCGCATTCTCTGGGACACCGGACACCAGAGCTACGTGCACAAGCTGCTGACCGGCCGTCAGGACTTCTCCAAGCTGCGCGGCAAGGGCGGACTGTCCGGCTACCCCTCGCGCGAGGAGTCCGAGCACGACGTCATCGAGAACAGCCACGCCTCCACCGCGCTCGGCTGGGCCGACGGCCTGGCCAAGGCCAACCAGGTCCAGGGCGAGAAGGGCCATGTGGTCGCGGTCATCGGCGACGGCGCGCTGACCGGCGGCATGGCCTGGGAGGCGCTGAACAACATCGCCGCGGCCAAGGACCGGCCGCTGATCATCGTCGTCAACGACAACGAGCGGTCGTACGCCCCCACCATCGGCGGTCTCGCCAACCACCTGGCGACCCTGCGCACCACCGACGGCTACGAGAAGGTCCTCGCCTGGGGCAAGGAGGTGCTCCAGCGCACCCCGGTCGTCGGCCACACGCTCTACGAGTCCCTGCACGGCGCCAAGAAGGGCTTCAAGGACGCCTTCGCCCCGCAGGGCATGTTCGAGGACCTGGGGCTGAAGTACCTCGGCCCGATCGACGGCCACGACATCAAGGCCGTCGAGTCGGCGCTGCGCCGCGCGAAACGCTTCCACGGCCCGGTCCTGGTCCACTGCCTCACCGTGAAGGGCCGCGGCTACGAGCCGGCCCTCGCGCACGAGGAGGACCACTTCCACACCGTCGGCGTGATGGACCCGCTCACCTGCGAGCCGCTCGCCCCGGCCGGCGGGCCCTCCTGGACCTCGGTGTTCGGCGAGGAGATCGTGAGGATCGGGGAGGAGCGCGAGGACGTCGTGGCGATCACGGCGGCCATGCTGCACCCGGTCGGTCTGGGCCGGTTCGCCGAGCGCTTCCCGGACCGGGTGTGGGACGTGGGCATCGCCGAGCAGCACGCGGCCGTGTCGGCGGCCGGGCTCGCGACCGGCGGGCTGCACCCGGTCGTCGCCGTCTACGCCACCTTCCTCAACCGGGCCTTCGACCAGCTGCTGATGGATGTCGCCCTGCACCGCTGCGGGGTCACCTTCGTCCTGGACCGGGCCGGTGTCACCGGCGCCGACGGGGCCTCCCACAACGGCATGTGGGACATGTCGGTCCTGCAGGTCGTCCCGGGCCTCAGGATCGCCGCCCCGCGCGACGCCGACCAGTTGCGCGCGCAGCTGCGCGAGGCCGTCGCCGTGGACGACGCGCCCACCCTGGTCCGCTTCCCGAAGGAGTCCGTCGGCCCGCGCGTCCCGGCGGTCGACCACGTCGGCGGCATGGACGTCCTGCACCGTGCCGACCGCCCCGAGGTGCTGCTGGTGGCCGTCGGCGTGATGGCGTCCGTGTGCCTCCAGGCCGCCGAACTCCTCGAAGGCCGGGGCATCGACTGCACGGTCGTGGACCCGCGATGGGTCAAGCCCGTCGACCCCGCCCTGCCCGGCCTCGCCGCCCGGCACCGGCTGGTGGCCGTGGTCGAGGACAACAGCCGGGCCGCCGGCGTCGGCTCGGCCGTGGCACTGGCCCTCGGCGACGCCGACGTGGACGTGCCGGTACGGCGGTTCGGCATCCCGGAGCAGTTCCTCGCGCACGCCAAGCGCGGCGAGGTGCTGGCCGACATCGGCCTCACGCCCGTCGAGATCGCCGGGCGGATCAGCGCGAGCCTGGCCGTCAAGGACGCGGGCGGCACAGCCAAGGAGAGTGAATGACCACCGAGTTCGACCTCGGCGCCCTGCTCGCCGAGCGCGGAGCCGAACGCTACGAGCTGCACGCCAGGCACCTCAACCCGCAGCTGCCGCGCATGCTGCACACCATCGGCTTCGACAAGGTCTACGAGCGCGCCGAGGGGGCGCACTTCTTCGACGCGGACGGCAACGACTACCTGGACATGCTCGCCGGGTTCGGGGTGATGGGCCTGGGCCGCCATCATCCGGTCGTCCGCAAGGCGCTGCACGACGTCCTCGACCTGGACCTCGCCGACCTGACCCGCTTCGACTGCCAGCCGCTGCCCGGCCTGCTCGCCGAGCGACTGCTGGCCCAGAGCCCGCACCTGGACCGGGTGTTCTTCGGCAACAGCGGCACCGAAGCCGTCGAGACGGCCCTGAAGTTCGCCCGGTACGCCACCGGCAGGCCGCGCGTCCTCTACTGCGACCACGCCTTCCACGGCCTGACCACCGGCTCGCTGTCGGTCAACGGCGAGGACGGCTTCCGCGACGGCTTCGCCCCGCTGCTGCCCGACACCGCCGTACCGCTCGGCGATCTGGACGCGCTGGCCCGGGAGCTGAGGAAGGGTGACGTGGCCGCGCTGATCGTGGAGCCGATCCAGGGCAAGGGGGTGCACGAGGCGCCGCCCGGCTATCTGCGCGCCGCGCAGGAACTGCTGCACAAGCACAAGGCCCTGCTCATCGCCGACGAGGTGCAGACCGGCCTCGGCCGCACCGGCGACTTCTACGCCTACCAGCACGAGGACGGTGTCGAACCGGACCTGGTGTGCGTGGCCAAGGCGCTGTCCGGCGGCTATGTGCCGGTCGGCGCCACCCTCGGCAAGGAGTGGATCTTCAAGAAGGTCTACTCGTCCATGGACCGCGTCCTGGTGCACTCGGCGAGTTTCGGGTCCAACGCCCAGGCGATGGCGTGCGGCCTCGCCGTGCTCTCGGTCATGGAGAACGAGCAGATCGTCGCGGGTGTGCGCCGGACGGGCGAGCTGCTCAGGTCCCGGCTCGCCGCGCTGATCGACACGTACGAGCTGCTCGCCGACGTCCGTGGCCGGGGCCTGATGATCGGCATCGAGTTCGGCAGGCCGTCCTCACTGAAGCTGCGCAGCCGCTGGACCATGCTCCAGGCGGCCCGCAAGGGACTGTTCGCCCAGATGGTCGTCGTACCGCTGCTGCAGAAGCACCGGATCCTCACCCAGGTGTCCGGCGACCACCTGGAGGTGATCAAGCTCATCCCCCCGCTGGTCCTCGACGAGGCCGACGTGGACCGGTTCGTGGACGCCTTCACCGCGGTGATGGACGACGCGCACAGCGGCGGCGGCCTCATGTGGGACTTCGGCAAGACCCTGATCAAGCAGGCGGTGGCGAACCGCTGAGGACGGGCCTAGGGGGCCAGGAGGAGCAGGAAGGGGAGGTACAGCAGTCCGGTCGCGCCCAGGACGGCTCCGGTCACGGCGGTCCACATCCGGCCGATGCCGAGGCGGGCGTAGTGGGCGCCCATCAGGCCGAACGTGACGGCGAGCCCTCCGGCGAGGAACATCACCGGAAGCAGCATGATCGTCGGCCATGTGGACACGGCGGCTATGGCGCCCAGCACAAGGGCGGTCGGACCGAGGGCGCCGGCGGGTGTGTCGGCCGGGTCGGGTGCGGTGTTCGCAGGCATGAGACTCCCCCTGGTTTGAACGTGTTCAAATCCTGAGCTTGATCGTAACAGGGCGGGGTGCGGAGCGGCGGCTCGGCGCGCTTTTGTCTCAGGGGCAAGAAAATTGCCCAGAGGGCAAAGCTCGGGCTCAATGGAGGCATGAACGCCTCAGACGCCCCGCCACCGGCGGGCCAGGGCGAGGACCTGCCCGCCGTCGCGCCGCAGCTGCGCGCCCTGCGCCGGCGCGCCGGCCTCACCCTGGAGGCCGCGGCCCGGACCGCCGGACTGTCCCCGGCCCACCTCTCGCGCCTGGAGACCGGGCACCGCCAGCCCTCGCTGCCGATGCTCCTCGCACTCGCCCGCATCTACGGTACGACCGTGTCGGAGCTGCTCGGCGAGACGGTCGCCGACCGGCACGCGATCGTGCGGGCCGCCGACATGGAGCCGACCCGGGCGGGCGGGTGGACGTACGTCCAGGCCGGGGCGGCCGGCCGCGGCATGCAGGCCCTGCGGGTGAGTGTGCCGTACGGCTCGCAGGGCGACATCGTGCGCGTCCACCCCGGCGAGGAGTGGCTCTACGTCCTCAAGGGGCGCCTGCGGCTGCGGCTCGGCGACACCGCGCACCTGCTCGGGCCCGGCGACAGCGCGCACTTCGACTCGCTCACCCCGCACCGCCTCGCCGCCGAGGACCACGACGGCGTGGAGCTTTTGTTCGTCCACACCCTGCTGCAGAGCCCCACGGCCACCCTGTGCCTGGGCCCGCTGACCGGAGAGCTGCCATGAGCGACTTCGAGGAGAAGTTCCCTCGTTCCCTGTGGATCCGCCTGATCATCTACATCGCGCTCGGGCACGTCCTCGCCGCGTTCCTCTACCTGCTGTTCGCGGTGGGCGCCAAGGGCTGAGCGGCCGAGCCGGCGTGCCATCATGCTCGGATGCCCGAGACCCGCGACCCGACGACCGCTCGCTGGCCCCTCGCCTCGCCCCGTACCGCCGACTGGCTGCACGAGCTGGCCGGTGACGGCATCACCGGGTTCATGCCGCCGCCGTTGCCGGACGCGGCCTGGGTGCTCAACGCCATGTACGAGCACGAGCAGGCCCCGGCCGGCCTGACGTACGACGAGTACCGCCGGGCCCGTGTGGCGGACGGCGGCGTCGAGCGGACGGTCCTCGCGGGCATCGACCTCACGGAGCTGGGCACCGCGACGGGAGGCGGCCTGGGCCGTTCCGGGCATCCCGGGCCCGGCTGGCGGCGGCTGCGCTGGGCGGAGCTGGCCGCACGGACCGGCGACCCCCTGGTGCCCGAGGGGCTACTGCCCTCGTACCGGTGCTTCCCGTCGGTGAAGCGGGGCGGCAGCTGGCCCGTCGCCCTCGATCCGCCCACCGAGGGCAGCCTGGACCGCGAGAGCTGGAACCGGCTGGTCGAGATCCTCACCGAGCACAGCCCGGCGGGCCCGGACACCCGCTGCCTGGCCTACTACAACCCGCTGCTGCTGGGTGCCGTCGACTTCGAGAACCCGCACGTACGGTCCGGCCGGCTGGGCGACGCGCGGATGCTGTACGACAACCCCGAGGCCGACTTCAGCCCGTCCAACCTGTGGGCCGAGGACCGCTCCTGGGTCCTGTGCACCGACTACGACCTGTGGGCCACGAAGGTGGCGGGCCCCGCCGCGCTCGTCGAGGCCCTGCTGCGCGACCCCGAGATCGAGGCCGTCCGCCTGCCCTGGGCGCCCTGACCGGCTCCCGTCAGTCCAGCAGGCGCTCGCGCAGCCGGTCGCGGGACTCGGGGGAGAGGCCGAGGCCCTGGGCCAGATAGGTCTCGACGCCGCCCCAGGTCTCCTCGATGCTCGCGAAGGCCGCCTCCAGGTATGCGGCGCGGGCGTCGAAGAGCGGGTTGAGCAGCTCCATCACCTCGGGGGTGTACGCGGTGTCCGCGCTGCCGCTGCGGCGGACCTTGTAGCGCCGGTGCTTGGCGTTGGACTCCAGGTAGTCGGCGACGATCGCCTCGCGCTCGACGCCCACGGCCAGGAGCGTGACGGCTATGGAGATGCCCGCCCGGTCCTTGCCGGCCGCACAGTGCATCAGCGCGGGGACGCTGTCGTCGGCGAGCGCGTTCAGCACCCTGGAGTGCTCGGCGGTGCGCTCCTTGACGATCTTCCGGTAGGAGGCGATCATCCGGGCCGCCCCCTTGCCGTCGTCCAGGATCGCGCGCAGCTGGTCGAGGTCGCCGTCGCGGACCATCTTCCAGAACTCGGCGCCGTCCGCCGGGTCGCTCAGCGGCAGGTTCACATTCCGCACGCCGGGCAGCTCGACATCGGGGCCCTCCAGCCTCTGGTCGGCCGCGTTGCGGAAGTCGAAGATCGTGTGCAGGCCCAGGGAGGCGAGGAAGGCCGCGTCCTGTTCGGTCGCGTGCGCCAGATGGCCGCTGCGGAACAGCACTCCGTGGCGCACCCGCCGTCCGTCGACCGTGGGCAGCCCGCCCACGTCACGGAAATTGCGCACACCGGCCAGCTCCGGCTCGGTCGACGGGACCTGCTGCGTCACGGGGGCTCCTCCCGGTCGGCCCCGCCGGCGCGGCTCGTCGACGGGCGCTCTGTCGACCATACGGCATCGATTTCCTCGGGCAATGAGTTGTCCACAGGCATTGTCAGCAGGGCCGGCGGCCCTCGATGATGTTGGCACTTGAGGGGATCTGTTGACACCTGTGAGGTCTCGATGGTGGACATCGCCGAAGACGGTCGCACCTGGCTCCTGTCAGGCCCCAGCAGCAGTTATGCCCTGCATCTCACCGGCGCGGACGAGCTGCTCCATCTGCACTGGGGGCCACGGATCGCGCTCGCCGACGCCGAGGCGCTCGCGCTGAGCCCCCTGCCCGGCTACTGGCCCTTCGAGTCCCCGCTCGACGGCCGGGAGGAGTACCCCGTCGAGGGCGGACCCCGCTTCGTCCGCCCCGCCCTGTCCGTCCGCACCGAGGAGCGGCGCGGCACCGAATGGCGCTTCGTGGCGTACGACACGGAGGGCGACGAGCTGCGGCTGCGCTTCGACGACGACGGCGTGGGGATCGCGCTGCACTACCGGATGCGCGGCGATGTCGTCGAGCGCTGGGTGACCGTCGAGAACGGCGGCCACGCGCGCGTGGAGCTGCTGCGGGCCGACGCCGCCACCTGGACCCTGCCCGACCGCGAGGGCTGGCGGCTGGCCCAGCTGCACGGCCGCTGGGCCGCCGAGTCCCGGCTCACCACCGCCCCGCTCACCTACGGCGAGAAGGTCATCGGCAGCCGCCGCGGCCACACCGGCCACCAGCACCTGCCCTGGGTCGCCCTCGACACCGACGCCACCGAGGAGCGCGGCGAGGTCTACGGCTGCGCGCTCGGCTGGTCCGGCTCCTGGCGCATCGCGGTCGCCCAACTCCCGGACGCGCGCGTGCAGATCACCGGCGGTGCCGGCCACGACGACTCGGGACTGCTGCTCCTTCAGCCGGGAGAGTCGTACACCACCCCTGTCTTCGCGGGCCTGTGGAGCGACGGTGGATACGGCGGCGCGAGCCGCACCTGGCACGCCTACCAGCGCGCGTACGTCATCCCGGAGGCCGAGCGGGACCGGCCCGTGCTGTTCAACTCCTGGGAGGCGACGAACTTCGACATCTCCGAGGAGCAGCAGGCCGCCCTCGCCCGCCGGGCCGCCGAGATCGGTGTCGAGCTGTTCGTGGTGGACGACGGCTGGTTCGGCGCCCGCACCAGCGACCGCGCCGGACTCGGCGACTGGACACCCAACCCCGACCGCTTCCCGCACGGCCTCAAGCCCCTCGCCGACCGGGTGCACGGCCTGGGTATGCGGTTCGGCATCTGGGTCGAGCCGGAGATGGTCAACCCGGACAGCGAGCTGTACCGCGCCCACCCCGACTGGGTGCAGTACCAACCGGGACGTAAGCGGACGGAACTGCGCAATCAGCTCGTTCTCAACCTCGCACGCGAGGACGTCCAGGAGTACCTGTGGGAGCAGCTGGACACCCTGCTCTCCAGCGCCCCGATCGACTATGTGAAGTGGGACTTCAACCGCTGCTTCACCGACGCGGGCTGGCCCGGGGAACCGTACCCGCAGCGCCTGTGGGTGGACCACGTCCGCGCCCTCTACGCCCTGCTCGACCGGCTGCGGGCCGCCCACCCCCAGGTGGCCTTCGAGTCCTGCTCGGGCGGCGGCGGCCGGATCGACCTCGGCGTGCTGAGCCGCACCGACCAGGTGTGGACCTCCGACAACACCGACCCGCTGGACCGCCTCGCCATTCAGTACGGCTTCACCCAGATCCACCCCGCGCGCGTGATGGCCGCCTGGGTCACCGACAGCCCGAACACGCAGCTCAACGGCCGGGTCAGCTCGCTGCGCTTCCGGTTCGTCAGTGCCATGGCGGGCGTGCTCGGGGTCGGCGGCGACCTGACGGAGTGGAGCGCGGAGGAGCTGGCCGAGGCCCGGCGGTGGGTGGAGCTGTACAAGGAGATCCGCCCGGTCGTGCAGCACGGCGAGCTGTACCGGCTGCGGCCCCCGACGGGCGGTCTGAGCGCCGTCCAGTACGTCCGGGGGGAGGAGACGGTCGTCCTCGCCTGGCTGCAGGCGCAGAGCCACGGAGAGCCGGTGCCGGCGGTACGGCTGCGCGGACTCGACCCGACGGCATCGTACGAATGCCGCGAAACGGGCGAAGTGTACCGGGGTGCGGTGCTGCTGCATCACGGAGTGCGCACGGGACTCAAGGGTGACCTGGATGCGATGGTTCTCCGTCTGCGCCGCATCTGAGCTATCTGCCCGAATTAGCGCCTTCATTCCAACTCGCTACGGAATAGGGGTCCATGGGGGCGAGTGGCGTGAGGAGCGTCATATCCGTGACCGTACGTCGCGCGTCATGTTCACGTAATCGCCGTATCGAAAAGGCGAATTGAGGGAGCGAAGGGCGCGGGAATTCACGCTGGGTGACCGTGAATTCCCGTATCCGATCATCCGAAACACGGACAACGGGAACCTGCCGCTTGTTTCCGTGCGTCTTGCTCGCTTACGTTCCCAACCATTCCGGACGGAACGCCGAATCCTGCCGCCGACCGGAGTCCCCACACACTTGACCCGCGTCGGCAGGAGCGGGGGACCCACCAGGTACGACTGCCTGTCCGGTCTCCGCGACAGGCCAGGGGTGCAGCCGTGCGCGCACGGCCGGGCAGCTCCAGCCCGAACCCGACAGCTCACCTCGCAGGCGCCGGAGAGGAATTGCGCCATGCCCCCCAAGGGTAAGCACCGACGCCCCAAGACCCCGCGTTTTTCCCGCTCCATCGCCGTCGCCGGAACCGGTGGCGCCGCCCTGGCCCTCCCGCTGCTCGGGGCCACCGGAGCGCACGCCGCCGCCCCCGCGCAGTCCGTGTCCGGAAAGGCCGTGCAGTCCCTCCCGGGCACGGTGAAGAAGGCCGCCGCACAGTCGGATCAGGCCGCGCGCACCTACACGGTCCGCAGCGGCGACTGCCTCTCGAAGATCGCCGAGGAGCAACACGTCCGGGGCGGCTGGCAGCGGCTCTACGACGACAACCGGCAGGCCGTCGGTGCCGACCCGTCGCTGATCCACCCGGGCCTGAAGCTCAGCCTCGGCGAGAAGGCCGCGCCGGCCCGCACCGAGTCCGCCGCCCCGCAGCAGCACTCCTCGGCCGCCTCGAAGCCCTCACGGTCGGCCGCCGCACAGCCCGCCCGGCAGTCCGGGTCCGGCGGCGCCCAGACCGCCTCCGCCGGCTACACCCTCCCCGTCGCCGGCGCCACCATCGGCACCGGCTACCACGTGGCCGGCAGCATGTGGTCCAGCGGCTACCACACCGGCGTCGACTTCGTCGTGCCGACCGGCACCCCCCTGAAGGCCGTCGCCGCCGGCACCGTCGTCTCCGCCGGCTGGGGCGGCGCGTACGGCAACCAGGTCGTCATCAAGCTGAACGACGGCTACTACGCCCAGTACGCCCACCTGTCGCAGCTCTCCGTCTCGGCCGGCCAGACCGTGACCGCGGGCCAGCAGGTCGGCCTGTCCGGCGCCACCGGCAATGTGACCGGCCCGCACCTGCACTTCGAGATCCGCACCACGCCGGACTACGGCTCGGACGTGGACCCCGTCGGCTACCTCCGCACGCACGGCGTCGCCGTCGGCTGACGCCCGGCCCCCTCGCACCACCTGCCTGACACGCTGCCGAAGGCCGGACCCTCGATCCCCGGGTCCGGCCTTCGGTGTGTTCCGCGTTCAACAGCCCAGGGAGCAGCCGTATTCCTGATTGGCAAATTCTTTAGGAGTGGCTCATCTCACCGTTCGTCAACCCCTGCCTACGGTCGCGTAGGTCACATCTGAAGGTGAATCATGGTCCGACGTGGCAGACGATTCGAAGAATGACAGCAGATCAGTGATCGGGTCGTACGTGGCGGTGGGGGACAGCTTCACCGAGGGCGTCGGCGATCCCGGGCCCGACGGGGCGTTCGTGGGCTGGGCCGACCGGTTCGCGGTGCTGCTCGCCGACCGGCGTCCCGAGGGCGACTTCCAGTACACCAACCTCGCCGTGCGCGGGAAGCTGCTGGACCAGATCGTGGCCGACCAGCTTCCGCAGGCCGTCGACATCGCTCCGGACCTGGTCTCCTTCTGCGCGGGCGGCAACGACATCATCCGCCCGGGCACCGACCCCGACGAGGTGGCCGAGCGCTTCGAGCGCGCCGTGGCGCAGCTGACCGAGGCCGCCGGCACCGTGCTGGTGACGACCGGCTTCGACACCCGTGGTGTCCCCGTGCTCAAGCATCTGCGCGGCAAGATCGCCACCTACAACGGGCACGTCCGCGCCATCGCCGACCGGTACGGCTGCCCCGTGCTCGACCTGTGGTCCCTGAAGTCCGTGCAGGACCGCAGGGCCTGGGACAGCGACCGGCTGCACCTCTCGCCCGAGGGGCACACGCGTGTGGCCCTGCGCGCCGGACAGGCCCTCGGCCTGGAGATCCCCGCCGACCCGGAGCAGCCGTGGCCGCCGCTGCCGCCCCGGGGCACCCTGGACGTCCGCCGCGACGACGTCCAGTGGGCCCGCGAATACCTCGTCCCCTGGATCGGGCGCCGACTGCGCGGCGAGTCCTCCGGCGACCACGTGACCGCGAAGGGCACGCTGTCGCCGGACGACATCAAGATGCGCATCGCCTCGGTCGCCTGACCCGACCGCCCGTGCCCCGGGCCCCTGTGGTCCGGGGCGCGGACGCGTGCGCGCTCACCGCTCCCGTCCGGTCAACGCCCGCCGGTCCAGGCCCAGTTCCCGGGCGAGCGCGTCGTCCACCCACTCCTGCGCCCGGGACCGCGCCACCGCGCCCGGGTAGGACGTCAGCTGCACCGCGAGCCCGTCCAGCAGCGCGGTCAGCCGCAGCGCCGCACCGACCGGGTCCGCGCAGCCGAACTCGCCGGCCGCCACGCCCTCGGCGATGACCTCCGTGATCGCCGCCTTCCACTGCTTGTCCAGGTCCCGGGTGACCTCCCGCAGGGCGGGCTCACGCAGCGCCACGGCCCAGCCCTCGATCCACAGCCGCCAGCCCTTGGCCTGCCCGGTCGGCGCGTACCAGCGCACCGCGGCCCGCAGCCGGCGCAGCGCGGTGGTCCGCCGGCCCAGCAGCTTGCGCAGGTGCGCGAGGTCGTCCTGGGCCGCGTACGTGAACGCGGCGGCGACCAGCTTCTCCTTCGTGGAGAAGTGGTACAGCACCAGCGCGTTGCTCACCCCGAGGGCCGCGGCCACGTCGGCGATCCTGACCGCCGCCACGCCCCGCGCCTCGATCTGCTCTATCGCCGCCCGCAGCAGCTCCTCCCGCCGCTCCGCCACGCTCAACCGCACTCTCGCCACGCGGTCACCCTAGCCGCTGACCCCTACGGCCGAACCCGTCGGGAGCGTCAGCGATACCAGCCGAAGCGCTCCGCGATCACCGGCAGCCGGTCGGTCACCAGGGCGTGCGCGGCCGCGCGCGGTGTCGTCCCGTCGGCCTCCGCGCGGTCGAGCATCAGGCCCACCAGGGCGCGCATCGAGCGCCGGATGTACGCGAACGCCTCGTCGGCGTCCGCTCCGATGTCGCCGAACAGGGTCCACCACCACCAGGCGTTCGTCCCGGAGTTGACCACCACGTCCGGCAGCACCGTCACCCCGCGCGCGGCCAGCAGCGCCTCCGCCTCGGCGACGACGGGCATGTTGGCGGCCTCGACGATCCAGCGCGCCCGGATCCGCTCCTGGCACGCGCTGTCGACCGCGTACGACACGGCGGCCGGCACCAGCACCTCCGCCTCCGTGGACAGCCAGGCGTCGCCGGGCAGTTCGCGGTCGCCCGGGCGCAGCGCGCCGCGGTCGACGGTGCCGTAGCCGTCGCGCGCCGCCAGCAGCGCCTCGACGTCGAGCCCCGCCGGGTTGGCGATCGTGCCCTTGAGGTCGGCCACGGCCACCACCGTCAGACCCGCGCGCGCGAGGAAGCGCGCGGTGGCCCCGCCCATCGTGCCGAGCCCCTGCACGGCGACCCGGGTACCCGCGTACGGCACCGCCGCCCGGTCCAGGGCCGCCAGCACCGACTCGGCGACCCCGCAGCCGCCCGCCAGCTCGTCCAGGCCGATGCCGTCCACCTCCACCGCGAAGGCGTCCGCGAGCCGCTCACGGGCCGCCGACTCGTCGTCGAGCAGCGGATACACCGCCTGCACGGTGGAGACCAGGCCCGCCTCGGCCGCCGCGCGGTCCACCAGGTCCTGGCTCAGGCCGAGATCCTCGCCGGTGGCCCACAGGCTCTCGATGTACGGCCGCATGGCGCGCAGATAGCGGACGAGGAGCCCGTACGCCCGTGGGTCCCGCGGATCGCAGTCGATGCCGCCCTTCGCGCCGCCGAGGGGGATGTAGCGGCCCGCGGGGTCGTAGTGCAGGGCCTCCTTCATCGTCATGCCACGGGCGAGCCCCGCCACCTCCTCCAGCGTGCAGCCGGGCCGCATCCGCAGCCCGCCGCTGGCCACGCCCCGCACCAGCCGGTCCACGACGAGGAAGCCCCGGCGGCCCGTGACATGGTCGGTCCAGACGAGCGACATCAGCGGGGCGGTCATGCGATCTCCGGGGGAGCGACGGCGAATGTTACTGAACCGCGAGTCAGTATCAGGAGCCGGTCCCGGCCCTGTCAACGCACTGGGCGGATCACCGGCGGCGGCCGGGTGCACCCCGCCGTGTCCGGACTGTCGGAGGGGCCGACCATAATGGAGGGCCTCACCCACTCCACCGGGAGGTACCGTGACCGGTTTGCGTTCCGCCAGCTCCGGGCTCCGCGTGCTGCGGCCCGCTGCCTTCGGCGCGGACCCCAGCGGTGAGCGCCTGGCGCGTATCCGCCGCTCGCCGCACTTCAAGGACGGTGTCTTCCAGAACCCCGGCGGCCCCGCGCGCACCCGGCCGTCCGGCTCCACGCGCGATCTCGCCAAGGTGTTCCTCGACAAGGACACCCGTCCGTTGCGCGCCCCCAAGGGCACCGTTCCGGTGCACCCCACGACCTTCGCCGACCTGGCCAAGCCGCCCGCGTCCGGACTCAGACTGACCTGGATGGGCCACTCCAGCGTGCTCGCCGAGATGGACGGTCACCGGGTCCTGTTCGACCCCGTCTGGGGCGAGCGCTGCTCCCCGTTCCCCTTCGCCGGGCCCAAGCGGCTGCACCCGGTCCCGCTGCCGCTGGCCGCGCTCGGACCGGTCGACGTCGTCGTCATCTCCCACGACCACTACGACCACCTGGACCTGCCCACCATCAAGGCGCTGGCCGGCACGGACACCGTGTTCGCCGTGCCGCTCGGCGTCGGCGCCCACCTCGAACACTGGGGCGTCTCCCCGGACCGGCTGCGCGAACTGGACTGGCACGAGTCCACCCGGGTCGGCGGGCTCACCCTCACCGCCACCCCGGCCCGCCACTTCTGCGGCCGGGGCCTGCGCAACACCCAGCACACCCTCTGGGCGTCCTGGGCCGTCGCCGGCGAAGAGCACCGGATCTACCACAGCGGAGACACCGGCTACTTCGACGGCTTCACGGACATCGGCGCCACCCACGGCCCGTTCGACGCCACGATGATCCAGCTCGGGGCGTACAGCGAGTTCTGGCCCGACATCCACATGACTCCCGAGGAGGGCCTGCGCGCCCACCTCGACCTGCAGGGCGGAGCGCCGCACGGCGTGCTGCTGCCGATCCACTGGGGCACCTTCAACCTCGCCCCGCATCCCTGGGCCGAGCCGGGGGAGTGGACGCTGGCCGCAGCGGACGCGGTCGGGCAGGCGGTCGCCGTCCCTGTACCGGGCCAGCCCTTCGAGCCTGCTGGAGTCCTCCCCACGCGCCCGTGGTGGCGGGATGTGTCCCTGCCGCTGGACCGCAAGTGGCCCGTTCCGGAGATCATGCCGGTGGCGTCTCGTGACGACCTCGACCTTGTGGGCGAGGGCTGACCGCGGAGAGCATGGGGCGTCGACTCTCGAACTCGGGTAAGCGGGCTGCATATCGGTCAAAAGTGGACATAGTGCCCGCTGCTCGCTAGGGTCGAAACGTACGTCACACCTGTAGGACTGCTCCATCGCAGGGGAGTTGGCGTCCGAAGCCGGAATCAAGCGGCTCCCCCATGGCGCTCAGCGCCATCCAGTGCGAATGCACAGCCGACCCCCATGCCGGGCATGCGGGGTCGAATGCAGCCCTCAGCGGCAGGTGCGCTCGGCAAAGCCGTCTGAACGTGGGGTCTGAAATGCGGAATACCAGCAGCAACACAAGGAAGACGCTCGGCTCCGTCGCGGTCGTGGCCTCGCTGGCACTCGCCGCTCCCCTGGTGGCGACCGGCACGGCACACGCCGCAGTGAAGGTTGCCGTATCGGGAACGGTGAGCTGTGCGAAATTCGGGGATTCCGTGCCGGACACCATCACGATAACGCCCAGGAAGGGAGCTGCCGACTCGGACGAGCTCCCCGGTAACGACGAGGTCGAGGCGTACTCGGTCGTGCTCACAGGAATTCCGACGAACGGAACGGTGGCCACCGCCAAGATCACCTGCGTGGACAGCGACAACGAGAAGAACTCGTACGCCAAGACGTTCACGGTCAAAAAGCCCCCGGCCGGCCCCCTGACCAAGAATTTCGTGTAGCCCTTCGAGGGTTGGACGCGAGAACGTCCCGTCGGCTGCCGGCCGGCGGGGCGTTCTGCTCGTCATGGCTCTTCGAGCCGGGCTGCCAGATCCTCGGGGAGCGTGTCCCGGTTGGTCCGGGTCACTTGGAGCAGCGTGACGTCAGGGCGCTGCTTGAGGGCGTCGGTGAACGGGTCATGGTGTGCGTGGACTGTGGCGACGATGTCGATGTCGGACTCGAACAGACACCGGACCGTGTCCTGGAACGCGGTGCAGGCCAGTTCCATGCGCCCGAGCTCGTCGATCAGCACGAGATCTCCAGCAGTGGGATCCGCTGCCACCGACATGAGCGACGGCAGCGCCAACTGCTCGATGACGTCCGGATCGACGCCGTACCGGCCCACCCGCGGGGGACCCGGGAAGTCGACATGGGCGAGCACGGCTCGGCGACCGCCCTCCAGCGTCTCCAGCGCGAAACCGGTGCGTGCACCGCCCTGCCGGATCTCCTCCGTGGTGAAGCCGACGGTCCTGCGGTCGCGCAGGAGCGTGGCCAGTCGGCGGACAAGGGTCGTTTTGCCCGCGCCGGGGCGTCCTTCGAGCAGGATTCTCGTCGGCATCATGTCCTGGCTTCGTACGTCTCGCGGAACAACGCGAGATCGGGGTGATCCGGTGTCATGTCGTCGAGCATGGCGCATCGTCGGGTCGAAGTGGGCTGTGGACGCGGTGAAGTCGCCCTGCGCGCATCCCCCTTGCCTCCGCTCTGACCAGGTTGCGAAGCCGTAACCGCAGGGCCGGCGGGCCTGCTCGGGGCCGGGACCTCCAGCGCATCGGACGAGGGAACCGGTGCCACGTCGATGACGACCGCACCGCCCCCGTCGGCCCCGGCGGCCGAGACCCTGATGGTCGGGTCCTGACCGGCAGGAGGTTCCGTTTCTGCGGATAAAACGTACGATTATGAATGAAATGTACGTTGTACGCGGAGCATGGCCATGGTAGAGCGCAACAAACCGGACCGGCGGCGACGTCTCAGTCGTCCCGTGGTGCTCGCCGCTGCCGTCGCCCTAGTGGACCGGGAGGGGCTGACGGCCCTGACCATGCGCCGGCTGGCGGCCGACCTGGGTGTGGAGCCGATGGCGCTCTACCGCTACATCGACGGCAAGGAGGGGCTGCTCGACGGCCTGGTGGAGGCATTCTTCGCCGAGGTCAACGAACGCCTGCGGACCTCCGTCGAGCGGGTCCGCCCTGACGCGGCCTCCGCGTCGGCCGAACCGCCGTGGCGGACCGAACTGCGCCGCATCGCACGGGCGTTCGCCGGTGCCGTGCACGCCCATCCCGAGGTGCTGCCCGTGGTGGCCACCCGCCCGCTCGCCGTGCCCGTGGCCCGGCGGCCCGAGCCCTGGCTCCAGCTGACGGAGCACCTGTTCGCGGTCCTCGCCCGCGCCGGATTCGACGACGCCACCGCGCTGATGATCTACCGCACCTTCGTGTCCTGGACCCTCGGCTGTCTGCTCGTGGACAAGCGCCAGGTCGTCGACAACCCGGAGGAGCCGGACCCGGTGCTGCGCCTCGGCCTGCACCGGCTGTCCGCCGCCGACTATCCACGGCTGCGCGCCCTCGTTCCGCACTTCGGCGAGTACGACGACGAACGCGAACTCACCAATGGCCTCGACAGTCTCCTGAGCCAGCTGCCCGAAGCGCCTCTTGACGCGTTCTACGGCGGCGGAGCACCCTGAGAGTACGACGTACACATCCGGCATACAGCCCTGCATCGTCGTAAATTGCACATAGCTTCGATCTCACTGCCCATCGCCCGGAAACCTTGCGTTTCTCCCGCGCAGACTCGCGCCGTCGGCACGGCCTGAGCGCGCCCCGACGGCGCTGGAAGAAGCCGTCATGTCCAGCAGTCCTCAGCCCATCCTGCGCGTGCGGGTGACCGCCCGGGATGTCGAAACCCTGCGCGCACTCCTGCGCGAGGCCCATCCCGACGTCGGCGGGCTCGCTCGCCGCGCCGACGACGGGAGCTGCTCCGTCGTGGCCTACGTCTCCCCCGAGGAGGCCGAGGCGCTCCAGCGCGACGGCGTGTCCGTCACCGTGACCGGGGACGTCACGGCCGAGGGGCAGGCGCGTCTGGCCGAGGTCGGCCACGGCGACCGGTTCGCCCCCGCCGACGCCGTACCGCACGGACTGGCCGACAAGATCTAGGCCGCCGGGAGGGCCGCCATGTCGTACCTGAACATCACCGAGGTCGAGTCCGCCGTGACCAGCCTGGCCACCGCCTTCCCGAGCACGAGCGAGCTGATCGACCTGCCCGAGCCCTCGGTCGAGGGCCGCGCCTGCCACGCCCTGCGGATCGGATCCGTCCCGGCCGGGACCAACGACTGCGCCGTGCTGATCGGCGGCGTGCACGCCCGTGAATGGGGCAGCTGCGAGATCCTCGTCCACCTCGCCGCCGACCTGCTGGAGGCGTACCGAGGCGGCACCGGTCTCGCGTACGGCGGAACCACCTTCACCGCGGACGACGTGCGCAAGATCCTGCTCGAACTGGACCTCGTCGTCTTCCCGCTGGTCAACCCGGACGGCCGGCTCTACAGCCAGACCGTCGAGCCGATGTGGCGCAAGAACCGCAACCCGGCGCGGTCCGGCGGCGATCCCGATCGCATCGGCGTCGACATCAACCGCAACTACGATTTCCTGTTCGACTTCGACACCGCCTTCCACCCCTACGCGGCACCTCGCGTCTCGGCCGATCCCGGCGAGCTCGTGTACCAGGGACCGGAGCCCTTCTCCGAGCCCGAGACCCGCAACGTCCGCTGGCTGTTCGACACGTGGCCGCGCACCCGCTGGTTCGTCGACGTGCACAGCTTCTCCGAGGACATGCTGACCGTCTGGGGCGACGACGAGAGCCAGTCCCACGACGCCCAGCAGAACTTCCTCAACGCCGTCTACGACCGCCGGCGCGGTCTCGCCTCGGACGCCTACGCGGAGTACTTGGAGAAGTCCGACGCCGACGACTCCACCGTGCTCGCCGAACGGTTCTGCGCGGCGGTCAACGGCGTACGCGGCCGTACCTACCGCCCGATGTCCGGCTACCAGCTGTATCCCACCTGTGGAACCAGCGACGACTACGCGTACTCCCGGCACATCGTCGACGAGAGCAAGGGCAAGATCCTCGGCTTCACCATCGAGTGGGGTGACGAGGCCGGCGGCTTCCACCCGCCCTGGGCCGAAATGGAGCGGATCGTCCTGGACGTCGACGCCGGGCTCGTCCAGTTCTGCCTCACGGCACTCTCCTGACCACCGCAGGGTCGCATGGGACGAGGCGCCCGCCGGAGCGGCGGGCGCCTCGGCCGTGATCGCCTACGCGGCCCGGTGGAAGAAGAACGGGTCGATGGACGTCGGCACCCGCGTCACGTTGTCCAGGTCGAGCAGTTGGTGATGCACGAAGTCGGCGTGCCGCCGATAGGTCACACCCTCCGGGAAGTTGGCCAGGTCGGGCGTGTTGTTCCCGGAGAACACGCCGTAGAAGTCCCGGCCGACCGTGAGCAGCCGGATGTAGTCGCCCAGGTACGGCAGGAAGCGCGCGACGGGCACGGTGGCCGACGCCTGGTGCAGCACATGCCGCTCCGCCGTGGTCTGCCAGGCGTCGTCCGTCAGCTCCAGCGACGTCACCCACTGCCCCTGCTTGAACTGCTGGCAGGCGAGGCCGAGCAGGGAGTCGGTGTTGACGGCCAGCGCCGGATTCTTGGCGTCGGTGACGGTACGGACGTCCGACGACCAGGTCTGCCCGAGGTCGGTCGAACGGCGCACGTGCAGGGTGCAGCCCGTCTGCCCGCCGACGCGGTCGCACCAGGCCACCCAGACACTCGCCGCGTCCGCGGGGTCCACCGCGATCGAGAGATCGCCGCCGAGGCGCTCCTGGCCCATGAACGCGTTGAACCGCTCGGACCGCCCCGTCGCCACCCGCTGGCCGATGGCCGAGTCGCCGGCGTCCTTGAGATCCTGGAAGGCGCTCGCGCCGACGCCCCCGTCGTCGTCACGGGTGACGACGACGTCGAACGTGACGTTCACGGTGTCGCCCCCGCCGTCGGTCGCGTCCGCCCAGCTCTCGAAGGCCGCGTAGACCGTGCCGTTCGGGTGCACGGCGGTCCGTACGGGCGGTCCGTCCTGGCTGGACGGGGTGCGCTGCTCGATGGTGTTGCGCTGGAAGCCGGCGGGCGCCGGAGCCGTGCGGGCGTTGCCGGAGACGTCCACGGCGGCGGACCTGGGGGGCCGGCCCAGGTCGTTGTTGCCGACGTAGACACGGTCGCGGGTGCCGCCGTTCACCTGGACGCTCCCGGCCTCGACCCACGGCTGGTCGACCCGGTCCCGGCTGACGAGCAGCTCCATGGGCGCCGCCGCGGAGATGTCCGGCGAGCGCAGGATCTGCATGCGGAGGATGTCCTGCAGGGATGCCTTCGCGTTGAGGATGCCCGCGTACAGGGCACCGCCTTCGGACGCGAAGCCGACCGAGATGTCACCCGTGCCGAGCCGCGCGGTCCCGCCCGGAACGATGCTGCGCAGCACCCAGGTGTCCCCGCCGTCGGTCGACACGTAGACCGGGGCGAGCGGCCCGCCCATCGGGTCGGGAGTGAACGCGGTCGCCACGATCAGCTCGGGGTGCTCCGGGTTGACGGCGAGGCTGGGCTCGGCGTCCTGGGTACGGTCCCCGCTCAGTGCGACGGGGGTGATGTTGACGACCTTGAGCGTGGGCATGCCCGTCACCTCCGCGCTGCCTGCAGCGTTTCGAGATTCTGCTCCGGCTGGTAGTCCTCCGGGTGGAGGATCTGGAAGGGCGCCCACTCGGCCAGCGCGCCCTCGGTCGCGTGCAGGAACCACATGCCCTGCTGCGAGGCCTGCGGCTTGGGAGCGTCGTACCAGCGGAAGTCGCGGCTGTTGGGGTAGAGCACCGTGAGCTGCCCCGGAGCCACCGCCCCCTGCTCCACATGCGCCACGTCGAGCAGCGCGAGCCACCAGTCGGGGGCGTGCTCCGAGACCCGTTCGCCCGAGGCTGTCGGGCTCGCCGCCTGACGCAGCCCCACGACGACGCCGACGACGACCGCGTCCGCCTCGTCGGCGTGGGCGACCATGTCCGTGTCCCGCAGATCGCGTTCCACCGCCGAGAACGGCATGGCGTCGGCGGTCCTCGCCGCGCGGGACACATGCGGCTGCACCGCCTCGGCGGGCAGGCGCCCGACCTCCTGGACGGCGAGACCCTCGCCGTAGGCCGTTCCGTCGGTGAAGAAGGCCGCCGCGTCGCCGACGGCCGGCGGGTCGAGGTCGTCCGACAGCCGTACGGTGACCTCGCTGCCGCCGAGCCGCTTGAAGGCGTCCGGCGCGTGCAGCACCTCGGCCACCCGGACCACGGCCGTACGGTCGTCGGCCGGGACGCTCGCCACGCGCGAGTCGCCGAGCCGGACGACCGTGCCGAGGAAGCTCAGAGGGGCCTTGCGGACGAGTTCGCTGAGGTCTTCAGGCATGACAGTCCTCCGTCTCCCTCAGCCTGGTGCCGCTAGCGGGCGGAATGCGCGCCGGCGGGGTGGGTGCGGCGCCACTCGACGCGCGCGCCGAGCGCGCACAGGGCGGTGACCAGGGCGGTGATGGCCACGATCAGCCATTCGACCGCCCCGCTGCCGGCGTCCGGATCGACATCGAAAGCGAGTTCGATCCACTGGGGCCAGATCAGCGTGATGAGGAAGAGCAGCCCGGACAAGGTCCCCAGGCCGACTTCCGCCCAGAACCGCGTCCGTGCCGGGCCCGGTTCGCGAAGCGCGTGGAAGGCCATGGAGAGCCTCCCCTCTGTCGTGCCGTGACGCGCGGGATATGTGCCGTGCACCCATGTGTCGTACACCTACGAAGCACACGTACTACGTACACCAGTCTCAGCTTCGCCCGCACGCCGGTCAAGGCCAAAGCGAGCACGTTGCGTAACAATCGGCCGGGGCGGGGCGGGTGTCGAGGCGCCCGTGATCGCCGCGGTGGCGGGGTGGAGGGAGTTCGGCGATGGGTGTCGCTGTCGCTCGACTCGGGGGATCGGCGTGCGGGTGATCGACCCGCTCGTTCCGTTCACGACCGCCTGTGAGCAGGGGAGATCGGTTCTGGTCGGGTTCGATCGGGTGTCGAGCAGCGGTCATCGGACTTTCGTACGAGACCTCATACCAGAGCGGGACGCTCCTCGGGGGACTTTGTCAACTGCCCACCGCACATGATGCCCAGGCAACTACTGTGAGTGTCCGTCGGGCGACGCGCACCGGATTCGCCTGTCCCGCCGTCCGACGCCGCGATGACGCACGCCCGCATCGACGCATGCCCGCGGCGCGCACCGCACGAGGACACAGGACCGACGGACCAGTACGAGGACGCAGATGTCTCACCTCCGAGCACCGGCCGCCCGCGCCGACCGCCGCGAGGGCGGCCAGCACGGGCGGCCGGTCGCCCGACCCGCTCCCGCACTGCCCGAAACACACATACGGCCCCAGCTCATGCGGCTCGCCGTCCTGCCGCCCCTCGCGGTCGCGCTCAGCGCCGCCGCCGCGGTGCTGTTCAGCATCCGCTCCACCGGCGCACGAACCGGCCCCGTCCTGTGGGCCGTGCTCGCCGGAGCGGTCACGGTGACCGTCGCCGGCATCCTGATCGCCGCCGTGGCCGCCGACCGCGCCGCCCGCACGGTCGCCGACCGCGTCGACGCGCTCCGCCGCACCGCCGCCCGCGGCGAGGCCGACCTGCACTCCCTGGTCGACGCGCTGCGGCAGGGTCTCGGCCCTGCTGGCGGCCGCCCAGCTGGGCATCACGCTGTGCACGCTGGTCC